>CAZUEY010000107.1:0-1887 GCA_964619395.1 uncultured Staphylococcus sp. | reverse complement strand
AATATCAGGGTGAGTTAGAGCGTTGGAGTGATAGATGGAGCCGCAATTCATAGCCATAGACCTGAAATCGTTCTATGCCTCCGTAGAGTGCGTAGAGCGAGGCCTCGACCCGCTCGACACATGTCTGGTGGTGGCCGACGCCTCGCGCACCGACAAGACGATCTGTCTGGCCGTGTCGCCCGCTCTCAAAAGCTACGGCACCGGAGGACGCCCCCGCCTCTTTGAAGTCAAAGCCAAAGTGAGGGAGGCCAACCGCTCCCGCGGCCGCAGCGGCAGCTCTACCTCCAAAGCTATCCTCGACACCCATCCCGAACTCGCTGTAGACTTCCTCATAGCCCCGCCCCGCATGGCTCACTATATCGACTACAGCACCCGCATCTATAAGATATATCTGCGCTACATAGCCCCAGAGGATATCCATGTCTACTCCATCGACGAGGTGATAATCGACGCCACTCCATATCTCGCCACATATAAGATGACAGCCCACGACCTGGCGATGACGATGATACGTGAAGTCCTCGCAGAGACAGGCGTCACTGCCACGGCCGGCATAGGCACCAATATGTATCTATGCAAAGTGGCGATGGATATTGTGGCGAAAAAGATGCCTCCTGACTCCGACGGAGTCCGCATTGCTTCGCTCGACGAGATAAGCTACCGCCGCAGCCTCTGGACCCACACACCTATGACTGACTTCTGGCGCATCGGCGCCGGCACTGCCCGCCGCCTCAGGCAGTTGGGCATCTACACTATGGGCGATCTCGCCCGCTTCTCTCTCCATCATCAACACTTCCTCTACGACACCTTCGGGGTCAACGCCGAGCTCCTCATTGACCACGCATGGGGCTATGAACCCGTAACCATGGCCCACGTTAAAGCCTATCAGCCGGCCACAAAGAGCATCAGCAGCGGTCAGGTGCTCGAATCACCCTACCCGGTGTGTCAGGCAAAGACCGTAGCGCTTGAGATGGCCGACAGCGCCTCCCTCGAACTCACCGACAAACACCTCGTAGCTCCCCAACTTGTCCTCACCGTAGGCTACGACGTAGAATCTCTCCGTGATCCCTCCATCATCTACGAAGGGAAGGTCACCATCGACCGCTACGGCCGCCGAGTGCCGGTCCACGCCCATGGCACCATCAACCTCCCCCAAGCCACCTCCTCTGCCTCAACTATGATCCAAGCCGTGGAGACCCTCTTCGACCGCATCGTGAACCCGGCGCTCCTTGTCAGGCGCATCACCCTGTCGCTCAACAATCTCACTCCTGCAACGCCACTCCTTCCACCCTCCATGCCACAAGGCCAGCTCGACCTCTTCACCGACTACGACCTCCGGCTCAACATCGAGACCGAGCGCCATCGCAATCTCTGCCGCGAGCAGCGCCGGCAGGAAGCCATAGTGAAAATCAAAAAGAAATTTGGCAAGAACGCCATCCTCAAAGGCCTCAATTTCGCTCAGGGAGCCACCCAACGCAAACGCAACAGCCAGATCGGTGGCCACCACGAATGAGCCCTCGTCAGGCGAATGAGCCCTCGTCCGGCACGCTTGGCGGCTTCCCTGTGGCTTTCACCCCTTGACTCCTCCCACCCCCTTCAGCCGCTCTGATTCACACCGTTCCCCAACCCACCTTGACAATGAATAGATATGACGATATAATCCACCACGATAGGCCAGCGCCCCCGTCAGGTTTCACACCTATGACAATGGAACAGCGCGCAGCTCAGTTTGCCCCCTTCGCGGCCCTCGACGGCCACAGCGAAGCAATAGCCGCCACTGCCGAAGCCACAAGGGATGAAGACGCATCAGTGAAAACCAATGACGAAGAGTGATTTAGAGCCCATTCGATAAGGAATGTTAACGCTGGGGTCGCATATCCTCGAGGG
>CAZUEY010000106.1:0-2058 GCA_964619395.1 uncultured Staphylococcus sp. | reverse complement strand
CTGTCGTGATGACAGCCTTTTTCATTTTTCACCCCCTACACTCTTTTAGATTAAGAGTTTACATCACCGGTACTAAGATCCCAACTAACCAATGGTCACCTGCGCCAAGTCTCCGGGAGAGCCACTGTCGGCTCCCGAACGGAGCCATCGCGCACCTGATTTTGGCCTTTATGGCGAAAAAATTCGGATATTTTACCACAAATTTCCATCGGATATTGCCCCCGGATATTGCGTATCGCAATCAAATCTACTAACTTTGTACTTTATTTCGCTCTTTTCCCATCGGAAAACTATCAGATCATTTCTCCTTAACACCAATATCATCATGAAACAACTTGATCTCATCCTTGCAGAGAAACTCCTGAAAATCAGCGCCATCAAACTACAGCCCGAAAATCCTTTCACCTGGGCTTCAGGATGGAACTCACCTATATATACCGACAATCGTAAAACCCTCTCATATCCCTCGGTGCGCAGCTTCATAAAGGTGGAACTCAGCCGCATTATACTCGAAAACTTCAGCGATGCTGAGGCTGTGGCCGGTGTGGCGACAGGTGCCATCGCCCAGGGCGCCCTCGTCTCCGACACTCTCGGTCTCCCCTACGTATACGTACGTTCCACCCCTAAGGACCACGGCCTTGAAAACCTAATCGAGGGCGACCTCCGTCCCGGTCAGAAAGTGGTAGTGATAGAAGATCTTGTATCCACCGGTGGCAGCAGCCTCAAGGCTGTGGAGGCAATCCGAAATGCCGGTTGCGAAGTCATTGGCATGGTGGCTATCTTCAGCTACGAATTCCCCCTCGCCATTGACCGCTTCAAGGAGGCCAACGTAAAACTCATCACCCTCTCCAACTACTCGGCGCTCATCACTGCAGCCCTCGAAAGTGGCTTTATCCGCGAGAGCGACGTTGCCACCCTCAAGGAGTGGCGTAAGGATCCCTCCCTTTGGGTGCCCGCAAAGAGTGGCGTCAAGGAGTAATCCCGCGCCCGGCACCTCTCCATCTATCATACTAAACCCCAAAAAGCATAATAAAAGATGTCGAAATACTCTGGCAAAGCTGTCACCCTCCCTCGCCCCATCACTGAAATCTATGAGAAAATCTCTGATCTCGGTCAATATAGCCAGCTCATTCAGCAGCTCTCCGAGGAGCACCGCAGTAAGCTCAACGGACTCGTAATCGAGGGCGACACCATCAAAATGAACGCTCCCGCCATCGGGCAGCTCGTGTTCAAGATCAGCGACCGCCAGGCGCCTAACCATGTCAATTTCAAAGCCGAAGGTGCCCCCGTGCCCCTCAACCTCTGTGTGAACCTCAAAGAGGAGGAGCCCGGGAAGACAAGTATCACCCCGGCCATCGACATCGACCTCCCCATGATGCTCAAGCCCCTCATCGGTGGCAAAATCCAGGAAGCTGCCGATAAATTCGGCGATGTCTTCACATCGATCTTCAAATGATCCTGCTGCTCGATGCCTGAAATTCTCCTCAAAAACATCCTCATACTCCTTCTTGCCGTAGGCGCGCTTCTGTCAATCACCTCCGCGTGCGACTCCGTCAACGACAACCGTATACCCTACGCCGAAGTCCATCTCACTTTCCACACCATAGGCGACTGGAACATCTATGGCGTGAAAGCCGATGCTGCCGGCCACCAGCGCTACATCCACACACCTCAACTCAAGGTGCCGGCCGATTTCCCCTACACCGCCCTCGACCGCACCGGATATGGCGGACTCCTTCTGGTCACCGATGTGCTTGGCGACCTCCATGCCTACGATCTATGCTGCCCTGTGGAGGTGAAGCCCAACGTGAGGATTGAAATCCCCCTCAAAGCTGACGGCACTTCCGAGCCCTACGCCGAGTGCCCCGTCTGCAAAAGCCGCTACGACGTTTTCGCCAACCGTGGCAACGCCATGAGTGGCCCTGCAGCCGAACGCGGCTACGCCCTCCAGCGCTACTCCGTAGCCTCCGGCGGTCCCACCGAGTACCGCGTCATCACCCGCTGATTAAGAGCCTGTCCCATAATATATGTTAACGCTGAGGCGGTCAGCCATTGAGC
>CAZUEY010000105.1:0-2219 GCA_964619395.1 uncultured Staphylococcus sp. | reverse complement strand
GTGGTTGCGCGAGTTGTTGCAGTTTTTCAAGATTGAACTTCATAGCTGTAAAAAAATGAGTTATATGTAGTCTTCGTCAAATTTGATGCTGTATAGGCAACCTTTGTATATCTCGCGAATATCCATTGTTATCTGCGGGTTAAAATCATGTGCAAAGATACTCAAATCTGTCAATATTGACAAATATAACGCCCAAAAGTTTAACCTATAGGTAAAAGGTTTGTAATATTTCGTTTGGCTCTTTCATATATACATTCCACCCATAAAAATTCCATCCTTCTCTCGGGTGGTTGTTGTTTCGCATGGGCTTTAAACTCTACCGACATAAAGCCGGTATTCCGTTGGAGGAAAGTCATCGTTATCTGAGCGCAGAAGATGGTGCTCGCAGAAGAAACATCATCTTAGCATTAACAAGTGAGATATTTGTCATATCTTTGCATCAAACAATTTTCCGATTGCCGCTTCCGGAATGATTCTCTACACCCTTCGAGTAATCTAACGTAACCGTTGAATAATGCCTGACAAGTTCAATACATATTACGACAATATCGATTCCAATTTTTGGCGCAACCTATGTGTCGAGAAAGGCGTATTGCACTATTACGATAAAGGAGAATTGTTCGTTGCAAGGGGTGAGGTAGCAAAATATTTAGGGTATATCAAGTCCGGCACCCTGAAATACATTGCCTATGCCCCCGATGGCACAGAAGCGGTCGTCGGCCTGGAGTTTGCGGGAGAATTTGTAGCTGATTTTCCATTCTCCCTTTATAATATGCAAGCGCGTGTTTCAATTGAGGCAGTTACTCCGTGCGAGATTTATTGTGTTCCCACGAGGGAAGTTGCCACTCTGATGAAATCAGATCCTGATTTATTCAGACACGTTGCCGAAGGCTGCATGGCTCTTTTCGACACCACATATAACCGATATATCGACCTACATGTGAAATCCGCAAAGGAACGATACGATGAACTTGTCGAAAAGCATGAGGACATTTTCTCGATTTTCTCCCTCAAAGATATCGCTTCATTCCTCAATATCACACCTACACATCTGAGCAGATTGCGAAAAAACAACAGCTGACAATGTTAAATCCCTTGATTCTCAACAAATGTTGAGAGGTTTTATCTTTATTTGTTGTAACTTTGCTCGTTATAAAATCAAAACGCCCATGTGAAAAGTAATTATCATCGTTTGTATTATTTTCGGTTTCATAAGTCAGCCGGTCGGTAAAATCATCAGAGAGAAAGTATCCAATAAATGGCTGGCCTTAATCCTGGAACTCATCGTTTTCTGGATCTTCTAATGGTCCTCTATGGGATTGCCGCTCTGTTGGGCTTTAATATCTATGAACGTTGACAGTGGCATCTTAGAGTAAACCGGGTGCGTAGCCTCCCGGTTGGTGGCTTCAAGATCAGGCACGGCGTCTTGCAATAGACCAGCGTCGCGTTCGGGCTTTTCTTCCTGAGGGATTGTATCGCTAACGGCCGGTGTCTCAGCGGCCGGTGTCTCAGCGGCCGGTGTCTCAGCGGCCGGTGTCTCAGCGGCCGGTGTCTCAGCGGCCTGAATTGACTGCAATTTGAGGCGGCGGACGGCGGCAGCACGGATGGCGCGGACGCGGCGTCGGATCGCCTCATCGATTCGGCGTTTGAATATAGCGAAGAGCCCTAACTCCCAGAAGTAATATTGGTTGTCGGGTTTGAGGGTGCCATGGGCGAGATAGTAATCTATCAGATCGCGCATGAAGTCCTTAAATCGCCATTGAGGAGTCGGGACGGCAAACGTCGTGATGCACTGCCATGCTTCATCGTGGATGCGCTCGTAGACTTTCTTGGAAATGATTTTCGGCCATCTCTTCCAACCCTTGGAAGAGGATATAAGGGAGAAGGCTTCAGAAAATTCAGGTGTAGGCTTCAGGTCGCTGTCAGTGTAAGTGTAGCCTGTGAAAGGAGCGTCTTTAGGTGTCATAGTTTGTAGATGTTTAGGTCAAAGGTGATTAACATATTATTCCCAATCGCATCAGGGAATGTTTACAGCGCAAAGTTACACCCACAGAAGCCCCCTCGCCGGAAGAATTTGGAGCGAAAATGAAAAAAATGGATAAAGAAAATGCAACCGACGCTGCGGAGCATCTTCGAAGAATGCTGTCGCAGCGTCGGCTGTGAAGTAGCGAGACCGAGAATTGAACTCGGGACCTCCGGGTTATGAATCCGACGCTCTA
>CAZUEY010000104.1:0-2587 GCA_964619395.1 uncultured Staphylococcus sp. | reverse complement strand
CTCCGAGATATGCGACCTCAGCGTTAACATATATTATGGGACAGGCTCTAAAGGATTGGCAGCAGTTTTTTATATGGGCTGCGGCTTGACTATTCGAAAGATATTTAGTACCTTTGTAGTGCCGTAGATTAACCTCTATTACCATTAAGATACAAGAAAAACAACATCATTTATAAACCATAATCATGGCAGAAAATAAAGAAAAACTGTTTGATCAGTTTCCTGAGATTTCCACCGCCGAGTGGAAAGCTAAAGTGGAAGCTGATCTTAAAGGCGCTCCTTTCGACAAGAAATTAGTATGGCGCACCAACGAGGGTTTCAACCTCCAGCCGATGTATAGGCTTGAGGATATTGAAGATCTCAAGACCACCAACTCACTTCCCGGAGAGTATCCCTACGTGCGTGGCACCCGCACCGACAACGACTGGCTCACCCGTCAGGAGATTCTTGCTGAGGATCCCGCAGAAGCCAATGCCAAGGCTCTCGTTGTGCTGACAAAGGGTGTTACATCACTCGGTTTCCATATCAGCGACCCTTCAGTAGAAACGCTTGAAAAGCTTCTGAAGGATATCGACCTCGCGAAGGTTGAGATCAACTTCAGCTGCTGCATCAAGAAAGCTGCTCCGCTTGCCAAAGCTCTCGCTGCCTATCTCGCAGCCAAAGGCGCATGCGAAAATTTCCGCGGCTCCATTGACTTCAATCCATTCCGCAAACCGCTCCGCAAGGGTGTGGCCTTCGATCCCGACACCCTCACCGCCATGGCATGCGAAATCCTTGATGCCGTCAAAGAGGTGCCCGGAGTGAAAGTGCTTGCCGTAGACAGCGACATGCTCTCCAATGCCGGAGCTTATATATTTCAGGAGTTAGGCTATGCCCTTGCCTGGGGAGCCCAGTGGCTCACACTCCTCACCGATGCCGGTCGCACCCCCGATGAGGTTGCCGCACGCATCAAGTTCAACATGGGAGTTTCATCAAACTTCTTCATGGAACTTGCAAAATTTCGCGCAGCCCGCATGCTCTGGGCTCAGATCGCCACTCAGTATGGCGTAAGCGAAGCCGCAGCTAAAATGGTGGCCCATGCCGTCACATCGCGCTTCAACCAGACACTCTACGATGCGCATGTCAATCTCCTCCGCAGCCAGACAGAAGCCATGTCGGCCGCTCTTGCCGGAGTAGACTCCATCACCGTGACACCCTTCGATGTCCCCTATCAGACACCCGACGAATTCTCTGAAAGAATAGCCCGCAACCAGCAGTTCCTCCTCAAAGAGGAGAGCCATCTCGACAAGGTGATAGACCCTGCCGGTGGCAGCTACTATGTGGAGACCCTCACTGTCTCCATAGCTAAAGAGGCCTGGAAACTCTTCCTCGAAGTGGATGAGAAGGGTGGATTCCTCGCTTGCTGCAACGATGACGAAGTGCAGAAAGCTATCCGCGAAAGTTCTGAAAAACGCCACACCGATGTGGCTCGCCGCAAAGAGATCCTCCTCGGCACCAACCAGTATCCTAACATCAACGAGATGGCAGCCGACAAGATCGAGAGCCTCAACGGAGTGTTCAGCTGCAGCTGCGGCCACGATGCCAACAACTGCGAGTCGCCTGCAGGTCTGCCCACCAAGCGAGCTGCCAGCGACTTCGAGCAGCTTCGTCTCGCAACTGAGGCAGCCTCCAACCGTCCCAAGGTATTCATGCTCACCATCGGTAATCTCGCCATGCGTCTTGCCCGTGCACAGTTCTCTTCCAACTTCTTTGGATGTGCCGGCTATGAGATCATCGACAATCTCGGCTTTGAGACAGTTGAGCAGGGTGTAGATGCCGCTCTCGAGAAAGGAGCCGATGTAGTGGTGCTTTGTTCAAGCGACGATGAGTATGCCGAGCTCGCGCCTAAAGCGTTCAAGTATCTTGACGGTCGCGCAGAGTTTGTGGTAGCCGGCGCTCCCGCCTGCATGGAAGAGCTCAAGGCTGAAGGTATCAACGACTTCGTCCATGTTCGCTGCAATGTGCTCGATGTGCTCCGCGACTTCAACTCACGCCTTCTCAAGAAGTAAATTTCAACCCCCTCACTTACAATAGAAAATGAAACCGAATTTCAAAGAAATTGACATCATAAACGATGCTTTCGGCGACGTCAAAGTCCCCGAAACCAAGGGGGAAGAATGGCTCACCCCTGAGCTTATCCCCGTAAAACCTATCTATACCAAGAAGGATCTCGAAGGGCTCGAACACCTCAACTATGTGTCAGGTATTCCCCCGTTCCTTCGTGGCCCGTATAGCGCCATGTATCCTCTGCGCCCCTGGACCATCCGCCAGTATGCCGGCTTCTCCACAGCAGCAGAATCCAACGCCTTCTATCGCCGCAACCTTGCATCAGGTCAGAAAGGCCTCTCGGTGGCTTTCGACCTCGCCACACACCGCGGCTACGATGCCGACCATGAACGTGTGGTAGGTGACGTAGGTAAGGCCGGTGTGTCAATATGCTCTCTCGAGGATATGAAAGTGCTTTTCGAGGGTATACCCCTCAACAAGATGTCTGTGTCGATGACCATGAACGGCGCTGTGCTTCCTGTGCTCGCCTTCTACATCAACG
>CAZUEY010000103.1:0-2688 GCA_964619395.1 uncultured Staphylococcus sp. | reverse complement strand
CCGTGCGTCCCTACATTGCGGGCGGTTTTCCTTGTTTCCGGCGGTGATAGTCAGCTGATTTCGTCGTCGGAGGGGAGATCGTCGTATTTCTGGAACAGGAAATCGTTGTAGGGGAAGCGGGTGAGGTGGATCTCCTTTGCGCGGTCGTAGAGCATCTGCTTGAGCTCATCAATGTTGGTGCCATTTTTTGCGGAGATGAACACGCAGTCGTGGGGGAGGCGCGACATCCACATCTTCTTCAGCTCGGGGAGCGAGATGTTTTCGCGACGTGTGGGGGTGAGGTCGTTCTCATCCTTGGGAGTATAGGTGAAGGCGTCGATTTTGTTGAAAACCATGATCATGGGTTTGTCGGCGCCGTCGCATACCTCGCGGAGAGTCTTGTCGACCACCTCGATCTGCTCTTCGAAATTGGGATGGGAGATGTCAACCACATGCACCAGCAGGTCGGCCTCGCGCACCTCATCGAGTGTCGACTTGAAGGAGTCGACAAGATGGGTTGGGAGCTTGCGTATGAACCCTACGGTGTCAGAGAGGAGGAAGGGGAGATTGTCGATAATCACCTTGCGCACGGTGGTGTCGAGGGTTGCGAAAAGCTTATTTTCGGCAAATACGTCGCTCTTGCTCAGGAGGTTCATGAGCGTCGACTTCCCTGCGTTGGTGTAGCCCACGAGGGCCACGCGGGTGAGCTTGCCGCGGTTTTTGCGCTGGACGGCTTTCTGCTTGTCTATGGCCTTTAGTTCCTCCTTGAGATATGCAATGCGGTTGAGGATGATGCGTCGGTCGGTCTCGATCTGAGTCTCGCCCGGGCCGCGCATACCGATACCGCCACGCTGGCGCTCGAGGTGGGTCCACATGCGCGTGAGTCGTGGTAGGAGATATTGATACTGAGCCAGTTCAACCTGTGTTTTGGCATTGGCTGTGCGGGCACGTTTTGCGAAGATGTCGAGGATCAGCGATGTTCGGTCGAGGATTTTCACCTTGAGTTCACGCTCGATGTTCAACACTTGTTTCGACGAGAGGTCGTCGTCGAAGATAGCCATCGAGATGTCATTTTCCTCAATAAAAGCGCGTATTTCCTCAAGTTTTCCCTTTCCGACGAATGTTCGGGGGTTAGGGTAGGGGATGCGCTGGAGAAATGTTTTGACGGTGACAGCCCCGGCGGTGTCGGCGAGAAAAGCGAGTTCGTCGAGATATTCGGTGGCTTTTGTCTCGTTTTGCTGCTCGGTGATAAGACCCACGAGCACAGCGCGTTCGGTTTCGGCCTCAGAGATAATATGATCAATCATAATAGTTGGGGAGCGTGGTTAAGAAATGTAGCATCCGGGCCTGAGAGCGACCCTGCGTAGATATAACAAACCGAACCACGAAAAGGGTCAGTCGATGATGCCTCTCTCGCGGCGTAGGCGGATGCGGCGCGAGAGCCACATATTGGCAAGCACCCAGATGACAACGTCGATAATTATGATGATGTTGATGTTGAAATTCAGGAGCATCGACAGCACGAAGTTGAGGGCGCAGAAGAGGAGCGAGACGCTGACGATGGTGATCATGGCCATGCGGGGTTTGAGTCCGGCTGCCAGGAGCTTGTGGTGGATATGGTTTTTATCCGGGAGGAACGGGCTGTGGTGCTGCCGGATACGCACCATGTAGACGCGGATCACGTCGAAGCAGGGGACGATGAGCGGCGAGAAGGCCACGATGGCTGAGTTGATCCCAACCACGCTCTCGTCATCGCAGTTATAGAGCTTGATGCCGAGGACAGCAAGGAGCAGACCCACGGTGAGTGCGCCGGTGTCGCCCATGAAGATTTTGGAGTGGCGCTCAACGTTGCCAAACACATTATAATAGAAGAAGGGTACAAGCACCCCGAGCTGGGCGAAGGCGAGCATGGCGCTGGCATAGCGGCCGAGCATGAGAAACGAGAACCCGTAGATGATACACACTATGGAGCTGAGGCCTGAAGCGAGGCCGTCGATCCCGTCGATGAGGTTGATAGCGTTGATGAGAAACACTACTACGAGCACCGAGAAGGGGTAGGAGAACCAAAGGGGCAGGAAGTTTATGCCGAGCACACCGCCGAAGTCTCTGAACCAGACGCCTCCGCATATTAGGATGATGGAACAGATGATCTGGACCACGAATTTTGCACGATATTTCACACCGATAAGGTCGTCGGCAATACCTACCAGGAAGAGCAATTCAAGTGAAATGAAGACACACAGCAGGGAGAGATAGAATGATGAGAATGCATCAGTAAACGCTGTGTAGCCGAGAAGATAGTTGATTACCAGGGCGGTGGCAACGCTGACACAGATCACCGGCACAAATCCGATGCCCCCCAGGCGGGGCACATGCCCTTTGTGGATCTTGCGCTCATCGACCTCGTCGAAGAGGTTGCGCCGATAGGCTATGAGAAGTATCTGCGGTATGAGGAAGCCTGAGAGTAGTACACACAGGCAGAATATTAGCAATGAATTGAGTAACCAGTAGCCCATAATGGAGTGAGGTAGGGGTTGAGAGGGTGTATTTTCATGGTAGCCACTGACGACGACGACAAATGCCGGAGCCTGACTATCACGCAGTTGCAACGTGAAGTCCGAGACACCGTGCAGTGGCATTTCGGCAAATTTAGTGAAAAATATTTAAATCCAAAAATAATTTGTAAAAATTCCATTCCTTTGCCTGCGC
>CAZUEY010000102.1:0-2936 GCA_964619395.1 uncultured Staphylococcus sp. | reverse complement strand
ACATCAAGTACACTCCTTTTTCACAAGTATAAATCTGCTCAATGATAGTCCGCCCAAGCGTTAACATTCCTTATCGAATGGGCTCTTAAACCAAACGAGAAGATGATATCACATCGTCTTCTCGCTTAGATAATAAACCAATCATTATCACATTTCTTGCAATGGAAAAAGTAATTTTGCTATATCATTAAAACGCTTCGGCAGCAAAACTGTTCACCGATGCGGAAAAATTTTTGAAAAAAATTTCCCCTTCTGAGAGAAATAGAGCTAAATTACTTGTCAATCCCCCTGAAAATCGTTAACTTAGAGCCCTCATATCGCCCTGTCACCTCAGCAGAAATGCGACATGCGGACCCGCCGCCGAAGGGCGACATGATCGAAAAATTCGAATATCTGAGAAGTTTTCACACTATTTTGCGCAGCCGGGCATAATTATGGCACAGGTCTATGCGTAAATTTGCAGTGTCAATAAATCAAAAACGATAATAATTACAAAAAATCATACGAAAATGGCAAAGAAAGAATCAACCATAAAGGGAGGCGCCAAGGAGAAAGAGACCGATCCCCGTCAAGCCAAACTCAATGCCCTCGCAGCCGCAATGGGCAACATCGAAAAAAACTATGGCCGCGGCGCCATCATGAAACTCGGCGACGAGAAGGTGGAGGATGTGGAGGTGATCCCCTCCGGCTCCATCGGCCTCAACTATGCCCTCGGCGTGGGTGGCTACCCCAAGGGGCGTATTATCGAAATCTTCGGCCCGGAATCCTCCGGTAAGACAACGCTGGCAATCCACGCCATCGCCGAGGCTCAGAAGGAGGGTGGCATCGCTGCCATCATCGATGCCGAGCATGCATTTGACCGCTTCTACGCCGAAAAACTCGGTGTGGATGTCAACAATCTACTCATGGCTCAGCCTGACAACGGCGAGCAGGCCCTCGAGATCGCCGAGCAACTCATCCGTTCCTCCGCTATCGACATCCTCGTTGTCGACTCCGTGGCCGCTCTTACCCCCAAGAGTGAAATCGACGGTGAGATGGGCGATAAGAATGTCGGCGTCCAGGCGCGCCTCATGTCGCAGGCAATGCGCAAACTCACAGGCGCCATCTCCCGCTCCAACACCACCTGTATCTTCATCAATCAGCTCCGCGAGAAGATCGGAGTGATGTTTGGCCCAAGCGAGACCACCACCGGCGGCAACGCCCTGAAATTCTACGCCTCAGTGCGTATCGACATCCGCCCCAGCACCTCTATAAAGGATGGCGACGATGTGCTCGGACGCCTCACCAAGGTGAAAGTGGTTAAAAACAAGGTAGCGCCCCCCTTCCGCCGCGCCGAGTTCGACATCATGTTTGGCGAAGGCATCTCCCGCAGCGGCGAGATCATAGATCTCGGTGTGGAGCTGGGCATCATCAAGAAGAGCGGCTCGTGGTTCTCCTACAACAATGCCAAGCTCGCTCAGGGTCGCGACGCTGCAAAGCGCGTGGTTGCCGACAATCCCGAACTTGCCGAAGAGCTTGAAGCTCTCATCATGCAGGCTCTCAAGGATAAGGATGCCGAAGCGCGTGGCGTGAAGAAGCCCGCGGCAGCCGCCAAGAAGCCCGCAATCGACGATGCCGACCCCACCGACGAAGAGCTCAACTCCCTCGTCGACGACGTTGACGATGATCTCCCCGACGACTTCTCGATCGACGAAAACATCTGATCCCATCCCCTTAGGATGATATCTGCCGGAGTGTAATCAAGCCGATTTCACCAACCGGTCTTCTAAAAATCTTGACCTGCGGCAAATCATGGCTGCAGGTCAGAAAACAAAAAAACCGCCCGCGGAGCTGCAAGGCTTTGCGGGCGGTTGTTTCTGATGGTGTGGTGGGGCGATGAGACTGCTCATCTATCCCGTCGGTCACAGGGATTTCTTAAATATGAGGACCTGCTGCTACGAGAGCACGGCCTGCTTCATGTCCTTCAAACTTCTTGAAGTTGTTGATAAACATCTCAGCGAGCTTATCAGCCTTCTTGGTCCACTCTTCGGGGTTAGCGTAGGTGTCGCGGGGATCGAGGATCTTGGGATCTACGCCGGGGAGTTCGGTGGGGATAGTGAAGTCGAAGATGGGGAGCTGCTTGGTGGGAGCCTTGAGGATAGCACCGTCGAGGATAGCGTCGATGATACCGCGGGTGTCGCGGATAGAGATACGCTTGCCGGTACCGTTCCAACCGGTGTTGACGAGATAAGCCTTAGCGCCGCTCTGCTCCATGCGCTTCACGAGTTCCTCAGCATATTTGGTGGGGTGGAGCGAAAGGAATGCTGCACCGAAGCAGGCTGAGAAGGTGGGAGTAGGCTCAGTGATGCCGCGCTCTGTACCTGCGAGCTTGCTGGTGAAGCCGGAGAGGAAGTAATACTTGGTCTGCTCGGGAGTGAGGATAGACACGGGAGGAAGCACACCGAAAGCATCAGCCGAAAGGAAGATCACATTCTTGGCAGCCGGACCCTTGGAGGGAACGATGATGTTCTTGATATGGTTGATGGGGTAGCTTACGCGGGTATTTTCAGTGACGCTCTTGTCGGTGAAGTCGATTTTGCCTTCAGCATCTACGGTGACGTTCTCGAGGAGGGCGTCGCGGGTGATAGCGTTGTAGATATCAGGCTCGCTCTCTTTGTCGAGGTTGATAACCTTTGCATAGCAGCCACCTTCGTAGTTAAACACACCGTTGTCGTCCCAGCCATGTTCGTCGTCGCCGATGAGCAGACGCTTGGGATCGGTGGAAAGGGTAGTCTTACCGGTGCCGGAGAGGCCGAAGAAGATTGCGGTGTTCTCGCCCTGCTTGTCAGTGTTGGCTGAGCAGTGCATCGAAGCGATGCCGCGAAGGGGATTGTAGTAGTTCATGATTGAGAACATACCCTTCTTCATCTCGCCGCCATACCAGGTGTTGATGATGA
>CAZUEY010000101.1:0-2993 GCA_964619395.1 uncultured Staphylococcus sp. | reverse complement strand
AAAGATACCTCCTCAGCGCCAGCTTGCGCTCAAAAGTCTCTTTTAATTGTTCTTGTGTAATCATTTTGCTATTGAGTTTTTAGATATTGTTATAATCTTTTGATGTTTCTCGGTGAGGAGGGTTTGTGTTACTGCTCTGTCAGTAGGTCACCTCCCAAAGGTAGAGCGCGTGGCCCGGCATCGAGGTGCCGGCTGCACAACGGTCGCGCCGCTCTATCACTTCGGCAAACTCCTCAACCGTCATCTTACCACGCCCAACCTCTACGAGCGTCCCCACAACCGCCCTTACCATATTGCGCAGAAAGCGGTCGGCAGTGATGACAAACACCCATCCATCCTCCCATACCCTCTCCCACCGGGCGCGGGTGACATGACAGATATTGGTCTTACTGTCAGAGTGGAGTTTGGCAAAGGAAGTAAAGTCTGTGGTGGTCATAAGCAGCGATGCCGCCTCGTTCATCTTCTCGAAGTCGAGTGTAGCGGGAGCCTTCCAACTGAGTCGGTAGAAGAATGGAGTCTTGGAGGTGACGGCATAGTAGTGATATGTGCGCGAAGTGGCATCAAACCGGGCATGGCGGTCGGCCTCCACTTCATAGATCTGCTCTATCGCTATGTCGCGCCCCACAAGCGCATTGAGGCTCCCCACGAGTTTGGCGGTGTCTTCGATTGGAGCCTCGGTGTCAAAGTGAGCAACCATCATGCGGGCATTGACCCCGGTGTCTGTGCGTCCGGCGCCCACGATCTTCATGGGAGTGCGCATCACTTTGGAGAGAGCCTCCTCAATGACCTGCTGCACAGTCACCTCCCCCGGCTGGGTTTGCCAACCATGGAAAGGTGCTCCGCAATATGACAGTCGCATGAAATATCTCATCTTTCTTGACTCTCCAGTCCCCACTAATAAAACATCAGTCCTTTTCTATATAGGTGTAGCCATAGAGACCCGAGCGGTAGTTGCTGAGGAACTCTCTTCCCTCCTCGGGTGAGATCTTCCCGGCCTTCATGGAGGCTGTCACCCATGCTTCAACGTTGCGCACCAGCTTTTTAGGATTGAACTGCACATAATCGAGCACATCGGCAACCGTCTCTCCGTCGATGATACGGTCTATCTCGTAGCGATCCTTATAGACCGAGATATGCACGGCGTTGGTGTCGCCGAAGAGATTATGCATATCCCCTAAGATCTCCTGATAGGCTCCCACGAGAAAGACTCCCAGATAGTAAGGCTCGCCTGACTTTATCGGGTGGACAGGGAGGGCATTGGCAGTAGAGCCGGAGATGGAGATGAAGTTGGAGATCTTGCCGTCGCTGTCGCAAGTGATATCCTGAATGGTGCAGGTGCGGGTTGGCTTTTCGTCGAGGCGCGAAAGAGGAATGATGGGAAACACCTGGTCTATCGCCCACGAGTCGGTCAGCGACTGGAAGAGCGAGAAGTTGCAGAAATATTTGTCAGGGATCATCTTCGAGACCTTACGCAGCTCCTCAGGAGCGTGGCGCATCCCAGAGGCTATATCGCCAACCTCCCGCGCTATCGACCAAAAGAGTTCCTCCATCTGCGCCCTTGTGCGCAGACCGAGGTGACCGAGGCTGAAGAGGTCGAGAGCTTCTTCGCGTATCTGCATTGCGTCGTGCCAACTCTCAAGTATGTTTTGCTGGTCGAGGTGGTCCCAAATCTGATAGAGCTCCTTGATGAGCTCATGATCGTCGTCGCTCACCTCCTTTGAGTCCTTCCAGAAGGGAAGGCGGGTAGTCTCAAGCACTTCAAACACCAGCACAGAGTGGTGGGCCGTAAGCGAGCGGCCACTCTCGTTTATGACATTAGGCTGCTTCAGTCCATGCTTCACACAGGCGTCCACGATGGCCGACACGGCATCGTTAGCATACTCCTGGATCGAATAGTTCATCGACGAACCGGAGGCCGAATTGCGCGTCCCGTCGTAGTCCACTCCCAGACCGCCACCTATATCCATAAACTCCACGTCGAAGCCCATCTGCGAGAGCTGAACGTAGAACTGTGTGGCTTCGCGGATAGCATTCTTGATGAGACGTATCTTGGTGATCTGGCTCCCTATGTGGAAGTGGATCAGTTTGAGACAATCCTTTATCTTATTGCGCTCCATATAGTCGAGAGCCTCAAGAAGTTCGGAGGAATTAAGACCAAATTTCGACTGATCGCCTCCGCTTGTCTCCCACTTTCCGGAGCCGGAGGATGCAAGTTTGATGCGAAGCCCTATGTTTGGACGGAGCTCCATGCGCTTGGCCACCTCGTGGATCATGCGTAACTCATTGAGCTTTTCCACCACAATATAGATACGGCGTCCCATCTTCTGAGCCAGAAGTGCCAGCTCTATATAGTTCTTATCCTTGTAGCCATTGCAGATGATCAGCGCATTCTCCTTAATATTGGTTGCAAGCACCGCATGAAGCTCAGGCTTCGAACCTGCTTCGAGGCCTATGTTGAACTTCTCGCCGTGAGACACTATCTCCTCTACCACCGGGCGCATCTGATTGACCTTGATGGGATAGATGATATAATTCTTCCCGGTATAGTTATACTGCTTCGACGCCACAGCAAAACAGTTGGAAATCTTCTCGATACGGTTGTCGAGGATATCGGGGAAACGAATGAGCACGGGCGAAGTGATATCCCTCACCTGCAGTTCGTCCATCACCTCGCGCAAATCCACCGAGGCATACCCCTCGCGCGGAGTCACTGCTACATGGCCTTTAGAGTTGATGGAAAAATACTTTCGTCCCCAACCCTGGATGTTGTAAAGCTCAGCGCTGTCCTCTATGCGCCATCTTCTTATCGGCATCTTTTCTTGTCAATAAAAAATTTATTAAATTCTAACCACAGCGCCCCGATCCTCAACTCCCGGCGATTCCCCGGGCAAGAAACCCTAAAAGCGCTATTAACCGACAAAGTTAGGCATTTCTCCCGACTCTTCCATCACATTCACACCAAAATCGCCCAAACCCGCCTTCGAAACTCATCA
>CAZUEY010000100.1:0-3445 GCA_964619395.1 uncultured Staphylococcus sp. | reverse complement strand
GGTCTATTCTCGAAAGCGGAATTTTCAGGTGCCTGTCAATCAGCTTTGTGCCATCTTCGAGCGTCTTTTCGGGGTTGATAATAAATGAGTTGGCATGTGCAAGAACGTAGCCATTCTCATATTTATAATTATCTTGAGTGGCAGTCAGATCTTCGTCACTTAAATAAAAGTCACCCCCAGTTTTAACATCTAATCGGTTTATATTTATTGTCAAATCGTATTTGGTGCAGGGAACTATTTCTTTGAGGGAGGCATACTCACCACTCGAATCAGGTTTCTTAATTTCAACAATCTGGTATCCGGTAGTTTCAACACCTTCTTTATTGTACAAAAAACCGAATTGGATAGCGGTTCTAAAATTCGTATCATGAGCAGACGCAGTCATTGGTAATCTACGCGGCAGATATATTAAATAGTCAAAACCGCGCTCTTTTATTATCTTATCAAACAATTGCGAGTAACTACCGTCTTCAGCTACCATAATTTCCCAAAAAGTGTAGTCTTTAGCATTTAACGATTCAGGATTCATATCAGGGTCGTGATACTCTTCACCGGTGTAACGATATGTTTTTTTGGGGATATTGACTACTTTAATGCTTTTTAATTTTTTGAATTCTTCAGCATCTTTGAATTGTTCTCCAACAAATCTAAAATGCAGCAGCACCTGTGCAAAATAGCATCTAAGCACAGACCCAAGCTTATTAGTCTGGTAATCGACTAAAGTCTCACCGTTCATCAGAGGATATTGCTTTCCGTCTTCAACGACACAAAACACCCTGTCTGCCCTAATACCGATCCCACCCGGAATATCCATTTCAGGGAGTTCATCCTTGATTTGTTCATAATTCTGAGTGTTTTCAAGGTTGAAAAGATCCGGGTCATTGGTATTTGCAATGACAACGCAGCGGAATTGAACTCCTGCTTTGACGGGGACAACCATCGGCACATAATTGCCGTCTTTCGCCTAATGGTAATAAGGCTTGGTGACCCTTTTGCCCTCGGGATCGAATTGAATAAGCCAGAAATCGTGAACGCGCAATTCCGCGTCAACATCCCCATTCTCAGCTGATCGTGTGGGGGGATCGGCCGAAATCATGGACTCGATATCAAATGCCACAGGCACCTCCACCTCTCGAACTTCGTAAGAGCTGAGATTGCCAGATGAATATGTAATATCCTCGGAGCAGCCCAAGACTAAAAGCATGAACGCCGACAAGCATAGCATCCGAAGCAGTAATATATTGATTGAAATTTTCATTGCTTTAATCTTCTTATGTCTAACCGACATTTAATGTGACTTCATAATCTTCTATCCAGTCCTCAAACCCGACAATGAGGACATTCGGAGCGACGGCATTGTCGGTGTCCGTTGGGTCATGGACTCCGACCCCTTTGCCATAGTCTATATAATAGGTGTAGCGGTAGCCCGGTTTCAAGTTTACTCCGAAGGGAATCGCAGCCC
Source organism: uncultured Staphylococcus sp. (assembly GCA_964619395.1). Classification (GTDB taxonomy): domain Bacteria; phylum Bacteroidota; class Bacteroidia; order Bacteroidales; family Muribaculaceae; genus Duncaniella. The sequence continues at coordinate 1,983 of CAZUEY010000100.1, read as the reverse complement.
AGGATAATTCTCTAATTTCAAAACCGTCAGGAGCAATATATTGATTTTTGCAATCCTTGTCGGTGTAATATATCGGTTTATCGTCGGCGCCGACCTCAATTATCTTATCAGCTCCTTCAGCTACACCGGAAATATTATTGACATAGATCTCAAGCTCCATATCTTTGATAGTACCGTCATTCTTATTGATAAGGTAGTAGTGGACGCCGCCGGAACCATATTTGTGACCCGGCTCAGGATAAATCTGAACTCCGGTGGATCGTTTTTCCACTCGGATAAGGGCGGTAATATACAGGCCTTGATTCTTGTTAGACACATCATTGTGATGTTCCCATTTCTTATGATCGTAAGGTAACAGAAAGGCACTACCTGCAGAGCCAAAAATAGACTCCGCAGTCGGCTTGGTGGTATGGTTATTCTGGTCGAGGAGAAGTAGTTTCTCGCCGATATTGTAGATATACTCTACAGTACCTTTTTTATAAGTGTTGGGGTACTCCCAATGACCTGTAGCATTATCGCCCTTAAGCGCATAGGGTGCACGATTAAAACAGAAGTCACCTTGAGTCATCACGTTGCAAATCTTCACTGCCGCAATCTCTACATTATATTCCGAGAGAGAATTGTATGCAAGAAAATCAATATTGCTCAACTGGTGCTCAAAATCGGGCTGGACACCTGAGTAGAGATTGTCGTTTTTTGATCCGGCGATGCCTACGGCTACGAAATCTGACTGCTTCGAAATATCCTTGTTTATTTTGAAACTTTCGATGCGATAATCGTAAGAAACCGATCCGGAAGCTTTCTTTTCAGAATAGTTATTCAAAACGAAATCCTTGTCCGTCGCTTCGGCAGAGGCACGCAACTTACTGAGAGAGGGATAGAAGGCGTAAAACATCATTCTTCCCTCATAGCCATATCGTTTTTCAGGCCAGCGGCAGGTATCGTTGCAGTAAGCACCGTCATATCTCCTTTTCACGATGAATTCTTCGCGGAAGGGATAAAGTTTTCCGGTCTTGGCAGTGTCAGGAGCGAAGGCGGTAACATGGAAGCCGTTGACGTCATTGTAAAGAGTGTTAACACCATCGATGTAAAACTCTGCACGTGAGCCAACTGCCGGAAGGGAGACAAAAAAAGCTACTGTTGAATCGTCGATTTCGCGTTTGTCGGGCGCATCTTCTTGATCACATGAGGCTAACGTCAGTGACGTGAGAGATAAAAAGAAAAAGCCTATATGTTGTAATCGATTTTTCATTGATAGTAAAAAATTTGTTAAGAACCGGGCACTTCCATCTCACCGGCATCAGGAGATGGCTTCCACTCAATGACATCGACATTCATACCAATAAGATCGTCGATAATAGGGTCGCCCGCAGAGGGTAAAGTTGATTTGACGTCCGGATCATGAACACCAACACCGTAGGTGTAGTTGAGGGTATAAGTGTAGATGTATCCGGCCGACCATTTTGCGGTTGCAGGCATAGCCGCCCAACCGAATTCCTTGACCTCCTCACTTTGAGAAAGCGAATATGTGGTCTTGCACTCTTTGTCGGAGTAATAATTGTTGTCGTTAGGATTGTTGCTCTTATATACTTGGGCAGTGACTGTATTTGTGGCTTTGTCGGTAGCTAAATATACTCTTGGAATTTGAAGAGCGTTTATGCCTTGACGAAGGTCTCTGTAGGGGTAGCGTTGCTTCTCCTTCGGTTCAACACCGGCAGTGGGAGTAGCATCGATAACTCGAAGAAGAACACTTATATAGAAGTTTTTACCGGTATTGTTTCTGTCGCCGGTAAAATCCCATTCGGTCGGATATGTATAAGGAATAAGCATTGCATTATTACCGCCGGGATGAGCGTTGCCCATGATTGAAAGGGCGCCTGCGGCAGTAGATGTGGAGGGGTTTCCCTTGCGAAGCTCCACTATCTTATCACCTTTGCCATAAATGTACTCCACGATGTCCTTCTCAGCTATATCCGTCCAGTA
>CAZUEY010000099.1:0-4177 GCA_964619395.1 uncultured Staphylococcus sp. | reverse complement strand
TCCCTCGAGGATATGCGACCCCAGCGTTAACATTCCTTATCGAATGGGCTCTAAAAAACAACCGCCCCTTCCGGAGGCGGTTGTTTTTTTCTCTTGCGACAACGCTGCCGGGGGCGTCGCGGACTATTTGCCGACGCTCCATTCGGCGCCATCCTTGGTGTCTTTGACGGTGAAGCCGAGCGAGGCGAGACGGTCGCGGATAAGGTCGGAGGTAGCCCAGTCTTTCGCAGCCTTGGCTTTGGCGCGGACATCGAGCAGGAGGTCTACCGCTCCCTCAAAGGGCTTGAGGGCGTCGGCGGAGTCGCCGGCCATCTCCGTACGGATGCCGAGTATCTCGACAAGGAATGTGTCGAAGAGGCTGCGCAGCTCGTCGATGTCTGCCTGCGTGGCCTTTGCGTGGCCATCCTTTATCTGATTGACGATGCGGAGAGCGTCGAAGAGGTTGGCTATGACCACCGGGGTGTTGAGGTCATCGTCCATCGCCTCGTAGCATTTCGCGCGGAAGCCGCTGACATCCACTGTCGACTCATCAGAGGGTGTGAGCTCACGGAGGCGGCGATAGCCTTCGAGCATGCGGCTGAGGGCCTTCTCGGAGGCTTTAAGAGCTTCGTTGGAGAAGTCGACGGTGCCGCGGTAGTGGGCTTGAAGGATGAAAAACCGGATGGTCATCGGGGAGTAGGGCTGCTCGAGCAACTTATGGGAGCCGTTGAAAAACTCTTCGAGGGTGATAAAATTGCCGAGGCTCTTGCCCATCTTCTTCCCTTCGATGGTTATCATATTGTTGTGGAGCCAATAGCGGACGGTGTCGTGGCCATTATGGGCCACAGACTGGGCTATTTCGCACTCGTGGTGGGGAAACATGAGGTCCATGCCGCCGCCGTGGATGTCGAAGCTCTCGCCCAGATATTTCTCGCCCATCGTGGAGCACTCGAGATGCCAGCCGGGGAAGCCTTCGCTCCAGGGTGAGGGCCAGTGCATGATATGTTCGGGAGCCGCTTTCTTCCAGAGGGCGAAGTCGGCGGGATGATGTTTCTCGCTCTGTCCGTCGAGCTCGCGCGTGTTGGAGTAGAGTTCGTCGATGTTGCGGCCGGAGAGCTTGCCGTAGGGGTGGTCGCGGTTAAATTTCGGCACGTCGAAATAAACAGACCCCTCTGATATATAAGCATATCCGCTTTCGAGAATCTTCTTGATATACTCGATCTGCTCTATGATATGGCCCGAGGCGTGGGGCTCTATCGACGGGGGGAGCACATTGAGCGCCTCCATGGCCTTATGATAGCGTGTGAGGTAGTGCTGCACCACTTCCATCGGCTCGAGCTGCTCGAGGCGAGCCTTTTTGGCGATCTTATCCTCACCCTCATCGGCATCGTGCTCGAGGTGGCCCACATCAGTGATATTGCGCACATAGCGCACCTTGTAGCCGAGGTGGCGGAGATAGCGGAAGAGGACATCGAATGTGATTGCCGGACGAGCGTGGCCGAGATGGCCGTCGCCATAGACAGTGGGTCCGCACACATACATCCCCACTCTCCCTTCGTTGATAGGTTGGAAAAGTTGCTTGGTGCGTGTGAGAGTATTGTAGAGGGTCAGATTATTGTCGATCATGATGTTTAAGCGTTGTGGGGATGTAACAGGATGTCAGGATAATTTGGATTTTTTTTGGATGTGAGATTAACAGCCGGAGCAGCCGGATGGCCTCAGGCTTTGCCTCCCATGATGAAGGGGTTGGGTATCTCGCCGCCACCGGGCTGACCGCCGCCATTCATCTTGGGGTGCTTGGGACGGATCTCGCCGAAGGTAGCCTCATATTTCTTCACATTCTCCATGAGCGCACCGAGGAGATTTTTGGCATTCTCGGGGGTCATGATGATGCGTGACTGCACCTTAGCCTGGGGCATATTGGGGGCCATGGTGATGAAGTCGACGAAAAATTCGTTGGGGCCGTGGCTGATGACTGCAAGATTTGAGTAGATGCCGCGAGCCACCTCGGGCGAGAGTTCAATCTGTATTTCGTTGGGTTTATTATTGTTTGCCATAGTGGTATTTTTGTGTTGTTATTGTCAAATTTTGGAAGTTTATTTCGGTGTCGGTTCGGGAGACTGATATGATGGCGGTTGTGATGGCTCCTACCGGAGTGGTTTAGTGGCGGTATAGATGCAACACACTCCCAAGGTGAGCTGATGGCAGCGGGCATCGGTGAATCCTGCCTCCTCCATGATCGCCGTCATCTGCCCGCGCGCGGGGACAGCCGCTATCGATTCGGGCAGGTAGCTGTAGGCGCGCACATCCTTCGATATGAGCCTCCCCACCATCGGGATCACCCGCCGCGTGTAGAGGCGGTAGAAGGGCCTCACCAACGCTGAGGAGGGGACTGAGAGCTCAAGCACCATCAGTTGGCCGCCGGGACGGACCACTCTGTGCATCTCGCGGTAGCCGGCAAGGAGGTCCTGGAAGTTGCGCACCCCGTAGGCGCAGCAGATGCAGTCGAAACTGTCGTCGGCAAAGGGGAGTGCGAGGCAGTCGCCGGTCCGGAGCGTTACCCTGTCGGCGAGACCTCGGGCGGCAACCTTCCTGCGCCCTATCTCCACCATCCCCTCCGAGAGGTCGATGCCGGTGATGCGGGCCTTGGGGAGCTTCTCGGCAAGGAGGATGGCGAGATCGCCGGTACCGGTGGCGATGTCGAGCACCGTAGCGGGCTCACCGGCAGTGATGCTCCCCACGGCCTTGCGCCTCCAGAGGCGGTCGATCCCCAGGGTCATGGCGCGGTTCATAAAGTCGTAGGCAGGAGCGATGGAGTCAAACATCTCCCTGACCTGCACTGACTTAGTGCGCCCATCTTCCTCGTATGGATTGATCTGCTCTACCTTCACTTTGCTGCTTGATCTTCCCTTAAACGGATTGCTCTATCCTCGCTTCACTCGCGTTGCTCAACCGGCTCAGAGCGAGAGATTTGTGAGGCAGTCGAGGACATTGCGGGCTATGCGGTCCTCAAGATGTTCCTCGGGAGCCTTGACAAATTTCTTGCCGGTGATATGCTCGTAGAGTTCGATATAGCGTTCGGAGACTTCCTCGCAGAAGCTGTCTGTCATCTCGGGAACCTGCTGCCCTTCTTTGCCCATAAAGCCATGGCTCATAAGCCATTCGCGCACAAACTCCTTTGAAAGCTGACGCTGGGGTTCACCCTTGGCGAGGCGTTCGTCGTAGCCATCGGCATAGAAATAGCGCGATGAGTCAGGGGTGTGGATCTCGTCGATGAGTATCACTTTGCCCTCTCTGAGGCCAAATTCATATTTGGTATCCACGAGTATCAGACCCTTCTCGGCTGCCATCTCGGTGCCGCGCTTGAAGAGGGCGCGGGTGTAGGCCGCCATGGTGTCAAACTGCTCGGCAGTGACGATACCCTGGGCTATAGCATCCTCGCGGGAGATGTTTTCGTCGTGGCCGGCCTCAGCCTTGGTGGTGGGGGTGATGATAGGCTCGGGGAACCGCTGGTTTTCCACCATCCCTTCGGGGAGCTTCACGCCGCAGATTTCGCGCATGCCATTCTTATAGTCGCGCCAGGCGCTTCCGGCGAGATATCCGCGGATGATCATCTCGAGGCGCAGCCCCTCGCAGCGGTAGCCCACGGTCACCATGGGGTCAGGGACGGCGAGCTTCCAGTTGGGGACGATATCGGCGGTAGCGTCGAGGAATGTAGCTGCTATCTGATTGAGCGCCTGACCTTTGTAGGGAATACCCTTGGGAAGAATCACATCAAAGGCCGAGATGCGGTCCGTGGCGACCATCACGAGGAGGTCGTCGCCAATGGTATAGACATCGCGCACTTTGCCGTGATATACTGCGGTCTGGCCGGGAAAATTGAAGTCGGTGTTTACCAATGTAGTAGCCATAGTAAGAGTTTGTTAGTTGCTTAGATTTGCAAAATTACTATTTTCCGCCGATTAAAGCAAACCGTCCGCCACAAATCAGCCGCACGCCACCGCCACCGCAACGGCATACCACCGCAACGGCAACGGCATGCCGCAAATGCATACCACCGCAACGGCAACGGCATGCCGCAACCGCATACCACCGCAATGGCAACGGCATGCCGCAAATGCATACCACCGCAATGGCAACGGCATGCCGCAACCGCATACCACCGCAATGGCAACGGCATGCCCCAACCGCATACCAC
>CAZUEY010000098.1:0-4581 GCA_964619395.1 uncultured Staphylococcus sp. | reverse complement strand
TCCCGCCTCCTTCCCGCCTTCCCCCGCCCTCCGCCGCCGTGTCTACCCGCCTTCCCCGCCTTTCCCCGCCCTTCCCGCCTTTCCCCGCCCCTGCTTCGCCCTTCCCGCCCTTCCTCCGCACCCCTTTTTGGATTATCAAAAAAATCTTTTGCAGGTTTAACTTTTATTTGCTAATTTTGCCCCGACTAATACCAAACCTTAATGAGCCAGTTAATCACCATTTCACCATCGCCGCACGCCCACACCTCCGTCACGGTCTCGCGCTTGATGACTAACGTCATTATCGCACTTATTCCCGCCGTGCTTGTGGCGCTCTACTGTTTCGGTATAGGAGCGGCAATCGTTATTGTTACTTCAATCGTAGGCTGTGTTGCAGTCGAGTATCTTATCACACGCTACATGCTCCACCAGAAATCGAGCATCGGCAACATGTCGGCCATCCTTACAGGCCTCCTTCTCGCGCTCAACCTCCCCTCAAATCTCCCCGTCTGGACCATCCTCATCGGATGTGTCGTAGCCATCGGCATCGGTAAAATGACATTCGGCGGACTCGGGTGCAACATCTTCAACCCCGCCCTCGTTGGCCGCGTCTTCCTCCTGCTCTCTTTCCCCGTGCAGATGACAACTTGGCCACTCCCCAACGTCAACCGCATGAACTACCTCGACGCTGTCACAGGCGCCACCACCCTCGGCGAACTCAAGCAGGGTCTCATCGAGCCCGGAAATGTCAACCTCGTTGACCAGCTCCTCGGCTTCACCGGCGGCTCCATGGGTGAGGTAGGCGCCATAGCCCTCCTGCTCGGCTTCATCTACCTCCTTGCCACACGCACAATCTCCTGGCACACACCCGTAGCCATTCTCGCCACAGTAGCCATCTTCTCGGCAATCATCGGAGTGAATGTCGGTGTGCAGCTCCTCACCGGTGGCCTCCTCCTGGGCGCAATCTTCATGGCTACTGACTATGTCACCTCACCCATGACCCACAAAGGCCAGCTCATCTACGGAGTTATGATCGGTCTCATCACAGTCATCATCCGTCAGTGGGGTGCTTATCCTGAAGGTATGTCATTCGCCATTCTCATCATGAACGGCGTCACTCCCCTCATCAACCGCTATGTAAAACCCCGCAGATTCGGAGAAAGGAAGGTGGCAGCATGAAATCGACTCTTACAAACATGATTCTCTCGCTCGGCATCATCACTGTGGTTGCCGGTGCGCTCCTCGCCTGGGTCTACTCTATGACCGACGGACCCATCAAGCAGGCTGAACTCGATAAAAAGATCGCCGCTATCAGCGCCGTGACCCCCGAGTTTGCCAACGATCCCGTGGCCGACGCCTACGATATCAACCCCGAAGGTGAGTCTCAGCCCCTCAAAGTGTTCCCCGCTCGCGACGCTCAGGGCAACCTCGTAGGTGCTGCCGTTGAGAGCTACTCTCTCCAGGGCTTCTCAGGCGAAATCAAACTCATCTACGGCTTTGATGCCGAAGGCAATGTCACCGGTTTTGAAGTTATGAGCCATGCCGAGACCCCCGGACTCGGTGCTAAAATGGGCGAATGGTTCAAAATGTCTGAAGGAAATCGCAGCGTAATAGGTCTCAACCCCTCCGCCACACCCGGTGGTCTCACCGTCAGCAAAGATGGTGGGCAGGTCGACGCAATCACCGCAGCGACCATCACTTCGCGCGCATTCCTCGATGCCCTCAACCGAGCATCTCGTGCATTCGATGCTTACAAGCAGCAAAACCCCTGATCTACACCATTAGCTGCAATATCATCAAACCACAAAGCCAAAAATCATGAACTCCAAGCTCAAAATACTTCTCAACGGCATCATTACCGAAAACCCGACATTCGTCCTGATGCTTGGCATGTGCCCCACGCTCGGCACCACCGGTAGCGCTGTTACCGGCATGAGCATGGGTCTCGCCACTATGGCAGTCCTCATCTGCTCAAACGTCGCCATCTCTCTCATCAAAAACTTCGTCCCCTCAAAGGTGCGCATTCCGGCCTACATCGTCGTGATCGCCACCTTCGTCTCAGTCCTTCAGCTCGTCATGGCAGCCTACATGCCCGCCCTCAATGAGCTCCTCGGCATCTTCATTCCCCTTATCGTCGTCAACTGTATCCTCCTGGGCCGCGCCGAGGCTTTCGCTTCCCGCAACGGCGTGGTCGACAGCTGCCTTGACGGTATCGGTATTGGCCTCGGCTTCACAATCGCCCTCACGATCCTCGGTTCCGTGCGTGAGATCCTCGGTACAGGACGCATCTTCGGCGCCGCTATCTTCCCCGAAACCTACGGCTCCCTCGTCTTCGTCCTCGCACCCGGCGCTTTCATTGCCCTCGGCCTCCTCATCGCTCTTTTCACCAAAATCCGCGAATCTAAAGCCTGATAGACCATGATCGAATACATCTCTATAATCATTACGGCGATATTCGTCAACAACATCGTCTTCGCCCAATTCCTCGGCATCTGCCCCTTCATCGGAGTATCTCGCAAACTCTCCTCAGCCACCGGCATGGGAGCAGCCGTGACTTTCGTAATGGTCATCGCCACGGCCGTCACATGGCTCCTCCAGACCTACGTCCTCAACCCCCTCGGACTCGGATTCATGCAGACCATTGCATTCATCCTCGTCATCGCGGCTCTCGTCCAGATGCTCGAAATCATCCTCAAAAAGATTGCCCCCGCCCTTTATAGCGCACTCGGTGTGTTCCTCCCACTCATCACTACCAACTGTGCTGTCCTCGGTGTCGCAATCCTCGTGGTGCGCAACAATCTCGACCTCGGCCAGAGCGTGGTCTACGCCTTTGCTACTGCAATAGGCTTCACAATGGCTATCGCTCTCTTCGCAGGCATCCGCGAACAACTTGCCACTACATCCGTCCCCAAGGCAATGCGTGGTGTGCCTATCGCGCTCATCTGCGCCGGCCTCCTTGCCATGGCTTTCATGGGCTTCTCCGGTATCAAAATCGGCTGATTACACCGCATAGCATACAATCTACGCGCCGTGCCTCCCTCCCGGGAAGCACGGCGCGGAACTCATCTGAGCCCCCTTATAACTACTGACTATCCTATGATTGAAACCATAAAATATCAACTGCCGAACGGGTTGAGAGTGGTTCACAACTACGATCCCACTACCGCCATGGTTGCAGTCGACATCCTCTACAACGTTGGGTCGCGCGATGAGTCAGACGAGCTGAAAGGCCTTGCGCACCTCTTCGAGCATCTGATGTTTGGCGGCTCACTCCACATCCCTGACTTCGACGGCGAAATGGAGCGCGCAGGTGGTATAAATAATGCATGGACCTCCAACGACTTTACGAATTTCTACGACTACGCCCCCGCCCAGAACTTCGAGACACTTCTTTGGCTTGAAAGTGACCGCATGCTTTCGCCATCCTTCTCCGACAAGGTGCTCGACGTGCAGCGACGAGTGGTGGTCGAGGAGTTCAAAGAGACTTGCCTCAACCGCCCATACGGCGACCTGATGCACCGCCTCCGCGAGCTCGTCTACCGCTCGCATCCCTACCGTTACCCAACCATCGGGCGCACACCGGACGAGATAGAGACCGTCACACAACAGCAGGTCAAGGATTTCTTCTTCTCCCACTATGGCCCCAACAATGCCGTGCTCGCCGTGAGCGGCAATGTTGACCCTGAAACTCTCCGCAGCAGTGTCGAGCGCTGGTTCGGCGATATCCCACGCCGTGAAATCTCACCCCGCACCTACGCTCAGGAGCCTACCGTAGAAGAGCCTCGCGAGCTCGTGATACATGGCAGAGTGCCGCAATCGGTCGTTACCGTGGCCTTCCCCATGCCCGGCTATGGCGAAAAGGGATATTTGGAGTGCGACCTTATCACCGATATCCTTGCCGCCGGGAAGTCGTCTAGATTCTACCGTCGGCTTGTGCTCGGAAGCGACCTCTTCTCGCAAGCCGACGCAGTGATCATCGGCAGCGAGGAACCCGGCATGTTGTTGCTCCAGGGCCACCTTCTTGACCCCTCGCTTGAAGCTGCCGGGGAAGCCGCCGCGCGACTCATCGCCGAGGCTGTCGAACTTTGCAACACCGCCTCAGAGCACCCGGACGGAGTGACGCGTTTTGAAGTCGAGAGAGCAGTCAACCGCCACGCCTCAGAGTTTCGGTTTGCCAACCTCAGCCTCATACAGCGGGCCCAGGCACTTGCCATGGCAGAAATGCACGGCGAGGATATCAACAAACTCGTCGACGACTATCGTCGGGTGACACCGGCAGAGATCGTAGCGACAACCCGCCGCGTCATCGATCCCCGTCGCGCCTCCACCCTCCTTTACCTCCCCGAATAATCCCCCTCCTCCCCAACCAACCCCTCCACCCCAACCAACCCCTCCGCCTCCGCCTCCCTCGCCACCATAACCAACCCCTCCGCCTCCGCCTCCCTCGCCACCATAACCAACCCCACCGCCTGAATGTAGGGACGCACGGTTCGTGCGTCCGGAGGAGCGGTAAAGCTAACCCCGCCGCGTTCCCTGCCACCATAACCAACCCCGCCGCGTCCCCGCCGCCATAACCCACCCTGCCGCATCCCCCGCCATTCC
>CAZUEY010000097.1:0-4621 GCA_964619395.1 uncultured Staphylococcus sp. | reverse complement strand
CAATAACGAGTCCTGTCAGGGCTGCCAACACCTGCGGAAGAGTGGAGAATACCCAATATATAGTTTCGGCTGTCATGAGAATCTTTTTCTAAAGGAGGTCAGATGGTTTGGTTATGAGGATTTTTCAGCTGTGCTTTCAATAACACTAACCATCGTTGGATAGAGAAATCTTTTGTGCTGTTGCGGAGCTCGGTCTTCTCGAAGCGGCCTTCAGTTTTTCTGACCTTTTCGTTGTTTGGCCCGGCAACATCGCCTTTGACGTAGTCTTTGAATTTATAGAATTCGAGGGAGCGGCTCCAGTAGTGATTAAGATAGGCTGCTTTGTCGACCCCTCTTGAACACAGAAAATGAAGATTATGGTAAGGCCATTTGTTGGCAAGCGCTCCAAACACCGGGAGAGAGTAGAGTCGCGAGGTGTGGAAATGCACTGAGACATTATGAGCGGGGAATCTATTGTTGATAAATCCCTTGCCTGTAGAGCTGAGGTTAGGCCATGCCTGAGTGTAGCGTTCGATGGTAAGCTGATCGGGATTCTCGTTGAGATGACCGGATGTGCCAAACATGCGCCAGTTGAGAAAGACGGACGGATAGTTGCGGAATCTGTTTAGGAAGTCCTTGATGGAGTTGTCGCTGATGATGTTGACATATTCATCGGCATCAATATATCCGAGCCATTCGGCCTCATTGCGGGCGGCCTCGTAGCAGAGGCGGTAGGCCTTAACCTGAGCATATTTCTCAGGGAAATCAATCAGTGTTACAATGCCCTGCTCAATGTAGGGGGAGAGGATGTCGAGATAGTTGTCGGTTGAGTTGTTGTTGTATAGATAGAAATGGTCGATACCAATAAGTATGTGATAGTCAAGCCACTCCTTAAGATATGGACCTTCATCTTTGAATATAAGGCAGAGCGCAACCTTGTAGCGGAATTCGCGTTTGGGTGCTCTTATCAAATGGAAACGGGCAATTGCGCGTGATATGGGGGTGTAGAGTAAAAGAGGAAGCTGATAGCGGAAAAATTCAGAGAAACAACCGGGTATTTTCTCGGAATTAAGCTGATAATGCTGTATTTTCATGCCTTAAAGGGGAGGGATTGTTTGATTTTTTGAATCACCATGCTGCGTTTGGCATTGTCAAGTATAAGGAACCAAACAGTTGCTGCTAGGGCGATTTCAAATGTTAGTGAGGAGGTAATGACTCCTGCCCAAGTCGAAGGGAAGTTAGCGAAGGTAAAGATAGCAATCGCTATCCCGCATGAAACGATTGTGACTCCAAATAGGGGAATCACAACTCTGCGCATGGCGGTAAGGAAAGGTATCCCCACTCGGGCAAGGAAAAGCAGACGAGTGAATGTGATGACAGCCTCAACACTGATTTTTACTACAAATGCCCATATGGGCCCAAAAGATAGTTTGAAGAGGATATAGCAAATTATGATATTCAGAAATATCTCTCCACTGAGCCAAAGTTGGTAAGATTTGATCTTCCCGGTGGCAAAAATTGCAGTGTCAATCGGGCCTCCAAGCGCCACGAAAAGCATCTGCACAAGCGTAAGCATGCAAAATATATTTGCATACTCCGGGACATCCTTTCCAAGCCACTGAGTCAGTATAAAATCCATATTCCAGCAGAGGGGAAATACCAACACGAGTGCGAGAAGATAGGAGAAAGTAACTATCCCAAACGTGAGGGAGTGAAGGCGCTGTGTATTCCCAAGGGAGTAGTTTTTGATAATTTGAGGGTCAAAGGCTTTCTGGAGGTTGCCAATTAGCATGTTCAAAGCTCCTCTCATCTGTGTCGCTATTCCGAAAGCTGCGTTGACAACGACTCCGAAAAACATATTCAGCAACACATTTACACCCTGATTAGCAGTCATCGAAGAGAGCCCTCCGAAAAGATTCCACCCTGAGAATGAGGTGATATCCTTGGCGAGTTTTTTATCCCAAGATATTCTGAAATGGCAAGAGGGGAAACTCTTACGACAATAAATGAGATATATAAAAAACTCAACTATATAGAGCACAAGGTTCATACCTCCATACCAGATGAGCTTATCACTACTTATATCGCTTTTCAACATTAAGGTTATTCCCAAGAGCGCAAAGACTTCAAAGAGTGCGATATATGCATAAAACGACATCTTTTCGTGAGCCACTACTGTAGACTCAAAAGGTTTCTGAAGCAGTTGGATCACAAGACTGAATATAGTCAGCTGATAGAGAACACCTACTGCGGGCAGACTCTCAGGCGGGAAGTTCATTTTATGGTTAATAAACCATAGCCCTACAGTCTCGAAGCCAATGATGAGCAGAAGGCTGACAGCTGTTATAAGCTCGAGGCTGAGATTGAAGATAGTGGTGAGTTGTCGTCCCCCCTGTCCCATATCATAGTTGAGAAAACGTTGAGTGGATGTCACTATAGGTGCGCTTATAAACTGAAAAGAGATTACAAACGATGCCAAAAGATTCCAGACACCATAGTCCTCAACACCAAGCGCTTCGAGAAGCACACGTGCGACATAAAGCTTAACAATCAACCCTACCCCCATGCGGAAATAGAGGAAGATAGTGTTCTTTACAATTCGTTTGTTGTCTGAAGCCAATGTAAGGGGAATATTTATAGGAGTGGGGAGGGGTTGAGGGCTTGCTACAGGCCGAAGGGGGCTATAAGGAAGTTTCGGAGGGTCAGCGATAGCTGGGGAAATATGCTTAGGATCCAGATTGTAGCCAAGCAAAGAAAGAGTGAGAGATTGATGAACATTATGACCCTATGCAGTTTGAGGGCATAGGGAACAAATTTTTTGCTTCGTAGCTTAGATAACGATTCGAGTGCTGCGAATATCCGCACTCGTTTACTGCAATCCGGGTCTCTTTTCCTGAAGCTGGACCAATCTGCTTCATCTACGATTTTATTTGAGGTGATTTGAGCTTGTTTATCGAGTCTTAGATAAGAATTTAGCTTGGGGAGCACTGTATATCTATACTCGGTTAAAAAAGCGATATATATTAAAATCAACAGAAGAAGAAGCGTAAATCTTGAAAAGCCCTCAATTCTGACGAAGACATCATTAATGAGATAATTCAGGCAACAGATTGAACAGACGAATAACGCTACGATCCAAACCAAAACTATTATCTGGTCGCGTCTTATTTCAGTATACTTCCGGTTGAGTTCTTTAATTTCAGCGGTAAGTTGATTGAGGAGGCTGTCGATCATTTAATGTTTTTTGGTAAACTCCTGAAGCTTGTCGACAAGTGAAAGGAAGTGTTTTATCTTGTCGGATTCGCTGATGTGAAGCACCATGGGCTTTCCTCCAAATGGAGAAATCGTGGCGCAATATGGCTGGATGTGGTGGTGGCAACATCTTGTCAACCCATTGAAATGTGATTGATATTCATTGCTCTGATAATAGCTCACCACCTCTTCCTGCTGATCCTTCCAGATATCTTCTTTGTTGATAAGCGTCAGGATCCAATCTATTCTGCTGTTTTTGTCGATATCTTCTATCCACTCCTGAAGATGCCGGATTTCGATTTTGCGGTTGTCTTCTAAAAATTGTTGGCGTATACTCCCGTCGTTATGAAAGGCATTGATTTTCATAGTGGGGGTCTCGTTATAGCCGAAACAGACAATGTTTATGATTGCGTGAAACTCCCCTTGGAGTATACTTGATTTGATTTTGGTGCGCTCTAACCTATAGCTTGTTTGGCCGGGACTATCGTAGAATATGATTCTGCGACCATTGGGGAGAGTGAATTTTATTTTCTCAATCTGGCGAGTGCTCTCCTTCGGAAATTCGACTCCCTTAAAAGTGCTGAGGAAAGAGCTTTTACCACTTCCACTACTGCCGAAAACCGCTATTTTCAATGGCGATTTCAAATAATTGAAATAATACGTCGCTTTGCTGACAGTCCTGACAAGTTTAACTGTCAATTCAGTGATGGTTGCAACGGTGGAAATGTTTTCAATCATTGAGCTTTTGGGAGAAGACGTTGGGAGAAGAAATCTGACGATGTGAATTTCTATGTCGGTGCTGAAGTGGAGAAGGTGGTGGAACCGGAGGTCGTGCTATAGGTAAATCGGAGTGTGATGGTTAAGGCTGAGGAGGTTTAGGACAGGTTTTTGACATTTTACCCTAATCTCTGAGAGAGGGGTGGAAGTGAGGTGGAGTGGGGTGGGCATGTTTCTACCTCTTGCGGGGTGGTGGCCTCGCATCAGGTAGCCTTGCCGTCCGGCTGCACTATGGCTTCGGATCTCAGAGACGAGCCTGTCCAGGAACTTTCTCTGTGGCGGCGTTTCTGTCCCCTCTTTGAGGGGGACTGAGGTGCCCTTAGGGGCCTATGGAGCTCTTGCGGAGCGGTAGCCCTTATGGGGAGGGATGCCCCTTTGTCAGGCTGGTGCCCTTGCGGGGGGTGGGCTTAGCCAATTAGATGACAATTGCGTAACCATTTTGTGCCTGTTTTGGCATAATGGTTACGTTTGTTTGGCTTTGTTGCAAATTTAGTACAATTTTTTCACATACAATGCAGCACTCCCGATTTTTTCAACTCTCAAAACTAACTATCTCGGGCTTAGAGCCTGTCCCATAATATATGTTAACGCTGAGGTCGCATATCTCGGAGGG
>CAZUEY010000096.1:0-4928 GCA_964619395.1 uncultured Staphylococcus sp. | reverse complement strand
CCCTCCGAGATATGCGACCTCAGCGTTAACATATATTATGGGACAGGCTCTTAGCGAGCTTACTTACGTTGCCTCCGGTAGAACCACAAAGGACCCCGGAGTTGAATAAAGCGCTCATCGAAGCCTGAGGAGGCTGCCCACCCGGGGCTTATCGCTCTTGCGAAGATGATTGAGCTTGCAGAGGCGTTTTACCGGCACCCCGGTGGTCTTTGCAATAGACAGAAGAGTGTCACCTTCCCTCACACGATAGCTCTTCCGGTTTTGCCATTTCTGCGTTTGATCGGCTTTTTTCCCGCTCTTTTCAGTTGAGTTTTTTGAAGGGGGAGTGGGTTGATTGTGGACTGCCAGGAGCTTCCCTCCGGGAGCATAGGGTGCAAATCGGGGATTCTCGAAATCAAACACCGCCGAAGGATCGACGGCAACGCCGTTGAAGCGAGTCTCAAAATGAAGATGTGGGCCTGTGGAATTACCTGTGTTACCGCTCAGGGCTATAGGCTGACCGGCCTCCACGCGCTCACCGGCCGACGTAAGCGAGCTGCTGAGATGGGCATAGCGCGTCTCTAAACCATTGTCGTGCTGCACCACGACATAGAGTCCGTAGCCTCTCTTCTCATAGCTTACCAATCTTACGACTCCGGGGAGAATCACCCTGATAGTGTCGCCTACAGGCATTGCGAAGTCAAGTCCCTTGTGCATGCGGTTGAAAAGCTTCCGGTAGCCAAATCCGGAGGAGATTTTGCCCCATTTAGCCGGTATCATATAAGAGGCTGACATCCTCGGAGGTGGAGCGACAAGGCCTCGGCGCTGTGATGTGGAGGGCTCCCAGACACCGGTGGAGTAAAAGCCGTGGCCCGAATATGTCCCGGCGATGAAGTCGAGCACACTGACAGCCCCCTTTCCTTGGCCATGTTTTGGCCCTCTGTGACCTGCTCCCTCCTTATAATCACTCGCAGAGGCCGGGATAGGACTCTTCCCGAGAGTGTCACCGTCTACTGTCGCTGTAATAAAGTCGAGTGCGCCTGTAGGCTTGGACTCGATGAGGTTAGAAAGTATGTCAGCCTCCCGCGTTTGCGACAACGTAGGGAAGGCTGACATTATGATTGCTGCAAGTATTATCGAAGAGGTCCTAAACTTCATCCATTTTGTGATTTCTCTTCACCGGAAGTGAGGAGAGCGGCCTCCTTCTCCTTTTTTTTCTTCTTATAGTCCTCGATTTCAGGCTTGATGAAGAGAATCCATGCAGCACTGCATACGAAAGCAATAAATACGAAAGCCACAAGAATCATCGCTTTCTTAGGACTTGAAGCGCGGAGAGGAACCGTGGCGGGAGAGACAACAGCATATACCGGGGTAGTCTCTTGCACCTTAGCCTGTGCACGCTGAACCTGCTGAGCGGTCTGATTGTAGAGATTGAAAGCGAGCGCTGCCTCATTCTCAAGACGGTCGCGCACCGTCTGAGCCGAGCGCAGTGCAAGCCCATGGTTGCGGTCGAGATACTCGGCGTAGGCCTGCTGAGCCTTGTAGTAACTCTGCTTCGCTTCGCGGTTGAGCATCCGGGCATATTCAAGATCCCGGCGGGCTTTGTTGGTTCGATAGTCGGTTATGTAAGCCTGAAGGCGCGATACCACTGTGTCAGCTACAAGAGCTGATACCAAGGGGTCTTGCATGGTGACTGTCACGGTCACGACACCGGTCTTATTGTCGACACCGGTAGTGATCATCTTCGAAAGTGCCACCACAAGTTTTGTCTCGTCAGCAGTGAGGCGGAAATTGTTGAGTTTATGATCCTTTTCCTTTTCCGCACGGGAACCGAACAGACCTATAATCTTCCTCGGAAGACCCAATATCGCGCTCCACCAGGGCGATTTGGTCTTGTCTTCAACAAAAGTGCTGAGAGCCATTTTCTCACCGTTTTTTGCAGTCTCAACCTCAACATTAAACAAATCTGTCATAAAAGGCACTGACTGGACTACCTTAGGATAAAGTTCGGGGTATACGGCATCGGAAGATGAGCTTCCGGAGGAGAATCCGGCCATAGAAGCCAAGGCGCCCAAGGAGCCCCCCGAGCTCTTACCATCAGTAGCTTCAGGGGCTAAGACGACGCTGGAAGTATACTCTTTGGGGATACTGAAAGCCACAATGAGCCCAAGGACTATTGCACCGATACACCACTTAATTACAAAGCGTCGCTGCTGCCACAGTCTCACTACAAGTTCAAGAAGATCTATTTCTTTCTCTTCGCCTTCCAAAGCGGGGTTATGCTGCTGAGATTCCTGTTGCATAGCGGAGATTATTTAAAAATGTTTGTGATGGTAGCTGCCATTGTAGCCACAGAGCCAAACGAGGTGGCGAATGCAAGCACCTTAGTCCAGTCTGTGCCGGAGGTAGAAGGCTTAGATGGCACTATGATATGACAACCCGGTTCGATCGGCGTATTTTTCTTGGCCTGAGATACCGTCCCGTTAAGATAGACAATAAATGCCTTACCTTTGCGAGCGGTCTGGCCCCAGCCACCAGCCTGATTGATATAGTATTTGAGAGGTTTACCCGGTTCATAAACCACGGCGTTGGGAAACATCACATCGCCGGAGATTCTGACAGTGCTTTGCTCCTCAGGAATATAGATATGGTCACCGGCCTGAAGCACGATATCGTAGTGAGAGCCGGGGTTGGCAAGCGCTTTTTCAAGATCGATACCTACATTGTAGAAGTCAGAGACATCGATTTTTGAGAGTGCGATTGAATCACCCGTATTGGTCTGATTCATACTTGCAAGGCGTAGCACCTCTTTTCGGGCTTCAAAGTCAGACTGGGTCAGCTTACGAGACAACTGAGCCCCCTTGATATAGGCACCTGGAATAATACCTCCGGCGCGGCGCACGATGTCCGAGATTCTCTCATTGCGCTTCTCAAGTGTGTAAGGACCGGCGAAAAGTATCTCGCCATTGATTTCAACAAAGTTTTGCGTTGAATATCCGGGACTTGTACGCACGATAACCTCATCGTATGGTTCGAGAATGAATCCCTTGCCTTCTCCTACTGCCAATCCATTCTCGATCGAAAGACTATAGGTCCTCGACAACTGTTGAGTCGGAACAGTAGAATTGGTATCAACAATTCGGCGGGCCACATCCACTTTGGCTCTTGAGGCTCCTTCGAGCAGACCGCCGGCCTGAATCAAAAGATCCTCAAGGGTGGTATTGACCGCATAGGGGTAGCTTCCGGGGTTGGCAACCTGACCGCGAATTGTCAGGTCTCCTCTCGCCTGCAGCTCATGGATGCTTGAGATCACAATTATGTCGTTGCGTTTGAGCGTCACATCCGGGGCTGTCCCGTTAAGGATTGAAGCAATATCGAGCGGCACGATCTCAAGTTCGAGATTCGGCCCTTCGCGATAAAGCAGTGCGCGTCCGGTATATGCATCATCAGTTAGCCCGTCGGCCTTTTTGATGAGCTGCGACACAGTGTTGAGATCATTGCCGATAGCAAAGAGGCCGGGGCGATAGACCGATCCCTTAAGCTCAACCCTATTAGCGTAGCGATCCAGGATGGTACCAACGGTGATTATGTCGCCATCCTTAAGACGGTAGGAGGTAAATTCTCCACGGTCGATATTGTAGAGTTCATTTTCAGTACCTGACTGGCGGGCGAGTCTCACCATCCCTTCATAGGCATTACCTGTGAAGCCACCGGCATAGTCAAGGAGGGAGCCGATGGTCTCGTCAGGTTTGATTTCGTAGTACATCGGGCGCTTCACATTACCATCGATGCTCACCAGTTGATCGTAGGGGGGTACGATAATCACATCCCCCTCCTGCAGACGGATGTTGCCTGCCGTTTTCCCTTTGAAAAGATAGTCATAGATATCCACGCCGGCAATCTTCTTGCCGTTGCGGAGCACCTGGATATTTCGGAGGGTGCCTATATCGTTGATGCCGCCGGCACGATAAAGTGCGTGGAACACCGTAGAGAAGGGCGACATGCGGAATGTACCGGGAGTAGCTACTTCACCGAGAATATCTATCTGGATGGTTCTGATCTGCCCGAGAGTCACCTGCACCTCTGTCTCCTCATCGTCCATGCCGGAGTATTTGCGCGCAAAGGCATTCTTGATATGATTATTGGCCTCCTTGATGGTCATACCGTTGAGATATACTGGGCCAATCTGCGAAATCATGATGCTGCCCTCGGGGGAGATGGTAGAGCGGAGGTGGTCCTCAGAGGTTCCCCACAGGTCGATGATTACCTCGTCGCCCGGTCCAAGGCGATAGTTCTGCGGGGTTGCCAGATTGTCGCTCGGCTCAAATGTCAGAGAACGTGAGTTGAACACCTTGTGACCATAAATCTGGCGAGCGGAGACTGTTCCATCAAAGCCTTGATCTACCACACGGTCAATATCAGTGAGTGCATCCGACGTCAAATCAGAGGAGGCATCGTGACTTCTCTCAATGCGTGTCCCCCTCACATCCTGATTGGTAACATCTGTCTCTGCTGTCTCCTCACTTTCGATTTTGAATTTGATGCGCTGAGCCTGTTCGGGAGTCACGCCTCTGGCCATGAGTTCCTTACCAATCTGCTGGTTTGACTTTCCGGCAGCAGTCTGCTGCTTGATGTAGGCTATCACCTGCTGGTCGGTCATCGCAGCCGACATCATCAAAGTGCTTGCCATGAATAGTGACAAAAGTATTCGCCTCATTCTCATAGTGATACTTGTATAAGGTATAAAAGTCGATAAATCGTAATAATGATTAGAGGCCGCCTTCAGGCGACGACATAGTTTTTCAGATGCAAATATAACTGAAAATCACCAATTACACAAATCGCCCAAGCAACTACTCAGCATTTTCCCCGTTTTCCCCGCTTTTTCAATTTCCTCATCCTAAGAGCCTGTCCCATAATATATGTTAACGCTGAGGCGGTCAGCCATT
>CAZUEY010000095.1:0-4994 GCA_964619395.1 uncultured Staphylococcus sp. | reverse complement strand
CCTACGCTCACAACCTTTAGCTCGCCGAGGCTCGCCCGAGGCAAACTATCTCCACCTTTTATTCCGTGCTTTATCCCTATCCTGTAGAGTCCCCCTACCACTTCCCTCTTATATCACCCCCGAATTGTGCCTCAGCGACACCTCTGCCAACCATTTTACCGTGTCACCGATTTATTCTCTGACATTTTTCGGAGGGATTTTTTTGTTTTTTCAATCAAAGGGCGTAAATTTGCCTTATTAGATATTGACGACATCAATTCACATATCCTACACCACGACTACAATTTTACAATCCTTAAAAATATATGGAAAACGATCAACTGCTTAAAGATGTCACTGCTAAAGCCCAGGTGTGGCTTGGCAATGGTTATGACGAAGAAACCCGTGCGGAAGTGAAGCGCATGCTCGATGCCGACGACAAGACCGAACTTATCGAATGTTTCTACAAAGACCTCGAATTTGGCACCGGTGGTCTGCGCGGCATAATGGGTGCCGGCTCCAACCGCATGAATATCTATACTGTAGGGGCTGCTACTCAGGGCCTTGCCAACTATCTCAAGGAAGCTTTCAAGGATCTACCCGAGATTAAAGTGGCTGTTGGTCACGACGTGCGCAACAATTCCCGCAAATTCGCAGAAATAGTTGCTGACATATTCTCAGCCAACGGTATTAAGGTATATCTCTTTGACAACTTCCGCCCCACCCCCGAACTTTCCTTCGCCATCCGCTACTTCGGATGCCAGAGCGGTGTCAACATTACAGCCTCTCACAATCCCAAAATCTACAATGGCTACAAAGCCTACTGGGAAGATGGCGCGCAGATCATCGCCCCTCACGATGTCAACATCATCGACCATGTGAACCGCATCAAGAGCGTAAGCGAGATCAAATTTGAAGGCGATAAGTCAAAGATTCAGATCATCGGCGCTGACGTCGACAAGGTATATCTCGACAAGATCAAAGCCCTCTCACTCAGCCCGGACGTGATAGAGCGCCACAAGGATCTCAAAATTGTCTACACCCCCATCCATGGTACTGGTGTGGAACTCATCCCCGAATCGCTTCGCAACTTCGGCTTTACCAACATCATCCATGTGCCCGAACAGGATGTGCCCAGCGGTGAATTCCCCACTGTTGAATCGCCCAACCCCGAGGTGCCCTCCGCAATGGCCATGGCTATCGCTAAGGCAAAAGAGGTGAATGCCGACATCGTGATGGCCTCCGACCCCGATGCTGACCGCATTGGCTGTGTCATCCGCGACAACTCCGGCGAATATGTACTCCTCAACGGCAACCAGATAGTGATGATTCTCCTCAACTATATCATCACACGCAATAAGGAACTCGGCATGCTCAAAGGCAATGAGTTTGCCGTAAAGACTATCGTGACTACCGAGACAATCAAAGCTATCTGCGATGCGATGAATGTCAAACTCTACGACTGCTACACCGGCTTCAAGTGGATCGCTGCCGTGATGCGCGACAATGAAGATGTGCTCCGCTACCTCGGAGGCGGCGAAGAGAGCTACGGCTTCCTCGCCGAGACATTCGTAAGAGACAAGGACGCCGTGTCGGCCATCTCACTCATGGCCGAAGCCTGCGCTTGGGCTAAGGATAAGGGTATGGACTTCCAGGCCATGCTCGCCGACATATATGTGAAGTATGGCTTCAGCCACGAAGTTGGTGTCTCTGTGGTACGCCCCGGAAAGAGCGGTGCCGAGGAGATTCAGGCTATGATGAAGGAATTCCGCGCCAATCCTCCAAAGAGCCTCGCCGGCAGCCCCGTAATGATCATCAAGGACTACGACACTCTCAACCTCACTCACACCGATACCGGTGCTATCGAGAAACTCGACTTCCCCACCACATCAAATGTGCTCCAGTATTTCACTGAAGATGGCTCCAAAATCTCCATCCGCCCCTCAGGCACAGAGCCTAAGATTAAATTCTATATGGAAGTCAAGGTGCCCATGGCAAAACCTGAGGACTACGACAAGTGCGGCAAGCTCGCTGACGACAAGATTCAAGCCCTCAAGAAGGACCTCGGTATCGCCTGATACAAGACTCTGATATAACCCACGGGTCTGGGCTGTTCTCTTCTCCCGGAGAGTCAGCACAGGCATCATAAAACAACCGGACAGAACGGATTGCGGTCAGAATGGCCGATCAGTCCGCTCTGTCTGATTTTAAGACAATTTGAGAGGCTTTACGAACACCACCTTATATATTAAATGTCAATAGAAGCACCATCTGACAACCGATTTTAAGCCGGTGCTCCATTTTCCTGTCAGCCTCAACTTGCAAAAACTATGATTTTCCTGTCAGTCACATCCATACTTGAACCGATAGTAGGCTCTGTAAGTTCGATTCTCACCAACTATGTGATGGTGAGTATACTTCTGGCAGCCGCCATATATTTCACTTTCATAACCCGTGGAGTGCAGTTCAGAATGATAGGCGAAATGCTGAGGCTTCTCGTCCGCTCCGGTAATCGCGACAACGACCGCAGGAAAAACGACGCTCCCGTCCACGGATCGGTTAGCTCTTTTCAGGCATTTGCACTCTCCATAGCCTCCCGCGTGGGGACCGGAAACCTCGCGGGTGTGGCTACGGCCATAG
The DNA here is from genome assembly GCA_964619395.1 of uncultured Staphylococcus sp. Taxonomy (GTDB): domain Bacteria; phylum Bacteroidota; class Bacteroidia; order Bacteroidales; family Muribaculaceae; genus Duncaniella. The sequence goes on along the minus strand of CAZUEY010000095.1, from coordinate 2,375 downwards.
CCATCGGTGGGCCCGGGGCCATATTCTGGATGTGGGTGATAGCTCTTCTGGGTGCCGCGAGCGCATTTGTGGAGTCGACACTGGCCCAGCTTTTCAAGGTGAAAGGTGAGCGGTCGTTCATCGGCGGCCCGGCCTACTACATACGCAAAGGTCTTCACTCCCGGTGGTGGGCGGTAACCTTTGCTGTACTCATCACGCTCACTTTCGGTTTGGCCTTTAATTCAGTCCAATCCAACACCATTTCCGATGCACTTCTCAACTCTTTCGAAATACCTCGGGAGATTACCGGACTGACTCTGGCCCTGCTCACTCTTGTTATCATCAGTGGAGGGATCACCCGAATGTCGAGATTCAGCGAGATAGTGGTGCCGGTGATGGCCATTGCCTACTTGCTGATAGCTGCAGTGATAATAGCCATGAATATCCATCGGTTCCCTGAGATAATCAGCCTGATTGTCAGCAACGCATTCGGATTTCGGGAAGCAGCCGGCGGCACGATAGGCACGGCTATGATCATGGGGGTGAAACGGGGTCTGTTCAGCAACGAAGCGGGGGAGGGTTCAACCCCCAACGCCGCCGCGACAGCCTCAGTGACTCATCCGGTGAAGCAGGGGCTGATCCAAGCGTTAGGGGTCTACACCGACACAATAGTGATCTGTTCAGCCACGGCTTTCATAATCCTCTGCAGCGGGATATTTACCGGCGATTTCGATGGTATCGTAATGACACAGAAGGCCATCGACGCCTCCTTCGGAACCGACAGGCAGTTCGGGTCGATATTTGTTAGTATCGCGATTTTTTTCTTTGCTTTCACAAGCATCATCGCCAACTATTATTACGGGGAGGCCAACATACTGTTTATCCGCAAAAGCCGCATAGCCATTCTGTCATTCCGGCTGCTTGTGGCGGCTACGGTCTATTGCGGCGCAGTGACATCCCTTGATTTAGTCTGGGGGTTCGCCGACATCACAATGGCTCTTATGACCATCTGCAACCTTGCCGCTATTCTGATGCTCGGCAAATATGCGGTGATACTTCTCAAAGACTACAGGAGTCAGCTCCGACTCGGACATGATCCGATCTACCGCTCCTCCACCATCCCTGAGATAGCCCGGGAGACGGAATGTTGGGATTGACGGGACCACCTCAAAGCCCGGGACTGAGACCTCAGCCCCGGTCAATAGCAACAACAGGGTCAGAACAAAAACTACCTGCACCCCGGGAGCGTCCCGACAGTGCAGGTAGTTTTCTTAGAGCCTGTCGCAGGTAGTCTTATCCCTGCTCCTCCGAAGCGGCAAACTCCATGAGATAGGCCTTGATGAAGGGATCGAGGTCGCCATCCATCACACCCCCGACGTCGGAGGTCTGATAGTTGGTGCGATGATCCTTGACGCGGCGGTCGTCGAACACATACGATCGTATCTGCGAGCCCCACTCTATCTTCATCTTTCCGGCCTCTATCTTGGCCTGCTCCTGCATGCGGTGCTGGAGCTCCTTGTCGTAGAGTATGGAACGGAGTTGGCGCATGGCGTTCTCCTTGTTCTTGGGCTGGTCGCGGGTCTCTGTGTTCTCGATGAGGATTTCTTCCTGCTCGCCGGTATATGGGTCAGTGAACTGGTAGCGCAGGCGTACGCCCGACTCCACTTTATTGACATTCTGTCCGCCGGCACCTCCCGAACGGAAAGTATCCCACGAGAGAAGCGCAGGGTCGACCTTCACCTCGATGGTGTCGTCTACGAGGGGCGTCACGAATACTGAGGCAAATGAGGTCATGCGCTTACCCTGGGCATTGTAGGGCGACACTCTCACCAGACGGTGGACACCATTTTCGCTCTTGAGATAGCCATAGGCAAAGTCACCCTCCACATTGATGGTACATGACTTTATGCCGGCCTCATCACCTTCGATAAGATGAGCCACCGAGGTTTTGTAGCCATGACTTTCACACCAGCGCGTATACATTCGCATCAGCATCGAAGCCCAGTCCTGGCTCTCCGTGCCTCCGGCTCCGGAGTTGATTTTGAGTACCACCCCGAGTTTATCCTCCTCGCGACGAAGCATGTTGCGGAGTTCAAGAGCCTCGATTTTGGCAATGGCGTCGGCATAGAGAGCGTCGATCTCTCCCTCTTCCACCAAGCCCTCCTTCAGGAAGTCCCAGGCGATTTCGAGTTCGTTGACAGTCTTGTCGATCTCCTCGTAGCCCTCAATCCAGGCTTGCAGATCCTTGATCTTTTTCATCTGAGCCTGAGCCTCTTTGGGATGCTCCCAGAAGTCAGGCACATGAGTGCGGAGTTCCTCCTCTTCTACTTGGATTTTCTTACTGTCGATGTCAAAGATACCTCCTCAGCGCCAGCTTGCGCTCAAAAGTCTCTTTT
>CAZUEY010000094.1:0-5011 GCA_964619395.1 uncultured Staphylococcus sp. | reverse complement strand
GTAAGAAAAAAGTAATTGGAGACTCTCGTGATGAGAATCTCCAATTCGGTACCCGAACCCGGGATCGAACCGGGATGGATTGCTCCAACGGTGTTTGAGACCGTCGCGTCTACCGATTCCGCCATTCGGGCTTTTTAAAGGGTTATGAATGTTGAAGCGCGGCATAAACATTCTATCGCCCTTTACGACCACAAAGATAAGGATTTATTTTTTATCTGGCAAACAGATTTTTCTGTTAGTCGAAATTTGGCAATTATTCACCTTCCAATTTTTCAACTCCGGAAAGATTTTTTTTAAAAGCTTTAAATGGAGTTGCATGACCAGGAAAAAGGGCGTCAGTCGCGGCGGAAGATGTCGCGGGTATAGACCTTTTCGATGACGTCGTCGAGGGTGTGGTCGTAGCGGTTGGCAACAATGGCTTGCGCCTGTTTTTTGAAACGGTCGAGGTCGTTGACCACCAGTGAACCATAAAATGTTGAACCGTCCTCAAGGGTAGGCTCATATATAATCACCTCAGCACCAACAGCTTTTATTCGCTTCATGACACCCTGTATGGATGACTGACGGAAATTATCGGAGTTGGATTTCATGGTCAGGCGGTAGACACCAATCACGCAACGCTTCTTATCTTCACGCCCGGAGATATCCGGTTCGGACAAGCTGCCATAGCCGGCAATACGGAGAACCTGTTCGGCAATGAAATCCTTGCGTGTACGATTGCTCTCGACGATGGCTGTCATCATGTTCTGCGGGACATCCGCATAGTTGGCGAGCAGCTGCTTGGTGTCTTTGGGGAGGCAATATCCGCCGTAGCCGAATGAGGGATTATTGTAGTGGGTGCCAATGCGTGGATCAAGGCCAATTCCCTCGATAATAGCTTTTGAGTCAAGGCCTTTGACCTCGGCATAAGTATCGAGTTCGTTGAAATAGCTGACGCGGAGGGCAAGATAGGTGTTGGCAAATAACTTAACCGCCTCCGCTTCCTTCATGCCCATGTAGAGCACCGGAATATCCTCTTTCAGAGCACCTTGCACCAGGAGCGAAGCGAACAGATGGGCTTTGCGGTCGAGCTCGGCAATGTCTGTAACCTGGAGAATAGCCTCATTTTCAGCATCGAAGCCGGGCATAGCAATAATCTTAGGCACACCGGCTATTATGCGTGAGGGGTAAAGATTGTCGTAGAGGGCTTTGCTTTCGCGCAAAAACTCGGGGAAAAAGAGGAGATTGAACTCTTTTATACCCTTAGCGGCATATCTGGCATAGAGAGAGCGACAATATCCCACCGGAATGGTCGACTTTATCACCATCACTGCCTTTGGATTGACAGAAAGCACGAGGTCGATGACATCTTCTATATGATGGGTGTCGAAATAATTGGTGCGCGAATCGTAGTTGGTAGGGGCAGCTATCACAACGAAATCAGCATCGCGATAGGCCGCGGCGCCGTCGAGAGTAGCCGTGAGGTCAAGCTTCTTCTCTGCAAGATATTTCTCGATGTAGTCATCCTGGATCGGGGAGCGGCGGTTGTTGATAAGGTCGACCTTCTCTTTAACCACATCAACTGCTGTCACATGGTTGTGCTGAGCCAATAATGTAGCGATTGAGAGCCCTACATAGCCTGTCCCGGCGACTGCGATATTGATTTTATTCTCGTTTGCCATCTCAACGATTGTGAAAAAAGATGTCATTTTGTCCGGTGATAAATCATGGAGCGAGATACCACCTTGGAAATTAAATTACCACTCCCTCCGGATGTGACGGAGGGTGGCCAAGGGGTGAATGAAAATCATTCGAGGCCCCACGTAGCGCATCACGGCCCTGATTTGCTCGCGATAGTGAGGGGAATAGCAATGAATTCCACACTTCCGGCAACTTTTCTTGACCGGCATCTGAGTGCAAGCATCGAGGCGTTCAGCCACATAGTGTGCTAACGACTGACATTCTTCACATAGAAAAAAGACCGTGGACGATGAAGCTGAGCGAGAGTGCCGATGGCGACAATAATATTCTATCATCGTCAAGGCCGTGCGCTTCTCCAACTCTTTCCGATCCATTTCACGGCAAAGTTAACATTATTAAGTCACTCATGAAAATTCTGACACCATTATATTTAATTTCAATTTTCCCTGCCTCCGGACGATATGATTCTCATCAAAAAAATGTAACTTTGCAAAAACCGCCGGAATTTGTGGCTAAGCCACAGCCGTTGCCCTCGAAAAAATAAATCTTTATTATGATACTACGCAAAATCCTCCTTGCGGCACTCGTAGCACTTCCTTCGCTCGCCTTTGCCGAAACTCCTCAGCAGACTCCCACCCTCCTCCCCTACCAGAATCCGGCACTCTCCCCCGAGGAGAGAGCCGCAGATCTCTGCTCGAGACTTACTCTTGAAGAGAAAGCATCACTCATGATGAACACCTCTCCGGCGATTCCACGACTCGGGATACCCTCGTTTGACTGGTGGAGCGAAGCTCTCCATGGCGTAGGTCGCAATGGCCTCTCCACGGTGTTCCCCTCCTGTATCGGCATGGCTGCCTCCTTTGACGACGATCTTATTGAGGAAGTATTCACAGCTGTCTCCGACGAGGCTCGTGCAAAAAACACCCTTGCTCGCCAGAATGGCAACGCCGGAAAATACAGAGGCTTATCGTTCTGGACACCGAATATCAATGTATTCCGCGATCCCCGTTGGGGACGTGGCCAGGAGACCTACGGCGAAGATCCCTACATGAACGGTCGCATGGGGCTCCGTGTGGTCAAGGGTCTTCAGGGCGACGGCTCCGACAAATACCTTAAGCTCCATGCCTGCGCCAAGCACTATGCCGTCCACAGCGGGCCTGAGAAAACACGCCACCATTTCAATATCGAAAATCTTCCCGCACGCGACCTTTGGGAGACATATCTACCTGCATTTAAGGTGCTTGTGCAGGATGCCGATGTGCGCCAGGTGATGTGTGCCTACCAGCGGTTTGAGGGTGACCCTTGCTGCGGGTCAGACCGTCTGCTCAACTCCATACTCCGCTACAAATGGGGCTTTGATGGCCTCGTGGTGAGCGACTGCGGTGCAATCTCAGACTTCTATCGCGAAGGACGCCATGAAGTATCGAAGGACTCCAAGGCTGCCTCGGCTCTGGGTGTCAGGAGTGGCACGGATGTAGAGTGTGGCACTGTCTATAAGAATCTGCCCGGCGCAGTGGCGCGAGGCGACATCTCAGAGGCTGATATCGATGTCAGCGTAAAGCGCCTGCTCAAAGGGCGTTTTGAGCTTGGAAACTTCGACGCCGACTCCCTTGTCAGCTGGACCTCTATCCCCTACTCTGTTGTAAGCTCCCCCGAGCACCGACAGCTTGCCAGGAAGATGGCCCGCGAACAGATGGTGCTTCTAAAAAACAATGGCATACTTCCGCTCGCTCCTGAAAATGAAAAGGTTATGGTTATGGGGCCTAATGCTGCCGACTCGACCATGTGCTGGGGCATCTACTATGGCCAGCCCGCACACACCGTCACCATCCTCGAAGGCCTCAACGAAAGATCAGGCAGAGAACTCCCCTACTATCGCGGCTGCTCTGTCACACGCATGACCGACCTCGAAAGCACTTTCAACAACTTCACAACCCCCGACGGCAAACCGGGAATGAGTGCGACATACTGGAACAACACCCTCATGCAGGGTGAACCTGCTGCCGAAACGGTCTACACCTCCACTATCCGTCTCGACAATGGTGGCAACACTGCTTTTGCCCCCGGAGTTAACCTTACAAACTTCACTGCCCGCTATCAGGGCGTTTACGAAGCAGACCGCGACGAGACTCTCAAAATGGTGTTTAACAACGACGATGGCCTCCGCATCATCATTGATGGCGACACTGTACATAATCGTTGGAAAGAGGATCCCCTCGGATTCCGCGACCGTGAATTTAAGGTTGAGAAAGGTAAAAAATATAATATCGAAATTGACTACATGCAGCTCGACAATGATGCTACCCTCAATTTCGACCTTATCCGTGCGAAAGATGTCACTCCCGCCGATGCTGTAGCTCAAGCCAAGGATATCGACACCGTGATCTTTGTAGGTGGCATATCTCCAGCCTACGAGCGCGAGGAGGCTAAGGTCAATGAGCCCGGCTTCGATAATGGCGACCGTACATCCATTGAACTTCCTCAGCCCCAACGCGATATCCTTCGCGCGCTCCACGAGGCCGGAAAGAAGATAATATTTGTCAACTGCAGCGGCAGCGCGGTGGCCATTGAGCCTGAGAGCGAAATCTGCGATGCCATCCTTCAGGCATGGTATCCCGGCGAGCAGGGTGGTCACGCCGTGGCCGATGTGATTTTCGGCGACTACAACCCCTCGGGTAAACTCCCCGTCACTTTCTACCGCAACGACTCCCAGCTCCCCGAATTTGACGACTACAATATGGCAGGGCGCACCTATAGGTATATGAAAGACACCCCCCTCTACCCCTTCGGCTACGGACTCAGCTACACGAAGTTTGACATCTCGGAGCCCACCTTCAAGGACTGGCAGGTGAAGACCACGGTGTCAAACATCGGCCGTCATGAAGGCACTGAGGTGATCCAGGTATATCTCCGCCGTCCGGCTGATGAAGCGGGCCCCAACAAGACCCTCCGCGGTTACGCCCGTGTGGATCTCAAACCCTACCAGACAAAAGTTGTGACCATCGATCTCCCCCGCGAACTCTTCGAGACATGGGATGAAGCCACTCAGGAGATGCGAGTGATCCCCGGCGATTTCGAAATTATGGTAGGTACATCAAGCGCCGATGCCGACCTCAAAACCATCAACGTAACAATCTGATCCCCTCCCCCTCTCCCCCTTTACCGGCGACCGCTGTGGCACCTCCACCGCGGTCGCCCTGCTTTTAGGAGTTTACAACGCAGCATCAATAGATTGTTTTATTCCCATAATGCTCAATTTATAGCTGACCTTGTTTTATTTTAGAGCCTGTCCCATAATATATGTTAACGCTGAGGCGGTCAGCCATTGAGC
>CAZUEY010000093.1:0-5111 GCA_964619395.1 uncultured Staphylococcus sp. | reverse complement strand
GTGGTTGCGCGAGTTGTTGCAGTTTTTCAAGATTGAACTTCATAGCTGTAAAAAATTGAGTTATATGTCGTCTCCTTCAAATATTCCATTGGCTTTGAGGAAGGATATTACATTGTCAATTCGGCTGAATACCTGTTCTTTCAATCCTGGAGAATTTTGTATGGTGCTTCCGAGTTTGATGCCTCCGAAAACAATCAGATAAACATTTCGGTCGAGCTTGATGGCATACAATCTAAGCAGCGAGGGATTGAATGTGCCGTAGGATTTGTGCGGTTCTAACTCGCGCACATACGAATACTTGCCGCCCAGCGGATGAAAGAAGTCCTCGAAGTCAGGGATTTTTCCATCTTTAGTGTTCTGTGCGAGTTCGTGGATATGGGCAGCTAATACGATTGCTTCGCTTGCTACTCGCTCGGCAGAAGCAATAGGCGTGTCAGGATTCAAACCGATTTCACGCCAAAAAGGTTGATCGACTTCTTGGGCATTTTCCTTGAAGAAGTCAACAAGATAGTCGAGATCTTTCCATAAAGCAATAACACGGCTGTATTCGTCCGTGTCAGCTTCGTCAAATTTGATGCTGTATAGGCAACCTTTGTATATCTCGCGAATATCCATTGTTATCTGCGGGTTAAAATCATGTGCAAAGATACTCAAATCTGTCAATATTGACAAATATAACGCCCAAAAGTTTAACCTACAGGTAAAATCATTGAATTGGTTTTAGTGCCATGTATGGGCATTTACAAAAAAAGAAAGGTGTATCATTTTTTTGGGATGATACACCTTTTTGGGGTTTGGGATCGGGGGCCGGGGAGGGAATCGCGGGGCTAAAATATTGGGGAACGTTCTCCGGCTGACGATCTTTTTGCTGGTCTTGCGTCGGTATTCTTTTCTCCCGGATGCCTACGGATCGGCTGATCGGATAGGGCGGTTTTCTTCCTTTGGGGAGGTGTGGCAGCCGGGTGGATGCGGACAATGACGGAGATTAACGGTAGTCGGAGAAGCGGGTCTGGAGTTTCTTGCGTGCGAAGAAGATGCGGCTCTTCACGGTGCCGAGGGGGAGGTTCATCTTTTCGGCAATCTCATTATACTTGTAGCCCTGGACGTGCATGGTGAAGGGGATACGGTAGTCGTCAGAAAACTCGTTGATGGCTGCGCTGATCTCGTTTGCGCTGTAGGAACCTTCGGGAGTTTCGAGGCCTGAATCCTGCGAGAGGTTGAGGTGGTAGAGATCCTCAGTCTGGTCGATGACAGTTGCGGAGCGAGCAACTCGACGATAGTTGTTGATGAAGATGTTGCGCATGATGGTGAAAACCCAACCTTTGAAGTTGGTGTTGTCAACATACTTGCTTTCGTTGTCGAGCGCCTTGAGGGTTGTGTCCTGAAGGAGATCGTAGGCGTTGTCGCGATTCGAGGTAAGCATATACGCGAAGTTGAGCAGGTTGCTCTGCAAACTCATAAGGTTGCTTTCAAATTCTTTAGTTCCCATGATTAAATATTTTAGCCTGAGTGAATATTTGTTGTTGTTTAGTGTGTCATTTTATTTGACATCTCAAAGGTAGCGTATAATTAAGGTGTAGAAGATTTTAATAAGTGAAAAGATGTTAATTCCGTTACAAAGATGCTACAAATATGGATAAATAGTTGAAAAACAACGTTATAATAAATTGAAAATCTTATTACAATAATGTAACATATTGTAACTTGTGATTATTTTGAGATTATTTTTCGATATAGATTGAGATGATCCAGCGGAGGGGTGCATCAGTTTTGGGAGGCTCTAAGAGAGGGGTGGAAAGATCGACCCCGGAGCCGCAGTTCTGCGTCCCCGGGGTCTATATAGGTAATGTGTTTTAAATGAGTTTGAAAGATTTCTTTCTGCTAATACCGAAACTTAAAAAACCTTAGTTGCAATCTTATATATTATTATTTTCGAAACCTTAATTATTGACAGTGAGTCTAAAACAATCTTTTTTACGAATTTAGGAGTCGTAGGTAGTTGAAAACCCGATGTAAATAAATAGTTTGTTATTGAAACGTGAAAAAATTTCTCTTCAAAAAATCATTCGGATGGAACTTAATGACTTCAGTCTTCTTTTAGGGAAGTAGGAGAGAGAAGCTTCTTCGGTGCTCAGATTAGCGGTAGTCGGCAAACTGAGTCTGGAGTTTCTTGCGTGCGAAGAAGATACGGCTCTTCACGGTGCCGAGGGGGAGATTCATCTTTTCAGCGATCTCGTTGTACTTGTAGCCCTGAACATGCATTGAGAAGGGGATGCGGTATTCGTCGGGGAATGCGTTGATGGCGTCGGCGATCTCATTGGCTCCGAAAGAACCTTCGGGAGTCTCGAGGCCTGAGTCCTGAGAGAGGTTGAGGTGGTAGAGATCTTCAGTCTGATCGATGACGGTTGCAGAGCGGACAACGCGACGGTAGTTGTTGATGAAGATGTTGCGCATGATGGTGAAGACCCATCCTTTGAAGTTGGTGTTGTCAACATACTTGCTTTCGTTGTCGAGAGCCTTGAGGGTTGTGTCCTGGAGGAGATCGTAAGCGTTGTCGCGGTTAGAGGTGAGCATGAATGCGAAGTTAAGAAGATTACCCTGCAGACTCATAAGCTTGTTCTGAAATTCCTGAGTTCCCATAATGAATATTTTTTAAAGAGTTGAACGTTTTTTATTATCTTTGTCTGTTTTTGTCGCCCTTTGTGAAGGGGTTTGTTTCGTTTGACATTTCAAAATTAGTGCGAATTTCACCGATGTCAAGAAATTTAATGTAAAAATATGTTAATTTCGTGTCAATGTTGTTACATAATAATATAAAACATTGATAATCAATATTGTAAATGCAAAATAAAATTATTACACAATTGTTACAATGTAACAGAAATTGCAATAGGTTTTGTAACAATTGGGGCTGATGTTACTAAGAGTGATGGGGGATTGGTTACAAAGGTTGTAACATTGTTGAAATCCGGTTACATATCCTTTAGGCTGAAGACTATAAATTAGCAGCTTAATGAGATAAAACTATCTGAAAATTAGTATGTTATGATTTTCTTTAGTGGCTAATTTGTATGGATTAACCGGGTAGGAAGGTGTTTCTATGATTGTTACAGTCGGTGTTACAATTCGGCTTTAAAAGTTGTAACATAGTGTAACAGGCGATATATTAGTGTATTAACTAAATATGTAACATTACAACGATGTATCCGTTTTGTTTTTCACAGGACTCAATATTTCCCAAATAATGCCTCTCAGGGGTCTGAATTGGGTGATTTTGTCTAATAATGACCTTTTGAGTTTGAAAAATAGTTGTAACAATTATTGCATTTGTTGTAACAATTTCCTGCTCCGGCAGGCATGTAATCAATTGTAACAACCCTACGCCTCGGGTTGTTACAACCTCGGTAATAACAAAAGAGACTGCACGAGCTAATGTGCTGTGCAGTCTCTTGCAAAATGTGTGTGAGATATATATTTTCGGTGAGCTCCTGATGTGGAGTCGGTCGACCTTATATATATAAGTGATAAATTATCAGTCGGCGATTTTAGCTTTGATAAATTCGCGGTTGAGGCGGGCGATATTGCTCAGGGGAACGTTTTTGGGACATTCAGCTGCGCAAGCACCGGTGTTGGTGCAGTTGCCGAAGCCAAGTTCGTCCATCTTTCTGACCATAGCGCGAGCTCGACGTGCGCGTTCCACCTGGCCTTGAGGGAGGAGGGCAAACTGGCTCACCTTTGCGCTCACGAAGAGCATAGCGGAGCCATTTTTGCAGGCAGCCACGCAGGCGCCGCAGCCGATACAGGTGGCGGAGTCCATGGCGATGTCGGCAATCTCTTTGGAGATGGGTATATCGTTGGCATCAGGAGCACCACCGCAGTTGAACGACACATAGCCGCCGGCTTGCTGAATCTGGTCGAAAGCGTTGCGGTTGACCATGAGGTCGCGGATCACCGGGAAAGCGGCCGAGCGCCAAGGCTCGATGGTGATAGTATCCTCATTCTTGAATTTACGCATGTGGAGCTGGCAAGTGGTGATTCCCTGGACAGGGCCGTGGGGATGTCCGTTGATGTAGAGCGAGCACATGCCGCAGATGCCTTCGCGGCAATCGCTGTCGAACACTACGGGTTCCTCGCCATTATCTACGAGCTGCTGGTTGAGCATGTCGAGCATTTCGAGGAAGGAGCTGCCGGTGGAGACATTTTCCACTCTATATGTCTGGAATGAACCGGGTTCTTTGGGTCCACGCTGACGCCAAATCTTGAGGTTTACATTTATATTATGTTCCATTGTCTTATTAGCGGGTTTTAAGGGAAAATTACTCCTTTAGTTATGACTTGTAGTTACGTGTCTGAACCTTGATTTCGGTATAGTTGAGAGGCTCCTTGAGGAGGATAGGCTTCTCATTGTCGCCTGTGTATTTCCAGCACGAAACATACATGTAATCCTTGTCGTTGCGGGCAGCTTCGCCGTCGGAGAGCTGATACTCTTCGCGGAAGTGGGCGCCGCACGATTCGTTGCGGTTGAGGGCGTCGATCGCCATCATCTTGGCGATCACCAGGAAGTCTTCGAGGCGGAGAGCCTTCTCGAGCTCGGTGTTGAGGTCGTCGGCTTTGCCCACGATGCGGAGGTCGGTGTAGAATTCCTTGCGCACCTCTTCGATCTCATCGATAGCTTTTACAAGACCCTGGAGTGTGCGGCCCATGCCCACGAGATTCCACATTATGTGGCCGAGTTTCTTGTGTATCTGGTCAGGCGATTTGGTACCCTTGATGTTCATGAGCTTCTCGATGCGGTCACGTACACCCTGCTCGGCTTCGTCAAACTCTTTGGAGTCAGTCGAGAAGTGGGGCACCTTGATTTGGTCGCTGAGATAGTTCTGCATGCAATAGGGGAGCACGAAATAACCGTCGGCCAAGCCCTGCATGAGGGCTGAGGCGCCCAGGCGGTTTGCGCCATGATCAGAGAAGTTGCACTCGCCGATTGCGAAGAGGCCTTTGACAGAGGTCTGCAGTTCGTAGTCAACCCAGATACCACCCATTGTGTAGTGGCTCGCGGGGAAGATCATCATGGGAGTGTGGTAGGGGTTGTCATCAGAGATCATCTGATACAT
>CAZUEY010000092.1:0-5547 GCA_964619395.1 uncultured Staphylococcus sp. | reverse complement strand
CCTCCGAGATATGCGACCTCAGCGTTAACATATATTATGGGACAGGCTCTAAAAATATGCAGTCACCGGAAAGTAGTTCGGGAATAACGCTGATAGATTTGTAGTGGGGGTAGGATATTTTTTCTTTATGTAAGGTGACGGAGTTTAGGGGGAAATGTGTTATTTTTGTGAGCCGGAAATGAGCAGCTAAATGTTGCTTTAATCCGGATGAACACTTAAACCGATTGATGCCATGACACCCGAGAAGCCTCGCCTGATACAGTTGCCAAAGATCTACGATCCGCGTGGAAGCCTAACGTTTGTGCAAGATAATGATCAGATTCCTTTTGAGATAGCGCGCTGCTATTGGACATACGATGTGCCTGCAGGCGAATCGCGAGGGGGGCACTCCCACAAGGAGGCAAAGTCGCTTTTAGTAGCGGTCGCGGGTAGTTTTAATGTGAATCTTTTTGATGGATTCAACTGGGCCACCTACACCCTCAACCGTCCCTATGAAGGGCTCTACATCCCGGCAGGTTTCTGGCGCACGCTTGATAACTTTGCTTCGGGGAGTGTCTGTCTGGTAATGACCTCGATTCTCTACGACCCGGATGAGTATGTGAGAGACTATGAAGAATTCAAGCAAATGGCATCTTTAAGTGATCTGAGGCTATGAAACATTCATTTCTTGATCTGGGGAAGGTTAATGCCCCATATTTCGACGAGCTGACAGCGGCTGCCGAGAGAGTGATACGCAGCGGCCGTTATATTGGGGGCGAAGAGGTGGAGGCGCTCGAACAGATGCTATCGGAGATGACTAAGGTTCCCTTTGTGATAGGGGTCAGCAACGGTCTGGATGCCTTGCGCCTGATACTCAGAGGTTATATGGAACTTGGAGTGCTTTCAGAGGGTGATGAGGTGATCTACCCGGCCAACACATTTATAGCTACTGTGCTGTCAATCAGCGACGCAGGCCTCCGACCGGTGGCGGTGGATATTGATGAGCGCACCCTTAATATGGATACTCGCCTTATAGAAGCAGCTGTCACAGAGCGCACGAAAGCTATCATTCCGGTGCATCTCTACGGGAGAGTGGTGTGGGATGAGACACTTGTGGCGGTGGCAAAGAAGCATGGGCTGAAAATCATTGAAGATTGCGCCCAGGCACTTGGAGCACGCACCTTGGCAACTGGGCTTCATGATTCACCATTTGCCGGAGCACTCGGCGATGCGGCAGCCATCAGTTTCTATCCAACGAAAAATGTGGGGGGCCTGGGCGACGGAGGTGCCGTGCTGACCCACGACGAACAACTCGCAAAGACCGTGAGGGCTCTTGCCAACTATGGCTCAGACCGCCAGTATCACAACCTCTACCGAGGGTTTAATTGCCGTCTGGATCCAATTCAGGCAGCCATGCTGAGAGTTAAATTGACCCATCTGGCAGAGGAGAATGCCGATAGATTTGAGAAAGCCCTTGTCTATAACCGCACTGTAAAGCGCGAAGATGTCATCTTGCCTGAAATCACGCGAGCCGTCAACGATCAGGTGTGGCATCAATATGTGATAAGAGTCACCGGCGGGAAGCGCGACCTTTTCAGAGAGCGTATGGCCGAAGCCGGAGTTGACACCGCGATCCATTACGCAGTGCCCCCGCATCTCCAGCCTTGCTACTCCACGCTTGAGCATGGTCCTCTCCCGGTCACCGAGCAAGTGGCTGCCCAATTGGTAAGTCTGCCGATAGCGCGGGGGACGTCCGTCAGCGATGCTGCCGAGATAGGAGAGATAATCAACGGGTTGTCACTCCGATAGGGTGTAACATTTTGAAAAGTTTCAGAAAAAGGAGCGCTAAGACAGAACCATGACATCATATCAACCACAATCAAAGAGAGGTCCTCGGCGCCGGGGGAGAATGTCGCGCTCCACGGGGCTTGCCATCGGTATTATCGCAGGTCTTCTTCTCTTAGGGGGTTGCATCTATCTCGCCATCAGACTCAATGCCAAAGATAATCCGGGCGCACTCTCCGGAGGCTGCTTCGGGAATGCGAAAGAGTATGGCGACCTTACAGCGGTTGTGACCAATCCTGATGTGAAAAGTGTAGAGAAGGAGTATGAGGGGATGAAACTCTCCTTCAACACAGGCTATCATATCCCCAACTGGGTGGCATGGGAGCTTACAGACAGCGAAACTGATGGCGAAGTGGCTCGCACCAACAAATTCAGCTCTGATCCGGATATGGAGGGGAGTGCTGAAAGTTGGGATTACAACTACAGCGGTTACGACCGAGGCCACATGGCACCGGCCGGCGATATGAAGTGGAGCCGCAAGGCGATGGAGGAGACATTCTATATGACCAATATCTGTCCTCAGGCCAAGGTGCTCAACACGGGTGCCTGGAAGCGCCTCGAGGAGAAGTGCAGGCAGTGGGCCGTGACCGACGGGAGTATAGTGATAGTATGTGGTCCGGTGCTCGGCAAAAAGCCTATAGAGTATATTGGGGATTCGCGGGTGTATGTTCCTTCAAAGTTTTTCAAAGTGATTCTTTCGCCCAACACAACACCGATGCGCGGGATAGGATTCATCATGCCCAACGGGAAGCCTAAGGGGGGTATGCAGGCGTGTGCGGTGACAATCGACTCAGTCGAGGCTCTGACAGGCCATGACTTTTTCTCCTCGCTCCCTGACGATATCGAGCGGCAGGTAGAGTCGCAGTGTGACTTCCACTATTGGAGCACTCACCGGACGCGCTGAGATATCGGTACTGAGGGACAGTAGCACTTCACACCACGAAAGCTCCGAGGCGCGTGGAATAGTCGGGCGACTTCATGGCACGGCGTATGGCATTGACAAACTTCACACTTCGTCCCGTAGGATCCTTTTCGCGATACTGCTGTATGCCGAGCACCACGGTGTCGGCCCCCATGCGGTGATTTACCTTGTCGAGCGCCTCAGAGATGTGGCGGTATTTCTCGGCGCGTGCGGGGTCATAGCTGAAAAGATCCGGCTGAATGGCCGCCGCTGATGAAATGCCGGACACCATCACCCCGGCGCGCTTATAGTAGATGCCCCCCTTGAAGATCTTTTCGAGAATTGAATTGGCAGCCGAGACAATCTCGATGGTAGTGGCCGTGGATGTAGGGAAAGAGAAAAAGCCGCTGCTATCATACTGCGTGAGATCCTCGCGGAAATGGTTGGATTGGATAAACACCGTCACCATCGCGCACACTGACTGCTGGCGTCGCAACTTCATGGCACATCGCGCGGCATAGTTGGCGATATGGCTTCTCAGATCAGCCAGTTCCGAAATCATTTTCGGGAAACTCCGGCTGGTGACGATAGTCTGCTTCTCGCATCCTTCGATGCCATCGACGTCGATGACACTCTCCCCATTAAGCTCGGCCCATGTGCGCTCGCCGGTGACATGAAAGCGGGAGCGGACCCAGCTCCTCTCTTTGGCTGCAAAATCGAAGGCGGTGAAGACGCGGGCCTGCTCGAGCCTACGCGAGATTCGGCGCCCGATGCCCCAGACATTCCCCACTTTCACGAGCTTGAGAGCCTTTAGTCGCTGCTCGTCAGTGGATATCATGCAACATTTATTATATCCGGGATAGTTCTTGGCGAAGCGGCTTGCAATCTTGGCGAGAGTCTTCGTAGGAGCTATCCCGAGGCTCACAGGCATGCCTGTGTCGCGGAGCACCTTGCGGCAAAGCCTCTCGCCCCATAACTTAAGATCAACGCGATCCATTCCCCGGAGATCAAGAAAAGCCTCATCGATGGAATATTGGAGCACATCGGGGGCTTGCTCGCGGAGCAGCTGCATGATTCGCGCCGACATGTCGCCATAGAGGGTATAGTTTGAGGAGAAGGCTACTATGCCGGCATTGGGATACTGCTCAATGAGCTGATAGTATGGGAGGCAGTCTGAGATACCCATCTCTTTAACTTCGCGACTGCGGGCCACGACGCAGCCATCGTTGTTGCTGAGCACCACGATCGGCGTGTGGACGAGATCAGGTCGAAACACCCTCTCGCACGAGCAGAAGAAATTATCGCAGTCGATGAGCCCTACCATTGTTCAGTTCCAAAGCGCCGGCGGCGGTTTGACTTGATGGTATAGAGCACGATGCCCCACACCATAAATTCGGTCTCCGGGGTGATTTCGATTGGGCGATATTTGCGATTGGAGGGCATGAGGAAGATATGTCCGCCGGGAGTGAAGCGGAGACGTTTTAGTGTAAACTCGCCTGCCACGCAGCATACGGCCAGATCGCCGTGGTGGGGCTCCTCTGATTTGTCTATTACGAGAATATCACCCTCAGTGATACCCTCCTCGGCCATTGAATCGCCCACCACCTTGGCATAGAATGTGGAGGCGGGGTGCCGGATGAGTTCCTTGTTGAGATCGATAGAGGCGGAAATATAATCCTGGGCGGGGCTTGGAAATCCGGCTCTCACACCACCGTCGGCATAGACGAGGGGTAGTTCGGTGGAGGTGTCAGGGTTGTAAAGCAGAAGTCGGAGCATGAGTCTGAGATGAGGGGGCGTTTTTGGGACTGCACCTATTATTTTTAGAAGTTGGTGAGGGCGATGTGTGAGGAGATTTTTTTAGCAAAGCAAAATTAGCCTCTAAGGCGTGACTTATGACTGCCCATCAATGTGAAATAATGTTAAGGTTGCCCGTGCGGTGTGAATACTCCTCGACTTTTATCACCTGTATCAGCGTGGGAGAAATAGAAAACGCATCGAGGCAGAGTGGGGAATCTCTGCGCCCGATGCGCTGTGATTAAGGCCCCGACTCATAATTTAGCAGCCTGCTGAGGGCGGCTCCGGGCGAGGGATTTTCGCAAGCTGAAGAGGGAGCTTAGCGAGCTAAGTGACCGATGAAGCTTGGCGAAAATCACCGCGCGGAGACGGACATAGGTAACTTTTTGCCGCGACACCTTACTCTGACTATACACGGAAATGTATGTGCACGCAAGATGCGTCCGACCTCATGCCGGACAAGCTTCTGCGATGAGCCTGTCCCGGGGAGTCAGGCGAAGTACCTCAGCATGAATGATATCATGGCGAGCAATGTCATGTACCTTGCCGTACAGAGATACTGCTCGTAGTTCCTCATCAGCCTCCGGTATGTCTGGAGCCAGGAGAATGTTCGCTCGACCACCCAACGGCCAGAGACAGGGACAAAACCCTTCTCACCGTAATTGGACTTCACACATTCCAGCGTTATGCCCATCTCATCCAGGGGCATCTCCTTGAATGCACCTCGGTAGCCCATGTCGGCCTTGATGAGCGTGATCTGCTTGAAATCAGAAAGCAAGCATGCCACCATCCGCTCCGCGCCCTTGGAGTCGTGCACGTTCGCGGCCGTGATGTCCGTGCCAAGCGGGTAGCCGTTGCGGTCAACGGCAATATGGCGCTTGATGCCCTTGACACGCTTGCCTCCGTCAATGCCTGAGACGGCATGCGGAAGGCCTGTACGAACGCTCTGGCTGTCAATGACAGTCATTGTCGGGAACAGCGACTGGCCGGATTCGTGTCGCTTCATCAGAACAAGGGTACGGAGGGTA
>CAZUEY010000091.1:0-5996 GCA_964619395.1 uncultured Staphylococcus sp. | reverse complement strand
GCCAACTCCAAAATCCCTCCGAGATATGCGACCTCAGCGTTAACATATATTATGGAACAGGCTCTTAGACTAAAATAATACTATTGTTATTACTGCCCAGAGTTCCGTTTATACTTGAAGACCAACTCTTTACAAATAACAAGCAGGAATATATTCAGTAGGAGGTTGAATTTTTTTTGATAAAATGTAACTTTTCAGAATCTTTTGCGTCTAAGATATAGGACTGAAAATTTTTATATCGTCAGCAATGATAATTGACCTTAAAGATATCAATAAATCATATCCCGGAGTAGTGCCGCTGCATGTGCTCAAAGATATCAACCTCACCATCGACAAGGGTGAGCTTGTGTCGATCATGGGTGCCTCAGGCTCGGGGAAATCAACGCTCCTCAATATCCTCGGTATCCTCGACAACTACGACTCCGGGGAATACTACCTTGATGGGGTGCTTATCAAAAATCTCAGCGAAAACAAGGCAGCCGATCTCCGCAACTACATGATTGGCTTTGTCTTTCAATCGTTTAACCTCATCAACTATAAGAATGCGCTTGAGAATGTAGCCCTCCCTCTGTTTTATAGGGGAGTATCGCGCAAGCAGCGCAATAAGCTGGCAATGGAGCAACTCGAAAGGATGGGCATGGGTGATCGCGCCACCCACCTCCCCGGCGAACTTTCGGGCGGCCAGAAGCAGCGCGTAGCCATAGCCCGCGCCCTTATCACCAATCCCTCCATCATCCTCGCCGACGAACCCACCGGTGCCCTCGACTCCAAGACCTCCAAGGAGGTGATGCAGGTGTTTCGCGAGCTCAACGAGGAGGGGATGACAATCGTAATCGTGACCCACGACCCCGGCGTAGGAGAGCAGACCAATCGAATAATCCGCATTTCAGATGGTAGAATCGTGTCGTGATGACCGGTCATCGAGCAGAGTTGTAAAAATCAAAATAATCTATTCATAATCCTCCCAAGATGTTTGACCTCCTGAGTGAAATAGCCGCAACGCTACGCCACAACAAATTGCGCACAGCCCTCACAGGCTTTGCAGTGTCGTGGGGCATATTTCTGCTGATAGCACTGCTGAGTGTGTCGCGCGGACTTGTCAACGGGATGGAGGATATGTTCTCCCAGCGCGACACCGAGACCATCTCGATACGTGGCGGCTATGCTCAGAAAGCATTCA
This sequence comes from uncultured Staphylococcus sp., assembly GCA_964619395.1. Lineage (GTDB taxonomy): Bacteria > Bacteroidota > Bacteroidia > Bacteroidales > Muribaculaceae > Duncaniella. The sequence goes on along the minus strand of CAZUEY010000091.1, from coordinate 4,816 downwards.
AGGGTCTGAAGGAAAACCGTCGCATACGCCTCAAGGATGCCGATATGGAGGTGATAAAGTCACAGAATTCAGATATTGTGGCCGGAGTATCAGCGCGTATCGCTAACGACACATCAACAGTAAAAAGCACCAAGGACTATGTGACCGGGGGCTACGAAGGTGTTTACCCCGAACAGCTGAAAATCAATGGACTCAACATGACCGCCGGTCGCTTTATAAACGCCAACGATATAGCCTCTAAGCGCCGTGTGGCAGTGATAGCTGAGGAATCAGCCACCACTCTTTTCGGTGAAGAGAATCCCATTGGGAAATATGTAAATATCAATGATCTCTCATTTATCGTAATCGGCACATATAAAGCAGAGTGGCGCACGGCGACCTATATCCCCTACTCTACAGCCAAGTCGATGGCCGGAGGGTCAGACGATGTCACCAATATCACCGTAAAACTCAAAAACGTCAACAACCTGGAAGAAAGCGATGCTGCAGAAGGGGATTTCAGGGCAACGCTCGGTAGGGTTCACTCCTTCAGCAGCGACGACACCGGCTCACTTTGGATCTGGAACAACCTCAGCAACTACTTCCAAAGTTCCACCGCCATGGGTGCCATAGGATTGGCAGTTTGGATTATCGGACTTCTCACGATGCTCTCAGGGATAGTGGGTGTGAGCAATATAATGTTTGTATCGGTACGCGAGCGCACCCACGAAATAGGGATACGTCGCGCCATCGGTGCACGCCCCATGGTGATACTGCGTCAGATAATCCTTGAAAGTGTAGCTATCACCACACTCTTCGGATATATCGGTATCATCCTGGGTATGCTTGCTGCAGAGCTTATAGCCCTCCTCACCGCCGACATGCAAGGGGGCGGAGGTCATCAGATACTCAAAGATCCCACAGTGGATATTGCGATGGCAATACAGGTGACAATCGTGCTGATTATTGCCGGAGCGCTTGCCGGACTATTTCCGGCATTGAGATCCCTAAAGATTAAACCGGTCGAGGCCTTACGCGATGAATAGGCTCAACAAAACCATATCATTACCAAGATGAAAAATCCCGTTTTTGACCTCGAAAATTGGCGTGAGATCGGCACCACCCTTGCACAGAACAAGACACGCACTTTCATGACCGCCTTCGGTATCTTCTGGGGGACCGCCATACTGGCCCTGCTCATCGGAGGGTCGCGTGGACTCAAGAGCTTTATGAGCCGCCAGTTTGAGGGCTTCGCAACAAATGTGTCGATAGTGTTCCCGGGGCGCACCACCAAACCCTACGCAGGTTTCAACAAAGGGATGGAACTTGATCTAAACCTCCAGGATGTCATCAACATACGCAAGGCCATCCCTCAGATCGACAAATCGTCGGCCGTGATTTTCAACTATGGCACAGTGCTCTATGGACAGAACTCCACCTCAGCGCAGCTCACCGGCGTGGAGAGCGACTATATCCACATTTTCGAGCCGAAGATGTATGAGGGTCGCTTTATCAACGATGCTGACAATTCGCAGAGCCGGAAGGTGTGTGTGATAGGCAAAAAAGTGGCCAACGAACTATTCACCGGCGAATCGCCTATCGGAAAAGAAGTATGTGTCAATGGCATATATTATAAGGTGATAGGAGTAGCCGGGCAGACATCAGAAATAAATATCGGCGGCGAACTCGACGAGTCAGTCATCATACCCTACAACTCGATGCGCACCAACTACAATATGGGCAACAAGGTCAATATATTTATGATGACCTTCAAGAGCCAGTATTCCCCCGGAGACTATGAGAACACAGTGCGCCGGCTCATAGCCCATAACCACCCTGTGGACCCCGACGACAGAGGTGTAATGTATTACTTCGATGTCTCGAGTCAGTTCAAGATAGTGGAGGCGGTATTTTTCGGAATCACCCTTCTGGCGCTCGTGGTAGGTGCCGGTACGCTCCTCTCCGGTATTATTGGAGTGGGAAATATCATGTGGATCATCGTGCGCGAGCGCACTCACGAAATAGGTATCCGTCGCGCAATTGGCGCCAAACCCCGCGACATCATCGTGCAGATCCTCTCAGAGAGCATGGTGCTCACCATCGTAGCCGGCATAGCGGGCATAGTATTCGCCGTGCTGATACTTGCCGGTGCCGAGAGCATCTTCTCTACGCCCGAAAGCAATATCCATTTTCTCCTGACCTTCACACAAGCGATCGCCATACTCATCACATTTCTCATCCTCGGTACTGCCGCCGGGCTAATACCTGCCATCAAAGCTATGAAGATCAAGCCCATAGAGGCATTGAATGAGAAATGACATAGCCCCATAAAAAAATTGAAGTTACACAGTAAAAAAATTTCACTCATACAGCAATGAAAAAGTTTTTGAAGATAGCCATGTGGATACTTGTAGCCGTGATATTTATCGGCACCTTCCTGTATCTTTTCATCAAGTCGCGCCCCTCGAAGGAAATCTACGAGATAGTGAGTCCGGTCACCGGGACCATTGAACGTAACACGGTGCTTACCGGAAAGATCGAACCTCGCGACGAGATCGAGATCAAGCCTCAGGTATCAGGCATCATCTCAGAAATCAATGTTGAAGAGGGTGAACTTGTGCATGCCGGCGACATCATAGCCCACATAAAGGTAGTGCCTGACGAAGCCCAGCTATCATCGGCACTCTCGCGCATCGAGTCGGCAAAAATCTCTCTCGAAGATGCTCGCTCAAAGCATGAACGCAATCGCATGCTCTACGATAAAAAGGTGATAAGCCGTGAGGAATTTGAGACCTCGGCTACCACACTCTCACAGGCCAATGCCGAGCTCTCAGCGGCTCAGGATGCCTACTCAATCGTGAAAGAAGGTGTCTCGAAAAACAATGCCAAAGAGAGCAACACTCTTGTGAGAGCCACAATCACAGGTATCGTCCTCGACATCCCCGTGAAAGTCGGCAGCTCAGTCATCCAAGCCAATACGATGAATGATGGAACGACCGTAGCCACCATAGCTGATATGAACAATCTCGTGTTTGAGGGGAAGGTCGATGAGACCGAGGTGGGCCTCCTCTCTGTAGGCCAGCCGATGGTTATTTCCATCGGTGCGCTCCCTGACCTCAAGCTCGACGCCGTGATCGAACTCATAGCGCCTAAAGGAACTGAAACCAATGGTGCCAACACATTTGAAATCAAGGCTGCAGTCTCACCGGTCGATGGTCAGACACTACGCGCCGGCTACAGCGCCAATGCAAGTGTGACGCTGAGCAAAGAGGAGAATGTGATGACAATTCCTGAAAGTGTGCTTGAATGGCAAGGAGACAGCACTTTCGTCTATGTCATGACCGATTCAGTTCCGGAGCAGAAATTTGAACGTCGCGCCGTCACCACAGGCACTTCTGATGGCATCAATATCAGAATTGCGGGTGGTATAGACCATAAGGCTCGCCTCAAGGGGGCTCCTATACGTAATTGAGTTTCAACTTCGCTCCTCTCTAACCTCTGCTGTTAACCTTCTTATCAACCTACAGATAGAAATTCATCTATGAAACGAATGATATTTGCCTCACTTCTGGTATCGATGGCCATCTCCGGCGCTAATGCACAGCAGTGGAGCCTCGACAGCTGTATAAACTACGCCCTGCAACATAATCTCGATATCCGCGCCTCAGAGCTCGAACTGCTTCAAGGTGAAAATTCAGTTATCGAAGCTAAGGATGGCTTCCTCCCTACCCTCTCGGCGGGAGCTTCGCAAAACTGGGATTTCGGTCGCGGCCTCACCTCGCAAAACACCTACGCCAACCGCAACACATCGATGTTTTCATGGAATGCCCAGATGTCGCTTCCAGTATTTCAAGGGCTGAGGGCAGTGCGCCAGTTGCGCTACTCGAAGGCTAATTTAGCGATGCTGAAACTTCAGAACGAAGCCGCCCGCGACGAAGTGAAGCTTTCTGTGATAACCTACTATCTGCAAGTTCTTTACAACAAAGAACTCCTCGAAGTATCACGGGAGCAGCTGAGGCTCTCCAAAGTGCAGCAGGAGCGTCAGAAGATATTGCTCGAAGCCGGTAAGGTGCCTGAGATAGACCTTCTTCAAGCACAAGCCCAAGTGGCTCAGGCAGAGGTTGATCTGGTCAACAGCGAAAATGACTTCAATAATTCACTCATAGAACTTGCAAAACTTCTCGAGCTGACCGATATCGAGGGATTTGATGTAGAGCCGATTGACGAAGGTTCGTCCGAGATGGCGAGCGTAGGCGAGATCTATGACAACGCCGTGGCCAATTATCCATCACTGCAGGCAGCTCGCCAGAGTGTTACCCTCGCCGACGAAGCTATCGAGGTGGCTAAAAGCGGCTACCTTCCGCGCCTCAATTTCAATGCCGGACTCGGGAGCAGTTACTACACGATATCCGGTGACAAAAGCAATTCATTCGGTAGCCAGATGCGCGACAATTTCTCAAAGACACTTGGATTCTCACTCAGTGTGCCAATTTTCGATGCATTCTCGACCCGCAACTCTATCCGCCAGGCCAAGGTGCGCCGTCTAAATGCTCAGTTACAGGTGGAGCAACGCGAGAGTGAAATGCTGAAAACCATTCGTCAAGCACATCAGCAAGCTCGCGGAGCAGAGAAGAAATATGCAGCCGGCAAAATCGCCGTGTCGACAGCCAAAGCAGCTCTCGATGCTATGACCGAGAAATATACCTATGGCAAGGCCAACTCCACAGAGTGGGAGCAGACCCAGTCAGACTATATCACCACTCTCGCCCGGCAGGTTCAGGCAAAATATGAAATGATCCTGCGCAACCGCATCCTAAGCTTCTACAACCGCCGATAA
>CAZUEY010000090.1:0-6034 GCA_964619395.1 uncultured Staphylococcus sp. | reverse complement strand
ATGATGTAAAATCTTTCTTCAAAGAGCCTCAAAGGTTTTCAAGAAACCGCTGAAATCGTAATCGCCTTTGAGGTTTAATAAATTTATACATGGGTGTTCTCTAATTAATTTTGTTCATTAGTTCGTTTTGTTAGATCGTTTCAGTTTTTTCGGAAAGGTTTTGCTATTTAAAAAAGAATTTGTAATTTTGCCCCGCTAAAAGAATCAACTAACTAATTTTTAAACCACAAAACATGATCATCGTACAAGTAAAAGAAGGTGAAAACATCGAGAAAGCACTGAAAAAATTCAAACGTAAATTTGAAAAAACCGGCATCGTTCGCGAGCTCCGCTCTCGTCAGGCCTTTCAGAAGCCCTCTGTTGTCAACCGTAAGAAGATGATGAAGGCTGTCTACGTGCAGCAGCTTCGTGCCAACGAAGAATAATCCCATCTTCAGTCTACCCCCTCGCTAACAGTGTAGTTACCAATAGAAAGGAGGCCGAGACAATACCCGGATATCACCCGAAATTTTATTTGATCTCATAAGATATTTTGATAGCGGTGGAGATTTTCTCAAGTCCCCATCGCTATCGTTGTGATTATATAATCCCGTTTTTTAGCCACCGCTTTATCTCCCTTACACACGCTCATGACCCCTCTGAAGCTATTTAAACTGCTGCCCATCGTGCCGACTCTATTAGGCATGATGATGATGGTGACGGCGTGTGGCTCTGAAACCGGTAGCTCCGACGGGTCACCACTCAGGGAAGTAAATGTCGATTCCCTCTTCAGCCGGGCTCTTGAATCGCTTCCCGATAGCCTCACGGCCGATGCTATCTATTTAAGTTGTGGGCTTTTGCGCCCTCAGCAAGCCATGGAGGCACTGAGGAGCAGAGTGAGCGCGGGACGCATTTCGTCGCCGGAATTTTCAACAGTGGCTATTAACGCCATGTGGGGGGCAGCTGCCTGGGAGGTATACTGCGCGACAGGATCGGCCGAGTGGCTTGAGGAGGCCTATCAGACCCTTATCGCTTCGCTTAAGGATGAGGATCGCTACACTGCCTCGCCCATCCCGCATCTCTCATACGCCATCCCGGAATATGCCTCTTCGCTCCCCGGCTACTACCCGCGCACCATGACAGAGATGGAGCGGTTTCAGACTATCTCCACGACGGTCAACGCTGAGCAATCCTATGCCTGGCGCATCGCAGCCATGATGGCCTCTGAGCTGCATCTCGAGAGCGAGAAAGAGTCGCGGCGCGTTTCGACCGACATCCGTAATGCCATCAACGACCATCTATGGATTCCTGACAGGGAGCGATATGCGGCGTATCTCTACGGTGTCTACTTTCCGATCCAGAACAATGCTTCCGATGCCATAGCCAACTCTCTCTGCGTGCTCTTTGACGTAGCTACCCCCGACATGTCGCGTGCAATTATCGCCAATATGCCGGTCAATCAGACGGAAGTCCCTGCCATTTATCCCTCGGCCGACACTGATCCGACCCTCTTTGCGCCAACACTCTACGCTCTGGCAGCTGCCAAGGTGAGAAATACCCGCGCCTTTGCCCTCGGCTCTGTGGCGCTCCACTCCCACGATATCGACCGCAGAAACTCAGCAGGGGTAGCTGCTCTGGTGACACGCGGATTTTTCGGTATCACACTCCTGCCGGACTGCATCAGATTCAGCCCCATGGTGCCCGCTGAATATAAGGGAGTGAAGCATATAAAGGGGCTTAAGTATCGCGACTCTACGCTCGACATCTCGCTCCACGGCACCGGCGACAGGATAGCATCATTCGCCATCGACTCCGTGGTTGGCACCAATCCCACCATTCCCGCCAATATCACCGGCCACCACAAGATTGAAATTACACTCACGGGCAATAACCTGTCAGCCCGTCCGCTCAACATCAGCCCCCTCTCCACACTCCCGGCTTCGCCGAAGGTCGACTGGCTGAGCGACCGCACCGGGCGCATCACCGATTTTCGCGATGATGGAAGTTACATGTTGTATATCAATGGTGTAGCCTCCGAGGAGATCACCGATGGAAATCTCAATCTCCACGCCGCCGGGCGCCTCCCTCAATTCTGTGAAATCACCTATATGGATGAGCAGGGCTACCGCAGTGTGGCTCCCAGACCCCACATCTTCGCCCCGCAAGGCTCCATGATCACAATTCGTGCCTCATCCATCACCCCCCGGCGCGCTCCTCAACATCTTATCAAGGACTACGAGACCGCTACCAACTATATTGAACTTGCCGCACGCCACAACACCCGCCTCGCCTGCTATGCCAATATCGAAATTGAAGGGGACTACTTTATCACTCTGGGCTACAGCAACGGGTCGCACAACTGCGGCGTGAGGTCGCTTGAAATCAACGACAACACCGTCGGCACGCTCATTTGCCCCACGGTCAGGGCTGACGACTGGGTGACTGTGGCAAGCTCCAACACTCTGACTGTCAGCCTCAGAAGCGGTGTCAACAAAATCTCCCTCTACTATATCCGGGGAACAATGCTCTTTAACAGTATCACCCTCATCAAGAAACCATGAAAAGGATAGGAATCCTCTCTGACACCCACTCGTGCAGCGATGACCGCTACTTAGCTCACTTCAAGGAGTGCGACGAGATCTGGCATGCCGGCGACATTGGCGATATCGGTGTCCTCCGCGAACTTGAGGCTTCGGGAGCTAAACTGAGAGCTGTCTGTGGCAATATTGACCATGGAGAGGTGTGCCGCCACTGCAAGGAGATGGAGATTTTCAACATCGAGGGGCTCAACGTGCTGCTTACTCATATCGGCGGCTACCCGGGGCGCTATGCGCCGGGGCTTGAGAAGATCCTGAGAGAGAATCGCATCAACATAATGGTCTGCGGTCACTCACATATACTGAAAGTGATGCCCGATCCGCGTCTGGGCCTCCTCCATATCAATCCGGGCGCCGCCGGCTACCACGGATGGCAGAAGGTGCGCACACTCGTGCGCCTCACCCTCGACGCCACCGAGATTCGCGACCTCGAAGTGATAGAGCTCGGTCGCTCACCCAAGTAATCATCTCACATATTACCGATGACCACCATTCGCCCATGCACCGAAGCCGACTATCCGGCTATCACAGAAATCTATCGCCACTATGTGGAGAACACAGTGATCTCCTTCGAGACCGAAGCCCCTGACCTCGAGATGATGAGCAGGCGTCTCGACAATTTTGCAGCCTCCTATCCCGTGATCGTGGCCGAGGTTGACGGTAAGGTCGCAGGATATTGCTATGCTCATCTATGGAAAGAGCGCGCCGCTTACGCAGGCACGCTCGAAACCACTGTCTATCTTCATCCTCAGGCCACGGGGCAGGGACTCGGGAGGATGCTCATGGAGAGATTGATTGAGCTCTGCAAGGCTCAGGGGGTCGACTCGCTGATAGCCTGTATCACAGCCGACAATGAGGCGAGTTGCCATCTTCACCGGTCACTCGGATTCAAACAGGTGTCGCTCTTCAAGGGTGTGGGGCGCAAGTTTGGCCGTCTCCTCGATGTGGTAGACTATCAGCTGACGCTCTGAGGTTGTTCGAGGCCGGAGAGCAACTGCTGAGCAGTGCGTGTCAAGTTAAGTGTGTCTCTCCCCCTCCCTCCTTGTCAGAAGGAGAACTGAGCCAGTGCGCCGATGCGCTGCGCCCAACCATGAGTGCCGTCGAAATTCTGGCGCTTGCCAATGTTGAACTCACCTCCGAAACGGATGCGGGGCGAGGGCTCCCAGAAGAGATTGATGGCGGCATAGAGTCCATATTTATAGTCGGAACCTTCGGTGCGGCAGGATGGGAGATAGCGCCCCTGGCCAAATGTGGCGGCCGAGAAGAGGTTGGGGCGGAAATAATATTGAGCGCCTACGAAGTAGCCCCAACCGGGCACCGTGGAGAGTCGGCCCGGGCGGTCGGGATCGGCAACGAGGTCATATTTCCCCAAAAGGAAGTCGCCGCCGAAATTGGCATACGATTTGCCACCGTTGATAGTGCCGTAGAGGGTAAGGGGTGCCACCGGACTGAACACTGTGGAGAGCTGTACGCCCCATCCTAAGGGCTGATAATTGTGTCCGGTCAGGAGATCGCGGTAGGGGAGGAAGCGGGTGATACCCGAGAGGCGCACATGGTCGCCGTTGCCCCACTCATACTGCAGCATGGCGGCAAGATTCGGGAGATACTGGCTGCGGGCAGCTTCCTGCTGGCCGTCGGTCTGAAGCGACATGGAGGGGGTCTCGACCGAGGCTGCTACGCGAAATCCGGATTTCTCGAATTTGTGCATATAGCGAACCAACACATTTGTTGCATCCATCTTCATTGTTGGACCATTGGAGTCGATGGTGGGGGGCACGGCTGCAGGGTCGCCGAAAGTAGAGGGTGCGTAGCCGATGGTCCAGTCGTTGAGGATGGCGTAGGCTTTCTTCAGGTGGAAGTCGCGCGACTGATAGCCATTGAAGTTAGCCTCGATATAGAGTTGGTATTCACCTAATTTTTTATTTTTGCCAATCACACGGAAGAAGAGCGCGGTGCCGGCAGGGGTGGTGCCGAGTCGCCGGCGGTCGAGTTCGTTGCGCTGAGTGGGGATGAAGAAGGGGGAGAATGAGGGTATCCCTGTGGTGCCACCCCAATCGTAGTATCCCCTCATCCTCACTACGCCGCCGATGCCCATGGCGAGCTTCGCATCGCGGCTCATGAAGAGGAAGTAAGGAGCCTGCGGATCCTGGAAACTGCGAAACTGGTCGTAGTAGAAATTCTCCACCAGATTGCGTATCGAGTCAGAACCGGGATCCTGCCCCGGTCCGAAAAATATGATCTTGTGGTCGGCCACGAGCGAATCGTGCTGCTCCTCGGCTGGAGAAGTTGCAAAAGCTTGAACTGCCCCCATCGCGATGAAGGCTAATAAAGCTGTGAAGCGGAATTTACTCATAATAGTTGAAAGTGAGATTGTTGAAAGCGAATTTAAAATGTCTTAATTTCAGATCACGGCAGGACGAAGAAAAAATTAAGAGATTCTTAACAATAATAACATTTTATAACTTTTAAAGTTCACCACCAGCGGGTGAAAAAGTGGTCTGATAAGGGGACTGTTTGTCTCTCAGACGGAATCAGAGGGGAGGATTCTGTTCCTAATAAAGTTCCTAATAAAACTGGCTCTGAATATCCGAAAATTCCAGACATTGCTTGGCAAATTGTCTCTCTTCTTAACACTACACCGGGAGCAAGTGCAGATAAAATCGGCATTGCTTTAGGAATAAGTGGTAGAATGGTCCGTAAGCATATCGCTACCCTCCGTAGTCTTGGTATTATTGAACGCGTCGGCAGCAATAAATCGGGCTATTGGAAAGTAAATAGAGTTGAGGAGAAAGGAGGCAAGGTATGAAGGTCGATAAATGCAACCGGGAATATGTGAAATTTGGATTCAGCATTATAAAGGAATCTCAAAAACACGCTTAAAGGTATATGTCATATACCTTCAAACGTAAAAATCAATAAAAATGGCATTATTGGATTTTTTGGTGAAATTCAGCGCTGTTAACATTATTTTGTTTTGATGTGCAATAATATGGCACTATGCGCTGCTAAATTTGCGGGTGAAGACAATATCAGCCTTCCCCGGAACTTCAAAATTTGTTGCTCTATGGAATTTATTTTAATACTAATCCTCATTCCTTTTTGGCTCGTTCAAGCCCTCAAGAACGGTGCAAAAAACAAATAGCCAACTTTTCAACAGCGGTTGTCAGAGTGTCTAGAAAATTTGTTATATTTGCAACTATAAACGTTTTAAATGATTAACAGCAAAGTTACCGGCTTGCCGCCCGGCTCTGCCAAGCCCACAGCGGGAGCCGAAAACTTAAGAGAGACCCCTCCTTGAAGCCGTCACAGGCGATCTCCGCATGGTCGAAGCGAGCCCCCCTCGATAAGTTCATCCTTCAGATGCTGCAAGGGAGTTCTTAGTTTTATTTGTAACCAATATTACCGCCATGAAAGCGACTGACAAAATAAAACTTGCTGAACGCATCCGTTCCATAGAG
>CAZUEY010000089.1:0-6214 GCA_964619395.1 uncultured Staphylococcus sp. | reverse complement strand
AATCTGCTCAATGGCTGACCGCCTCAGCGTTAACATATATTATGGGACAGGCTCTGAGTCCTTTTGATTTCTCTGTACCACTTCATTAGGACTGATTTTGTGATTTTTATGTTGTACAACACATAAATTATCACCCTCAAACTGATTTTTTTTTACTATTTTGCGGTCGCTTTTTGAAAGTTGCAGCTAAGAGTAGCTCTTTATCTTCCAAATTATCACCATTTATAATCCTTAAACTAAAACCGGATAAACTACATGAAAGTCTATCAAACCAACGAGATTAAAAATATAGCCTTGCTCGGTAGCAAAGGCTCTGGTAAAACCACACTCGCTGAAGCTATGCTCTTCGAGTGTGGAGTGATAAAACGTCGTGGCACAATCGAAGGGAAAAACACCGTAAGCGACTCTTTCCCCGTAGAAAAGGAATATGGCTATAGCGTTTTCTCCACTGTTTTCTATGCCGAATTCCTTGGCAAGAAACTCAACGTGATAGACTGCCCCGGAGCCGACGATTTTGTAGGCAATGCAATCACGGCCCTCAATGTCACCGACACCGGTGTCATCCTCATCAACTCGCAGTATGGTGTGGAAGTGGGCACTCAGAATATTTTCCGCACAACCCAATCGCTCAAAAAGCCTGTCATTTTCGCACTCAACCAGCTCGACGGCGACAAGGCCGACTACGACAATGTCATGGAACAGATGCGCGAGCATTTCGGCAAGAAGATCGTGGCCATACAATATCCTATCCAGTGCGGCCCGGGCTTCAACGCTATGATCGACGTCCTCCTTATGAAGAAATACTCCTGGGGGCCCGAAGGTGGCACACCTACCATTGAGGAGATTCCCGCCGAAGAGATGGAAAAAGCCCACGAACTTCATCAGGCTCTCGTGGAGGCAGCTGCCGAAAACGATGAGACTCTCATGGAGAAGTTCTTCGAACAGGGTCATCTCTCTGAGGATGAGATGCGCGAAGGTATCCGCAAAGGCCTTGTCGATCGGTCAATCTATCCGGTGTTCTGTGTCAGCGCTGCCAAGGATATGGGTGTGCGCCGCATGATGGAATTCCTCGGTAATGTCGTGCCCTTCGTTGAGGAGATGCCTGCGCCCCTGACCACCGAAGGTGTCGAAGTGAAGCCTGACAGCAATGGCCCCCTTTCGCTCTATTTCTTTAAGACTACTGTTGAGCCCCATATCGGCGAAGTCAGCTATTTCAAAGTGATGTCCGGCACTCTCACTCCGGGTGTCGACCTCGACAATGTCACCCGCGGCTCGCGTGAGCGCATTGCCCAGATCATGTGTGTCTGCGGAAGCATCAAGACTCAGGTCGACAAACTCTGTGCGGGCGATATCGGCGCCACCGTTAAACTCAAGGATGTCCGCACCGGAAACACCCTCGACGGCAAGGATTGCGACTACAAATTCGACTTCATCCGCTTCCCCGAACCCAAATATCGTCGTGCCATCCGTCCCGTCACCGAGAGCGACGCCGAAAAACTCATGGGCATACTCACCCGTATGCACGAAGAAGACCCCACCTGGGTCATCGAACAGTCAAAGGAACTCAAGCAGGTGATCCTCCATGGCCAGGGTGAATTCCACCTCCGCACTCTCAAATGGAGAGTGGAGAACAACGATAAACTCCCTATCCTCTTCGAGGAACCCCGTATCCCCTATCGCGAAACCATCACCAAGGCAGCTCGCGCTGACTATCGCCACAAGAAGCAGTCAGGCGGTGCCGGCCAGTTTGGCGAAGTCCACATCATCATCGAGCCCTATACTGAAGGCATGCCCGCACCCGACACATACAAGTTCGGCAATCAGGAATATAAGATGAACGTGCGCGATACTCAGGAAATACCTCTGGCATGGGGTGGCAAACTTGTGGTCCACAACTGTATCGTAGGTGGTGCTATCGATGCACGCTTCATCCCCGCTATCGTCAAAGGCCTCATGGACCGCATGGAACAGGGTCCTCTCACCGGTAGCTACGCCCGCGACGTGCGCGTCTGCATCTACGATGGTAAGATGCACCCGGTTGACTCCAACGAAATCTCATTCCGTCTTGCAGGCCGCAACGCATTCAGCGAGGCCTTCAAAAATGCCAATCCTAAAGTGCTCGAACCGGTCTATGATGTTGAAGTCATGGTGCCCGCCGATGTAATGGGCGACGTCATGAGCGACCTCCAGGGACGCCGAGCCATCATCATGGGCATGTCAAGCGACAATGGTTTTGAGAAGATTTCTGCTCGCGTGCCCCTCAAAGAGATGTCATCATACTCGACTGCACTCTCTTCAATCACCGGCGGACGCTCTGCATTTACTATGAAATTCTCCTCCTACGAACTCGTCCCGAGCGATGTTCAGGAAAAACTCCTCAAGGAATACGCTGAAAAGGCACAAGCTGAAGAATAAATTCAATCTCCTCCCACCTCAATCAAATCGAAACTCAACGATTCCTCCGATGCCCCGGCCCCCCGCCGGGGCATCTTCATTTTCACCTCTCCAACCTTCACCCACACTTCATCTAAGAGCAAAATCTCAAGCTCAATATTTGATTGAATTCCTGAAAACAGCAGTAAACAAATTTGCCATACACCGGCATACTACAGATCTTGATTCCGCCACCTGTTTATTCTTCAAGCATCTATTTTACTTGCCATCACAAACTTCTGAACTTAGAACTTTCCCACCTAAAAAAATCCCCTCACAGTTCAAAACTGCAAGGGGACTATAAAGAGAATACTTAAAGCTTTGAGTTCAAAATATTCTATGATTCAATCTGCCTTAGTCTATGAGACCATCCCAATAATATATTTTATTGGAAAGTCTCTTACTTTACAAATTTTACCACATCCTTCCCATTTGTAAGGATATATACACCGGAAGAAAGGTTTTCAACCTCAGTTTTTAAAACTTGTTTCTTGACTAAAATGCCTTGACTATTGTATATATCCCAATATCCGAAGTCAGCAACCACATTTTCTAACTCTCCCTCAGGGGAATTTACTGTTACTTCACATTTAGCAAAAATTTCACCACATGTAGCCATAATGGTCGCGCTTCCAGGATTACACAATTTTATTTTTCCGTTTTCATCTACTTCTACAATATTATCGTCGCTACTTGACCATATTATATCCTTTTTATTAGTAGCATTCTCAGGAACAATGATCAGGTCAAGTTGTTTCTCATCGTTAACGGTTCCTTCGATAAAATCCGGCTCGATTTGCAAATATCTTATCGGGTCTTCGTAGACAGTTACGAAAATATATTGAGCAGTGCCCCCAATCTCACTTCTTACTGTTATCATTGTATGGCCAACACCAACAGCATTTATTACACCGTCGGAAGTGATTGTAATAACACTTTCGTCGTAATCCTTATAAGTTAACTTTCTTTCAGAAACATTTTCAGGATAAAACGAAACAACAGGCGTATACGATTCTCCTAAGCCCAGACTGATCTCTGTATTTTCAATTATTACTTTCTCGGGTAATATTGTTCCTAAAGGGAAAAAGGATTTGAAATCTTTCCATATTTCTGCCTCCTTATATGCCGGGATAGAGGCCTCGGGAACGATAAGGGCTCCCTCTGTCGGGCAGTTAGTTCCAGTGAAATTGCAATCCTTTATCGGCATGGGTGTGGGACTCAGATTTTCTATTATAGTAAGGTTTGCACAAGCAAAAAAGTTATTAAGTCCAAATCCCTCGATAGAGGCCGGCAATTTTATCTTTCGAATATTTAGTTCAGTCAGACACATATTCGACAAGAACTTCAGATTTTGAGGTAAAATAACTTCCTCAAGCAAATGCATGCCATTTAGAGCCCAATTAGGCATTGTATTGTCTTCTTGGTAATCATCTATTTTAAAACCGTTTACATACACATCTTGCGTGGCAACTCCAACGATTTCAGCAGATTCCAGATTCAATTTTTGCAATCCTTTCATATTATCTCTTATATACCAGAGATCAAATGCGTTGATCGCCCCTGTTACAGTTAAATCACACATTCGATTTGAGGCCTCAATATCTATAAGGTCTTTAAGAGTACCGGGGGTCTCCACATTAACAGTTTGTGGTTCTGAATACTCATAATACTTCCCTTGCAGACGATAATTCACATCGATCAATTTATATCCGAAGGATTCCTCATCATTCTTTACGCAAAGATATGTACTTTCATCTCCATAAGGACCTTTACCAATTATTGTTACTTTTCCGTATCCATTTAGATTGGGCTTTAAATTAAACCGGCATTGCAAGTCAGATCCGAACAGCTTTCTAACCGGTTGATTATCTGATAATACAAAATCGATGATATTATCTGAATTAACCTCGTTATATCTTAATTCAATCTGTTCATCACATTCAATCTCTATTACCGACATTATGCTATTACAATTATTCACAGAGACTGACGATGGGACTGCACTACACCCGAGTATCAATTTCCATGGATCCTCAGTAGATTCTCGGGCAACCAGATGTATTTTATCCTCAGCCTGTATTTCTGATTGGATTACGCATCCATAGCCTCGAAAATCAGTACATCCTCCGTAAGCTTCGTAATTCTGCTCACCGGTTCCATAGATCCTATATTTTGAAATAATTTCCTTAATCTCATTATTCTTGTCTACGAGAGCGAAGCCTAAATCTCCATCGAATCTATAGGGTATTCTTATTCCGGGTGAAGAGATCTCGAAAGCCTCTCCTGACTTTATTTCGGGAACGCTTACGTTTATAAAGTCAGCTTCATCAAGCAAAGAATAAATGGCATCTTTTGTACAATAAGGTCTTCCGTACTCTTTACCCGTAAGATCCGGTTCCAAGTTGATAATCATAGTTGCATCCGAAGAGTAAGGCATATCTTTCAAACTGAAATATCCGTTTGAATTACCATCCCATCCCCAGTTAATGTGTATAAGTCCATCTTTATCATATCCGTCACAAACGAATGCATGCTTCCCGCTATCAGAAGTTCCTCCATAGATTACCGGTCTCGAATTTTTGATTTCAGTTTTTAGAATCTCAACCCACTTATCCCAGGCGTAACCGGAGCTCATTAAAAATTCACATTTAGGTGAATATGAAAATTTTTCTTGCATCTGATGAGCCACTGTCTCTATATACGCACCACTCTCCTCCGAACCATACTTCATATTTACGGCCATTCCGGATGCATACATGATTGTACTCAAGTCATTGCGGAGATTCTCTGCTAAGTCAGCACCCACATTAAGTGGAAGATTCTCAAAATTGAAAGAAAATTGACTGAAATCTATATTTTTATCAAGCTCGCCGCTTTGAAAGCCCTCTTTTTCGGAGTAAACATTAAAGCTACGACCATTTTTAGGCCAATTATGATATTTCATTACGATCGACATAGCGGTGGCTACACAGCCGGTCGGAGCCTGTATGCCATCAATTATCGGGCATTTAGCATTGTAGGGTGTCCCTTGTCCCCAATTTGCTGTCTCAAGCAAAATACCATCTTCAACTGAAAGGGGCTGGGCAGCATTTTGGGATAATGTCTGGCCTTCTATTGTCTTCCGTTCTTTGTGTGAAGTTGAGTAATGTTCCAGTAAATCAGCTAACTGTGGAGGTAAATTATTGAAATCTATGGAACCTTTATCAGAGTAACCGATAATTTTTTCAGATTCTATGCCGGACACTATTACAAAACCTTCATTATCCGAAACATTAAAGACATAGTAGTATTGGGGTCCAGGTCCTATCTCCCTGAGTGGAATAGAGCTTAAAGTGCGAACTTTCCCTCCGGATTTGTCTCGGTTAATGAATTTGACCGCAATTTGTTGAGCTTCTTGTTGATCAATCGGATGAGCATGTAGCTCAAATGTCATAAGAATGACTAATAAAAGCAATAAGCGATGCATATTTTTAATGTCGCCTCGGTCTTCCTCTCGTTGGCCATTATTTGGATATGAAAAAGCGTAGGAATCTGTATCGTAACCGTCCTACACCTCGAGGCTTCTCGCATTGCCCTTCTTAAGTCGGACGGCAACTGCAGAAGCCCTACGCTGTTATGCAACAATAACATTCAGAGATACTATTTCAAATAAATAGCATACTGAATCTCCGATATTACATATTTTGGGCATCTTTCGTTGCTTATTCCCTGACTTAAGAATGAAATTTTGCGAGAATTTCAAGGTATCAAGAATCAGCGCGGATAAACGCTTTATGATAAT
>CAZUEY010000088.1:0-6343 GCA_964619395.1 uncultured Staphylococcus sp. | reverse complement strand
GTGAATAGTCCGAAAATAGTTCTTGTGCCTTTCTTCCATCCGTCAATTCAATCCAGATGCCCGTTTCAGTCAGCCATACATTTTTCACCTGATTGCGATTCATATTTGACCTCCTTTCTTAAAATACTCGTTCCAACGTCCGATTATTATATCTTTATTCTCTTCAATATATCGAACTGTTCAGAGTTTTTACAAAGTTACTGAAAACATATAAAAATTACAAAAGCAGATTTGGAATCGCTTCCAAATCTGCCGTTGGGTGGAGTATAGCGGACTCGAACCGCTCACCTCGACACTGCCAGTGTCGCGCTCTAGCCAGATGAGCTAATACCCCTTTTGCTTTTGTTTGCGTGGCAAAGGTAGGGATGTTTTTTTGTTTTTGCAAGATTTGAGCTGTTTTTTTATTACTTTTGCTGTTAGAAACGCGTGGATTGGCACGTGTGGTTTATTCACCTGTTTTGTTTGAAATGATGGATAGTGCTGAGAAACTTATACGGAAGCCGCTGATTGGGCTTACTCTCGATGAACTTAAGGATGTGGCTGCCGAGGCGGGGCTGAGGAGTTTTGCCGCCGGGCAGATGGCTCGCCGCCTCTATACGGGGCGCGTCACTTCGATTGATGAGATGACTGAGCTACCGAAGAATGCCCGGCAATGGCTATCAGAGCATTTTGAGGTGGGGCGACGCGGTCCTGTGGCAGAGGCACGCTCTAAGGACGGGACGGCGAAATATCTCTTCGCCACCGGGGGCGATGACTTCAGCTATCTGACCGGCGGAAGGGGTGGCCACGATATTGAGGCTGTGTATATCCCTGACCATGACCGCGCTACGCTCTGTGTATCGTCGCAGGCAGGCTGCAGGATGGGGTGTAAGTTCTGCATGACCGGGAGGCAGGGGTTTCATGGCAATCTCACTTCGGCAGGCATTATCAATCAGATTCTATCTGTGCCTGAGAGTGAGAGCCTTACAAACGTTGTGTATATGGGAATGGGCGAACCTATGGACAATATCGACGAGGTGATACGCTCAATCCATATCCTCACAGCTCCCTGGGGGTTGGCCTGGAGTCCGAAGCGCATCACCGTGTCGAGCATCGGTAAGATAGATGGCCTCAGGCGTCTTCTCGACGAGACAAAGGTGCATATTGCCATCAGCGTCCACTCGCCTTACTCACTTGAGCGCCAAGAGCTCATGCCTTCGCAGAAAGCGTGGCCGATAGAGGAGGTGATGAGACTGATGCGGGGCTATGATTTTGCTCATCAACGCCGTCTTTCGGCTGAATATATCGTGTGGGCGGGGCTCAACAGCGATATGCGCCACGCCGACGCTTTAGCGAAGCTACTGCGGGGCACTGACTGCCGGGTGAATCTCATCCGCTTCCACACCATCCCTGACTCCCCCTTTAAATCAGCTTCACAGGAGGAGATGGAGCGTTTCCGCGACAGGCTCAACGAGCTCGGGGTAACGGCAACTATCCGTGCCTCGCGCGGGGAGGATATCGATGCTGCCTGCGGGATGCTTGCCGGGAAAAATTCGCGCTCCTGACTGATGGATGGAAGCGATGGATTTTTCGGAAGGACGGATTTTTTGGTTCGACCGACGGATTCTCGCGGAAATTGACTATATTTGCAGTCAGTAATCATCATGGGGCCGGCTGCCACAAATATTGCTGCCGACCGTTTGAAATCAGACTTACTCTAAGGTAAAAAAATAAAATATTACATTCGTTTTTCAAAAAATCAAACGCAATTATGTCAAAGGTTACAGTTGTAGGCGCAGGAAATGTAGGCGCCACTTGTGCTGACGTTATCGTCAAGCAGGGCATAGCCGATGAGGTGGTGCTCCTCGACATCAAAGAGGGAGTTTCAGAAGGCAAAGCAATGGATATCATGCAGACTGCCAACATCCTCAATCTCAATTCGCGCCTTACCGGTGTCACCAACGACTATGAAAAGACCGCCGGCAGCGATGTGGTTGTCATCACCTCCGGTATTCCCCGCAAGCCCGGTATGACCCGCGAAGAACTGATTGGAGTTAATGCCGGCATCGTAAAGTCTGTCACTGACCAACTGCTCAAATATTCGCCCGACGCTGTCATCATCTGCATCTCCAACCCTATGGACACAATGACCTATCTCATCCATAAGGTGAGCGGCCTGCCCAAGAACCGCATCATAGGCATGGGTGGTGCTCTCGACAGCGCCCGTTTCAAATATTTCCTCTCTCAAGCTCTCGGCGCAAATGCTACTGAGGTTGAAGGCATTGTGATAGGTGGCCATGGCGACACCACAATGATTCCTCTGGTGCGCTTCGCAGCTTATAGAGGTGTGCCTGCAACATCTTTCCTCCCCATGGAGACACTTGAGAAGGTTGCCGCCGACACTATGGTTGGAGGCGCTACCCTCACCAAACTTCTCGGCACTTCAGCATGGTATGCTCCCGGTGCAGCCGGAGCCCAGCTCGTAAAGGCAGTGCTCCACAACGAGAAGAAGATGATCAGCTGCTCAGCGCTCCTCGACGGAGAGTATGGCGAGAAGGATCTCTGTATCGGCGTCCCCTGCATCATCGGCAAAGATGGCATCGAAAAGATCGTAGAGTTTGACCTCAACGATGCTGAAAAGGAACTCTTCCACAAGAGTGCTGAAGCAGTCCACAAGACCAACGACGCACTTTCGACCGCTCTTTGAAAGAAAGAATAACTTGACAATATCCATCTCAGAGCCGGTTTAATCAAAGCAATTAAACCGGCTCTGAGAGGTTTTATAAACTGCACACTCCTACCCCTCCCCCATCATGACACTCAAACTTATCGCAATCAGCGCTATAGCAGTTGCCCTGCTCTCATCATGCGGCAACAGCAAATCACCTCAGGCACAGGCTGGAGAGACCACTGAAACTGCCGCCGCAGAAAAACTGGCTGCCGAGGCCGTAGTGACCTACACCTCCAACAAGCAAATCAGCCCTGACGCGTCGCTCCCCATCGTGATTGACTTCAACGCCACCTGGTGTGGTCCCTGCCAGCGGTTTGCGCCAACGTTTCACGCCGTAGCCTCCGAGATGCAGGGCAAGGCGATATTCATGTCGGTTGATGTCGACATGGCCCCCGAGGCTGCAAAGCAGTTTGGCGTAGAAGCTATCCCGCAGATCAGCATCCTCATGCCTGATGGCACAGTGACCTCCTCCATAGGGTATATGGAAAAGGGTGATTTCCTGAAATTCCTCGAGCCTATCAGCTGAAACAAAGGGCCGACTCCAACAATGCCCAATGGCCCATTGTTATAAAGGAGAATACTCACCAACTTCAAACCGATTTCAACCATGTATCAACTTACGACATTCTCAATTATTGTTGTGGCAGTGAGCGTGTTGCTGCTCGTTGGCTCAGTGGTGGGCTGCTTTATGCGCCGCCGATGGGCCGTGGTGTTGGCTTATGCCGGCATGTTGGGGATCGACCTCCTGCTCTTCAGTCATTTCTCGTCGAGAGACTGGTTTTGGGGGGCGGCAACAATAATAGTGCTCGCGATAGTCTACATGCTACCCACTGCAGTGACAGCCTCACGTCTGGGGGTGGGATATATAGTTGGCGGTGTGATAGTAGGTGCCGCGGTAGGGCTCATCGTCTCCCACGCATGGCTCATAGTAGGGTCAGTGGTAGGCGGGATTCTCGGCGGGGTTGCCTATAGCCGCACTCCCCGAGGGAGCGAAATGGGATTTCCATCTCCGCGATTTTTTAACTACCTTTGTGCAAAAGGTCTCCCGGCAGTTGTCACCGTTTGCATCGTCGGGACGGCAATCGAGCTGCTGCTCTCCTATTTCAAAATAGCATTCAACTAACGGAGTCAATACCTCTCCGATGGCATCTCTCCCCAATCAGCGCCCCTCATGCAAAGAATCCGCCTCATATTTCTGCTTCTGATAGCCCTCGGCTGTAGCACAGCGCTCCACGGCCAGATCGACAAACTCAAACGCGAGAAGCCCGATCTGGAGAAGATACGCCTCGCTACCCTCGACAGCAAATCGCCCTACTATTATCCAAGGCTCATGCAGGAATTTCAGCGCAACGACACGCTGATGAAGATCGACAAGTATCGCCACCTCTACCTGGGCTACATGTTTCAGGAGGATTATAACCCCTACCGCTCGTCGCACCACGAGATCAACTACGATGTGATGCGCAACAAACGCACACTCACCCGCCAAGAGTGTGACTCGGTGATCGTTTATGCTGAAAAGGCGCTTGCCGATAATCCTTTCAATCTCGGTGAGATGGTGATGCTGATCCATGCCCTAAGAGGCAAAGGGAAGACAAATCTTGCCAATATATGGCAGTATAAGCTCAACTACCTGCTCATGGCAATCATCTCCACAGGCACCGGCGAGGATGAGGAGAATGCCTGGTATGTGATAGAGCCTCAGCATGAATATGTGCTCCTAAATATGATGGACTACACCGTGGCCGACCATCTCTTCTATGACCCCTCCTACGAATATATCACCGTCCGCGATGCCTCCGGACGCGAAAAAGGGGGGTTCTACTTCAACATCGGCCCCCTGCTCCAGCAGTACTATCTCAAACACCCTGATGAACTCTAAGCGAGGGAGCAAATTATGATGGATTTCACTCCAATAGTGCGCCCTTTCTTCAAGCGCAGGGTAAAGGCCGCTCAGACGTGGCGCGGACATCTCCGCGAAGTGCAGCTCAAAGAGCTGGATAGACTGCTGCGCGCCCTGCGCCTCACCGGCTGGGGCGCCGGAATCGGAGCGGACACAGCGAGGAGCTACGACGATTTCCGCCGTCTGATCCCGGCTCCCGTAAACTACAGCGAGCTGCGCCCATATATCATGAGGATGATCGAGGGGGAGCGCGACATCCTTTGGCCCGGTGTCACCCGTCATTTCGCACAATCATCGGGCACCTCCGACGGAAAAAGCAAGTATATCCCGGTGACAGCTGAGTCGTTTTCACGGTCGCACTACCGCGGAGGGAGCGATGTGGTGGCCCACTATCTCCATCTCTACCCTGACAGCCGTCTCTTTTCGGGCAAAAGCTTCATACTCGGGGGGAGCTTTGCCAACGAACTCTCGCTCCCCCGCGGTGTGAAAGTCGGCGACCTGTCGGCCAACCTCATCGACAATATCAACCCTATTGCCAATCTCGTGAGGGTGCCCTCAAAACAGATTGCGCTCATGCCTGACTGGGCTGAGAAGCTTCCGGCTCTTATCGAGGCGGCCTCCGATGAAAATGTCACCAATATCTCGGGGGTACCCTCGTGGTTCTTCACCGTGCTCAAGGGGGTGATAGAGAAGCAGGGCGCATCGCAAATCCAGGATGTATGGCCCAACCTTGAAGTATTTTTCCATGGGGGCATCTCCATGCGCCCCTATCGGGAGCAATATCGGAAGATCACTTCGCCCGGGATGCGCTATCTGGAGTGTTACAACGCCTCCGAAGGCTTTTTTGCCGTGCAGAATGAGATCGACGACCCGTCGATGCTGCTGTTGCTTGACTGCGGCACATTCTACGAATTTATCCCCCTCAGCGACGTGGGTTCGGACCGCCCCACCCTCCTCCCGGCTTGGGAGGTGGAGCAAGGGAAGGTCTATGCACTTGTCATCACCTCCTGCAACGGACTGTGGCGATACCCGATAGGCGACACGGTGCGCATCGAGTCGGTCGATCCGCTGAAAGTCACTATCGCCGGTCGCACCAAGAGTTTCATAAATGCCTTTGGGGAGGAACTGATGGTTGACAATGCTGAGGCTGCTCTGACAAAGGTGTGCAAAGAGCTTGACTGCGAGATTGCTGACTATACCGCAGCCCCGGTCTATGCCACCGATCGGTCGCGAGGCAGACATGAATGGTTGATAGAATTCCGGCGTCCTCCCCGCTCTATGGATGAATTCGCTGAAAAGCTCGACAAAGCCTTGCAACAGGAAAACAGTGACTACGAGGCAAAACGCTCCCACGGCATCTTTCTCGACCCTCTGACGGTGGTGGAAGGCAGTAAGGGGGTATTTGACCGGTGGCTTGGATCAACCGGTAAGCTTGGCGGACAGCGCAAAATACCCCGCCTTTCAAACAACCGCGACATAATTGAAGCCATTTTGAAATTCCAGACAGCTTAGAGCCTGTCCCATAATATATGTTAACGCTGAGGCGGTCAGCCATTGAGCAGATTTGTTCGAGTGATGAGGGAGTGTACTTGATGTACACGACCGAAGAACACGGACAAATATGCCAATGGATGGCCGAGGCGATGGTAACTTACACCACCTTACAATATAAAGATATGATAGACTCTCCTTGGCAATTTCAGTCAACTTGCCTTTATAGCCATTGTCGG
>CAZUEY010000087.1:0-6440 GCA_964619395.1 uncultured Staphylococcus sp. | reverse complement strand
AAACAAATTTTTTAACCTTAATAATTTCCTAAACATTTATGAAAAAACTTTTTACTCTCGTAGCTGCCTTTGCCGCATCTGTGGGAATGTTAAGTGCACAGACCACTATCACCTGGCCGCTCCAGGATAAGGATGATCTGAGTGGTAAAAGCAGTGAGGCCTCTATTACAGTAGGTACAACCACCTATGGTTCAAGCCTTACACCTGTTGGAACTGCAACAATTAACTCCAAGGATGGCGACCCCGAAGTTAAAGGTGTTGTATTTTATACAAGCGATACAAATGAGCATAAAACACCAACATCTGATGGATCTCATTACCTGACTTTTACATTCACAATTCCTGATGGTTATACCTTTACCCCGACAAATCTCTCTTTTGGGGCTTGTAAAAATGGTACCGGAAATAATCACTTTGGCGATATTTCAATAAATAACGTATCCGTTGAGTCCAAATACACTTTTGTACGCGATTCCGAAGGTGGTGGTACTCCTACTATAAGCATTAAAGATTTTGACGCTCTGGAAGGTAAAGTAACTCTCCTTTTCAATCTTTATAGCAAGCCCACAAAAAACACCGCTAAGGGCTGGGTCATTGGTAACCTGGTACTTACCGGTAATCTCGCAGATAAGAGCGACACTCGTGAAGATGCTCCTATCTCTTGGAATCCCGAATCAGTATCTCTGAAAGTACGCGACAACTTTACTTCTCCCGTCTTTGTTAACGACGAAAATCTCCCTGTTACTTTCACTTCAAACGATGAAACAATTGCAACCGTAAGCGAAACAGGTGAGATCTCACTTGTTGAAGGCGCTATAGGAACTGCTGTAATCACAGCCTCTTATGATGGCGAGGCTGAAGGTGCAAAATATCGCTCTACAGTCGCTAATACTACCATTGAAGTTCTTACTAATGTCGTAAAAGCTTACAAATGGGATTCTCCCAGCGATGAATATGTTGAAATGGATGATATAAAGCTCAACAAAGAGTTCAAAGCCGGTAAAACAAGCGGTACTACAAGTGCTGACAACAAGCTTATCAATGATACAAACATCCTTGCAAGAACTGTTTTCGGAGCAAAATATGCTTCATCTGCTTCTTACTTAGGTCGTGACTTTGCCGGTTCACTTCAGCTCGGTCGTGTAAAAACAGTTCCGTCTGCTGACACCCCTACAGGCGTTGAAGAATCAGGCAGCTCTCCCCTTGAAGTAACTGCCAAAACTGACCTTCAGCTCGTAGTTTTCTATCGTCGTCAGGGTCTTGAACAAGAGGCTAAAAAAACCATTGAGGATGACGAGACAAACAATGTCATCACAGAAACACATGTTATCGGTATGTCAGCCAACGACGGAAAATCATTATATTGTGTTGATCAAACCGCTGTAGACGCACACCTCCCCTGCACTCTCGTGCTTGGTAAATTTGACGGTGAGGCTAATGGTAATGACTACATTTACTGTGCTTCAATCTGGAATCTCGAAGCAGGTAAGACTTATACTCTCTACTCTTACCAAACTACTATTCAGTGCCATGGCTTCGGCTATATCCTTCCCTCTATCGACGCTCCCGTGATCAAACATGGTGAGACTGAGATTGCTGACGAGATCGTTCTCGAAGGTGAGGATAAGGAACTCGTGATCACTCCCGCCGACGAAGCTCACCACATCTACTATCACTTCGCTCCCGCTGAGGAAAACCAGCCCCAGCAGACTCCCGAAGTTGAAGGTCCCGGCGAAATGACCTACGCTAAGGCTACCGCTGAGGGTGATGTGGCTGAAACTCTCGAACATGAGGGCAAGACCTTCACCCACGCTCCCGAGAAGAAGATCACCCTCTCTAAGGCCGGCACTCTCTCTATCCTCGCTTATCACCCCGAGACCGACATCAAGAGCGAAGTGAAGACTATCACCGTATCCGGTAGCGGTACATCAGGTATTGCCGACATTGCAGTCGACGCTGCCAATGGTGCTGTTGAATACTTCAACCTCCAGGGTATCCGCGTTGACAACCCCGCCGAAGGTATCTTCATCCGTCGCGAGGGCAACAAGGTAAGCAAAGTTATCGTAAAATAACCCCTTCCCGCCGCAAAGCAAACCCACCGCATCAATGTAGGGACGCACGGCCCGTGCGTCCGGTGGAGCCGCAAAAGCCAAACCCGCCGCATGAATGTAGGGACGCACGGCCCGTGCGTCCGGTGGAGCGGCCAATGCGTAGCGGCAATGAAAAACCCGCTGTTCCCGCCTATTAAGGCGTAAGAATAGATTAAGTATTTTTTAAGTATTAATGTGAGGCAGGAGACCGACAGTGATGTTAGTCTCCTGCATTTTTTTGTATGTCCACAATGTAGGGACGCACGGCCCGTGCGTCCGGTGGAGCGGCAATGGCGACCCAACCGCATGCAGCCACAATGTAGGGACGCACGGCCCGTGCGTCCGGTGGAGCGGCAATGACGACAATTGCCGAATCAAATCGCAATGACGAATAATGCCGAACACAACGCAATGACGAATAATGCCGAACACAACGCAATGACGCTCCTCCGGACGCACGGGCCGTGCGTCCCTACATTCATGGGGGGGTCAATTTCACAATAATCCGGACGCACGAGCCGTGCGTCCCTACATTCATGCGGGGGTCAATTTCACAATAATCCGGACGCACGAGCCGTGCGTCCCTACATTCATGCGGGGGGCAATTTCACAATAATCACGGACGCACGGGCCGTGCGTCCATATATTCGGCGGGGGGAACGATACTACATTACTTCACTATCAATTCGCTCAGGGGGCGCTTGGGCACACACTGAGCGTCGGTCTCGTCGCGGAAATACTTATAATCTCCCCGCGCTTCGATATCTACAATCTTCACTCTCTCAGCGGGATATCCGAGCGCCAGGACATACAACGGGCTCAAATTATCAGGGAGGCGAAGCACCTCGGTCAAGATCTTGCGGTTGAACGACTTTATGATACACCCCGCGATTCCCATGGCCGTAGCCCCCAGGGTGATTGCCTGGAGCTGCAGTCCGTCGTCGCACATACAGTTGGTGGTCAACTCAGTGTCGAGACATTGCACAAGGTAGGCAACAGGGCGCTCCCCCTCGGCAGGGCCGTCCCAATCCTTGTAATATCCCGCCCACGCGAGAGCAGGGAAAAGCGCCTCACACTCCCGGGGAGCTGTCACGAGGCGATAGCGCAGCGGCTGGAGATTGCGCCCTGAGGCACAGTAGCGGGTAAGCTCCACGAGCTGTTCAAGATCCTGATGGGAAATAGGGAGCGAGCTGTCAAAACGGCGCACGGTGCGGTCGGCCATCAGCAACTGCCTGAGGGTGTCGAACTTTTCCATAACGATAATTGATGATATTATTATCGGGGGGTCGGACGCACGAGCCGTGCGTCCCTACATTGGGGGGAGGTCACTGGACGGTGCCTAATTCGCGGACGGCACCGGTGAGAGGGTTGAAGTGGAGATAGGAGGGAGATTTCTTATTGGTGAAAAGGCTTGGGTCGAGACCAAACACCACGCCATACTGAGCCACGTCGAAGGTGCCTCCGGCTATGGTGCGATCGTCGAAAGTGAGGTCGACACGTGCCGTGCCGGGGATACGGTAGGCCACGCCCCCCTTAGGGAACGAGCGGGGCTCTCCTTTGTCGGTGAGAGGCAGTTCGCCACGGCTCACTGGGGTGATGGTGAGATAGATAGGGGCACCCGAGAGATCGTCGGGAGCCACGAGGCCATCGGTGGCCGAAAGGCGCGCCACCACCTGCCGCGAGGGCTCACCCTCGGCGGGGACTGCCACGCTGAATGTCATCACCTCAACGGATCGCTGCTCAGTGCCGTTGAACATAGCCGTCAGGGCCTCCTCCTGGAGCGATAGCTGGTCGAGTGCGAGTTTCATAGCCGCGCCGTCGGAGGGCATTGCATCGGCTTGTCCTGAGATGATCTCGCTGCGGTTGGTGCGGAGCTCGTAGATCTTCTCGGCTGCAAGCTGTGCGCGCTTCATCGACGAGGTGCTCCGGATCATCTCCGGGGTTACAGCTTCGCGGGCGGCAGCGCTCTCAAGGATTGTGGGTGTGGCTTTTACCGGCTTCGGGAGTTGCGGGGTAGCGACGGCTCCGGTGTAGGCCTCATCGTTGACCGAAAGGGGAAAATTGCCGTCGGTTACGGTCATGAATGTCCCGGCCCCACCCTTGAACGTAGCCACATATCGCTGCTCAGGGTCGGCGACCCCTATGGGGGTGATCACTGCCTCGGTGATGCGCCACTCCACGGAGCGCTCCATTATAGGAGTGGTTTTCAGATACTTGCCGGCATAGAGATAATATTCTCCCGGGGTCTTCACGATCTTCTCGGCTGCGATAGTCACCTCGAAGGCTGTAAGCGGGAGGGTGTAGATGAGGCCATAGTCGGAGGCCTTCATGGCGGTAAGTTTCGTAGAGGTCTGCGCTGAAGCGGCGCCTGCAATGGCAGCCGCGAGCAGCAGTATGGTTGAGATTCGCTTAAGGTTCATAGTGTCAAGGGGGGGGGAGTTTGTGGAAATTCGAGAGCATCGGCCGTCAAGCCATTATCTGCTTTATAGCTTGCCCTGTGGCAGCGGCGATGTCGGCCGCCGTGGTGCCATAGTCACCCTCGCGGGCGGCTGCGATGTCGCCGGCCACACCATGAATGTAGACCCCGGCGGTGGCGGCTGCCTCCGGTTTGTAGCCCTGGGCCAGGAGCGAGGTGATGATGCCTGTAAGCACATCGCCGCTGCCGGCGGTGGCCATGGCCGGCGAACCGCTCGAATTGAAGAACACATTGCCGTCAGGGCGCACGGTGGCGCTATATTGCCCCTTGAGCACAATGATGAGCTTGTATTTATGCGCCACCTCGAGAGCCTTGAGCAGGCGCGTCTCGGCCGAGGGTTGCGAACCGAAGATGCGGTCAAACTCGCCTGCGTGGGGAGTGAGGATGCTTCCCGGGGTGAGGTGGTCGATGAGTGCGGGATTGCGCGCTATGATGTTGAGGGCGTCAGCGTCGAGCACCATGGGGCGTTTCACGGTCTTTATGAGGGTCTCGAGGGCGCCCCGGGTGGCGTCGTTGGTGCCGATGCCGGGCCCCACGCCAATGGCGTTGGCGTTGAAGCGCGGAGTCATGTCGGAGATAAGGATGTCGCTGCGGTCGGGGGAGAAAAGAGCTTCGGGGACAGCCGTCTGGAGCACATCGTAGCCACAGCGGGCGGAGTGGACGCTCAGTTTCCCAACGCCTGAGCGGAGGGCTGCGCGTGCGGCAAGCACAGCGGCGCCCATCATGCCATAGCAGCCGGCTATGAGAAGGGCATGGCCGTAGTCGGCCTTGGAGGTGAAGGGACGGCGCTCGCGAAGCACTGCCTTAACATCCTCCCGCTCAATATAGTAGTATTTTGTCTGAGTCTCCTCAATTGCCTTGCGGCTGAGGCCTATGTCGATACATTTCCACTTCCCCACCATCTCGGCATTGTCGCTGAAGAAGAAGGCGAGGCGCGGAAACTGCACGGCGATGGTGAGATGGGCGTGGACCACATTTCGGGGAAGGACACGCGAGTTCCAATCGCCGAAAAGGCCTGAGGGGAGGTCGATTGAGACCACCGTAGCGCCTGATTCGTTGATGTAGCGGGCCATCGACATGTAGCCCCCTTCGAGGGGATTGTGGAGGCCGGTGCCGAAGAAGCCGTCGATCACGAGATAGTCAGGAGTCAAGGGTGGGATATGGGCCGTGTGGACAATCTCTGTCATCGAGACATTCCCCAGGCTCATCAGCTCCTCGCGCGCCAGGCGGCAGTCGCGGGAGAGGGAGTCGCCCTTGACGTTGATCAGCACCACATGGGGGTTGAAACCGGCCTCTATCAAGAGTTTAGCCACAATAAGGGCATCGGCGCCATTATTACCGGAACCGGCGAACACCATGGTGGGCTTCGACGGGCTCCAGCGACTCAATATCTCGCTCACTACCCCTTCGGCCACACGATGAATCAGTTCCTGGGGGCTGACACCCTCCACATCGATCGTATAGCGATCGATATTGCGAATATTTTCGGTACTAAATATTTTCATATCCTGAACTCTGACTTAACTTTACAGTGACAAACCGACATCAGCCCCCGGCAGAGGGCTAATTTTCGCAAAGTTACAAATTTGTATCTTAAATTCAGACAAAATCACGCAATATGTTGCGAAGAATTTCCCCGCTTTAATGGCTTTAATGGCTATGGCCTGATATAGCGTGGATGATTTCGAGTTTGAGCTCTTCGGGATAGTCCTCGTTTGCCATGTAGCAGGTAATGATGCGTTGGAGCAGATCTTTGTCGATGCGCCCGGCGGCGACATGATAGATGATAGCCTCCATGCATTGCATGAAGTTGTAGGCATGCCAGTAGTAGCCGTTATGAACGAGAAACCATACTCCGATTGTCAGTGCCACAC
>CAZUEY010000086.1:0-7006 GCA_964619395.1 uncultured Staphylococcus sp. | reverse complement strand
GCTCAATGGCTGACCGCCTCAGCGTTAACATATATTATGGGACAGGCTCTAAGAGCGCCGGCTACCTCTTTCAAGGCGATATAGGTATTCCCCTCCTTTTTGGGGCTACCGTTGATAAGTAATACTCTCATAATTTTTCAGTAATTTCCGAGGTAAAATTAGTCACAATTCATCAAATATCACAAATCCGATTCAAATGAATCCATCTATGACAATAGTTGAAAATGTAATGTAAAAGGAGTTAATCTGAAGCCAAAAGGTAATGATTATTATTCAATATATGACGCAATGAGTGATTCAGTGTTTGCCGATTGTGCAGGAAGGATTGCTTTCACCAACTACACAGTATTCGGGATGACGCCCAAACCACACGACAGCATAAGGACAGGTAGCCGCGATCTTGTTGCCTTCGGCCAAAATCTTATCGGCAGCCCGTTTCACCAGTTCCCCGGCGATGCCTTGCCCCCTGAGGGATTCATCTACAAATGTGTGGTTGATGGTCGACACTCCCCCACTTGTAGGGAAAGTCACTTCCGCTATCAGTCGACCCTGAGGATCGGTAGCGTAAATGCGATCAGTTTCAGTAATGTAGTTCATAGAAGCAATTTATTGGTGAATATCTTGCTTATAAACATCTCACAGTAAATAATAGTTTAGAGACTGTCCGCCGAATTTTGGCACAATCAGACCGAATTTTTTCCTCAGCAACTGAGGCGTAAAAAAACAAATCGCTGAACAGTCAAAAAGTTGACGTTTCAGCGATTTGCATTGTTGCCTTGGAAGGATTCGAACCCTCACAGGCGGAACCAGAATCCGACGTGCTACCATTACACCACAAGGCAAAATTTCTGTCAGACGAGCGAAGAAATCAACCGGAGTTTATCTTCATGAACCTGTCTCTTCAGGCCTCTCCCGTTTTGACGATGCAAAGGTAAGTCATTTTTTTTAAATACCAAACATCAATCACGAAAAATTTTCTTCGACCCACAAATTTAGAGTAATTTTTGATGCATTTGGATATACCATGCGGTCAAAACGTAGAATTACTCATAAAGAGGTGGGATGGCACCATCCTCCAAAGAACTCAACTTTTATCAAAAAATGCAGACTTTTCTTCGGGGAGTTCCCCGGAAGAAAAGTCTGCCGTAAATTTTACATTAAAGTAATGCCTAATCTTGAGATAGATTACTGAGCAGCAGCTGCCTGAGCACCACGAGCAGCACGAGTGAGCTGAACGGCACAAACAACGGCATTCTTTGCATTCATCAGTTCAAGACCGTCGAAGTGGAGTTCACCGATCTGGAGAGTCTTACCAAGACCGAGATTGTCAACATTGATGACAACACGTTCAGGGATTTCAGTGTAGATAGCTTTCACCTTGATTTTCTTCATAGAGAGGTTGAGCTTACCACCGGCCTTCACACCCTCGGCGTGACCTTCGAGCTTGACAGGCACCTCGATAGTGACAGGCTTCTTATCGTTGACTTCGAGGAGATCCATGTGGAGGATAGTATCCTTCACCGGGTGGAACTGAATATCCTTAAGCACTGCCATACGAGTCTCGCCATTGACTGTGAGTTCGATAGCAAAGATATCGGGAGTATAGACGAGTTTGCGGACTGCATCCTGGCTAACTACGAGATCAGTTGTGATAAGACCCTTTTTACCCTCCTTATCGATAGTCACTAACTTCTCACCGGGCTTGAGAGTGCCCTTGAAGGGGAGTTCGACTACTTCACCACCATTGAGGACAACGGGGATTTTGTTTTCTGCACGGAGAGCCTTAGCGGCCTTCTTGCCGAGGTCAGTACGGGGCTCGGCAACGAGTTGAAATGTCTTCATTTCGATTGAAATTGATTAGTTGTGTTACTAAAAATTAAGTTGTAAAAATCTGCTCCTTAATTTCCCATCACACGGGGGATGCTAAAAAGCGTCTGCAAAGATACGAAATTTTCTCACCACACTGCCACAATATTCACATTCTTTAACTAATAAAGATTTTTCTGCGGGTCGATGATGAAGCAACACGCGCCCATACAAACTAACCACTCGCTTTTCACCTTGATGAGTAACTTCGCATCGGATTTGTACACAGCACACCCCTCCCTGCTTGAACTACTTCCTACAACCCTTTGCGGCGTAAAAAAAGAAGGCAGCGAGGCAGGCTTCTCTCCTACCCCGCTGCGATTCAACGGTTATCAAATATTGCCTCGAAGGGCAAATTAGATATTTCAATTTTTTACCCTTGCGGATAAAACGGAAGTTATAAATCCTGAACTGCCCTGAAAGCAGTGAGAATTGTTATCAGCGATTGATATGCTTGGAAGTCACTACGCTACCATCAGAAAGAGTGGCTTTCTTGATGATGACACCCTTGTAAGTGGGGGCTACCACCATACCCTGAATGTTGTAGTAGATGGCGCTGAGTTCCTCGGCTGCTGCAGCGTTGATATCCTCGATAGAATTGAGGCCATCAACGATAGCGGGAGTTCCCATACCACCCATGCTGTTGACAGAGCGGATGGTGTAGACATCAGAGTCATTTACAGTTTCAGGCTTGAAGGAAGTATCGGAAGTGATAGTCACGAGCTCATCGTTGCAGAAGAGAGCGTAGGCAATAGCACCTTCAACAGTTTTCCAAGTGATCTCACCATTTGCATAGACTGCTTCGGGAGCATCAACCTGCTTAGCAAGCGATACAGGATCCCAGTTGGGGAACACCTTATCGACATCAAAATTAGCAGCCTGTTCAGCAGTAAGGATGGTTTCCATCTGGTTTGCAGGATAGTTGTTGTGGGTAAATTTGATCACCTTCGATGAGGGAGATACAACTTTACCGTTAGCATCCATAGTATTGTATTCCACAAACTCTTTAGCCACCACGTTCATGCCGCCGGCTGTCCAGCGGGAATCAACGAGTTTATTATCGTTGACAGTAGTGTTGAGGTAAGCGACACGGGGTTCGCCGTTCCATGCGCGGCCGAGGTTGTAGTTAGCGGCATAGTTCTCGATAGTACAATAATTGAACACATAGCCATAAGGCTTACCGGCCTTTGTAGCGGCAGCGGTGAGTGTGCAACCACCTGAACCATCGGCATTACGCTTCTCGACGATAAGTGTACAATGGTTCATGTACATTGTGCCTTCGCCACAGAGGAAATCGACAGTACCTGCCACCTTAGAGTCTTCGAAGTAGAAGTCACCGTCGCCATTGTTGCTATAGTAGGTATCCTGATAAGAATACATATTAACATTCTTGCAGATAGTACCTGTGCCCTTATCCTGAAGAACTACGGCGCGACCTGCGCCCTTGTTGCTATAGTAGTCGAGTGCATTCTTGAGAGTAAGATCCTGCATATAGAGGTTTGAACCTGTATTGAGGATAGTAGCAGTGGTGCCGATACCTTCATTGAGGAGGCTGGGAGCATTGACTACGATTGTCTTCTCCTGGCTTTGGCCGATGATCGAGATATTGTTGCCTGCCACCTGAGTCAGCGCTGTCTCGCCCATGTCGTAGGTACCGTCGGGGAGATAGATGAAGCTGCGGGGAGCATCTTTGGAGGAGTTAACCACATTAGCATCGTCGAGTGCATCATAGAAGCTCCAGACATTGCCGGGCTCTACGAAGTACCACTGACCAACCTTATTGAAGGAAACCTCAGCATTGTTGACAATCTTGGCATTGTGGAAATACATCTCACCATCGCCATTAAGAGTAAGGGTTACATAACCGGGGTCGCCTTCGTAGGAGAAACCAACAAGAGCGCCGTCGGTATCAGGGTTCATTCCTTCGAGGGGCTCGCAAACAGTCTCACCGTTGGGACCGGTAACATCAATTGTTGTTGCGCTGCCATACCTGCAGACACCCAACGAAACGGTAGCCTTAGGACCTACAAGGAACTTGATCTTATCACCGGGGTAGAGAGCCCAACCATGGTTTTTGTCATGGAAATAGCCCTTCTCGGTCTCAAGCACGAATGCCTCATGATCCTCGGGATAGAAGATAGGATCGGCAAGATTGAAGGAATATTTTCTTGTAGTGCTGGAAACTTCGATCTCTGTCTGAAGAGCATAGAGCTTGAGGTCGCCTGTCACAACATCTGTGGTCTTGATCTTGGTGCTTGCAGTGGGCTTGGAGAACCAACCGCGAACCTTGAAGCCATCCTTAGCCTGAGCCTTAGCGAAGTCGATGTCGAAGTTTGTGATTTCAGTATCCTTCTCTACCTTCTGAGTACCCATAGTAGAACCGTCGGTATCAATATAGGTAAGAGTATAGAGAGGTTTGCGCACGAAGTTAGCGAGATATTTGATTGTGATGTCGCCGAGGGTCACGGGGATAGTGGCGGTGCACTTGTTGTCGTCGCCGGCATAAGTGATCTCACCTACATTACCGGAGAGGGGCTTCACCTCGGTGAGGGGGTTGGTGGCTGATATCATCTTGTCAGCAGAGAAGAGCTCGATAGTAGCAGCATAATTGTCGCCATCAGGCTCGAAGATGTCATCCACTACATACTGCTTGTCGTTAGCGACGAAAGAGTCGAGGATGGGCACTTCCTTCTCCTGACCGGAGAGGGTACCTTCGATCACAATATCAGAGTAGCCAACATGCTTGCCGGGGTCGAGAGAGTAAAGGTTGAAAAGAAGAGCGCACTGACCTTCGGCAACTTTGGCATTATTGATATCAAAGGAATACTCACCTACACTGGGGCTCTCATTGTCGCGGGGAGGATTGATATCCTTCTTGAGAGATATGGTAGAGCCGTCGGGGTTAACCCATGCTACATCAAAGTGACCACCACCTGTACCGAAGCGGCTTGACTTAAACGACACTTTGGTGGGGGTGAACGAGAGGCCGAAGCGGGGCTGGAAGGAGAAGCGGATGAAGTTGTCGTCGCCGGCCTTGCTCTGCTTCGAGAGGGGGTTGAACCATGTCTGGTTGAAGCCTTTGTTGTCCATGCCCTCGAGCACAAGATTGCTACCGTAGGTGATCTTGCTTGAGATGAAGTAGTCAGGTTCGTTGAACTGAGCCTTCTGTCCTTCAGTACCCTGGTCAAACTTGAAAGTCACCACCACGGGGGCATTTTCAATGTTGATGAGTTCGCGGGGCTTCATCTGCTCAACGGAGATGGAATAATAGTAGTTGTTGTCGTTGGTCGAAACAATCGATACATAACCACGCTCTACGTCAGAATTTTTAGCCTTGTAGGTAGTAACAGGGTTGTTAGAGTCATTGTTGATCTCTTCACTACCGCTGATACTGTAGTAGGAGTAGTTAGGATAACCCTTCACTGTAACAACATCCTCAGAAGTAACAACGGGGATGCGGAATTCGGCACCCTTTTTTATCTGGATGTTATTACCATTGTTGCGGAAAGAAGCGCCATTGGAAATAACGGTCATTTCCACACCATTATCCTCAACAGCCTTTACTGTACCGCTTTCAGCTGCGCCGGAAAGCGCCACTGTAGCCTCCATCACTGCAGAGTTGCCAAAATCCCATGTAGCTGCCTTTTCAACAACCGGATCATTGGCAATCAGATCAGCCTCAGGAGCTTTTGTCTCACCACCGAGCATAGAGCTCACAGCGATACCGCCGAAAAGAGCCACTGCAACGCCCAGCATAGAGAGTCTGAAAAAATTGCGTTTCATTGGTAAAAATTTAATGATTAAGATTAAAAAATTTATGTTTAATGAGTGTTTCGTAGGGTTTAGATTCAAGGCATGTTTGCGTATCCCAAAAATCAGTCACAAAATTACACAATAAAAACGAATCATCAAAATAAATAATCTACAATAAACCACTATGTCACAATATTGTAATACCGCTCATATCCATACTTAAAGCCCCACGCTCTACGACAGGTTAAATACAATATCCCCCTCCCCTCCTGCCATGGCTCATACCGCTTCAAACACTCTCTTCAGCGCACAAAAATAATGCAGGGCGGATCGAAATAAGGACTGCCCTGCACAATTTTGTTTCGGTTGTTTAATCGGCCAGCGTTCAACTGAACACCACGGTCTTATTGTCGTAAGTGAGGATCTTGCGCTGAATATGTTTTGCGACGGCTCTCGAGAGGACGATTTTCTCGAGATCGCGACCCTTGCTTACGAGATCTTCCACAGTATCTTTGTGAGATATCCTTACCACATCCTGCTCTATAATCGGTCCGGCATCAAGGTCGGCTGTGACATAATGGCTTGTAGCGCCAATGAGCTTCACACCACGCTCATGGGCCTGATGATAGGGCTTAGCCCCGACGAAAGCGGGCAGAAAAGAGTGGTGGATATTGATGATATGATTGGGATAACGACTGATGAAATCCTCGGAGAGCACTTGCATATAGCGGGCGAGGACAATGAAATCCACTTCATAACTGTCGAGAATTTCAAATTCCTTCTTCTCCATCTCCGCCTTGTTTTCGCGAGTCACTGGGATGTGGACGAATGGTATATTAAACTGCTCCCCGGCCACTGCAAGATCGGGGTGATTGCTGATAATCACCGGGATATCAACATCCCACTCCCCTGCACTGTAGCGTGCGAGCATATCGTAGAGGCAATGTGACATCTTGCTGACGAAGATAGCCATGCGCTGACGGCGGTTGGAGAAGCTTATGCGATAGGTCATTTCATATCGCCGGGCATAGAGAGTGTTGAAATATTCGCTGATTTTCTGCTGCGGTATGAGGAAATTTTCAAGTTCCCACTCCACGCGCATGTAGAAAATGCCGTTGACATGATCCACATATTGATCAAGGTAAATGATATTTCCCTGATTGGTGGTGATAAATTCTGTTATAACGGCAATGATTCCCGGCTGGTCAGGACAGTGCATCCTGAGTATGGCGGTTGGTTTCTTTTTATTGTCCACTGGGTCAAGTTTTATCAGTTGTCAGTTACGGCTTCATTAAGTACCGTTGCAAAGATAATCATAATTTCCAATATATCTTTAAGAGCCTGTCCCATAATATATGTTAACGCTGAGGTCGCATATCTCGGAGGG
>CAZUEY010000085.1:0-7129 GCA_964619395.1 uncultured Staphylococcus sp. | reverse complement strand
GTGAACTTCTAAAGAGTCGTTTAAACAAAGCCCTTGACCCCAATCTTTATTTCTACAGAGAAAAATCAGGTTTAGAGATAGATGCGGTGCAATCTATAGCCGGATCCCTTCATCTATACGAAATAAAAGCAGGAACCTCCATACGGCCGGATTATTACGACAACATCAATGTGCTCAAGCGAAGTCAAAATAACGTTTCTGCCTCCACCATAATCTACGATGGTGTCAGTCAACCTCCCATTTGTCTAAATATCCGGGATATATGAAACTCTATTTTGAGTGCGGCTGCTAAAGGAATAAAACGCACCGTTACCACGTACTCGTGCAAAATACTCTCCTATGGTTTCGCTATGGAATTGACCGCCGTTGAATTTCGTAGTCTTAAAATAGGTGTTGGGAGATTCGAAAAGTATTTTTTATCGTATCAGCGGCTGAGATTGTATCTAATGCGAAATTTGTATATGTATCAGTAGTAGGAGTTCCTCATTTGATTGCTCTGAATGTCATACAACTTGTAAGACATAAGAGCGTCAGCAATATATATGAAAAATGTCTAATAATTGCGCACAGTTACAAAATTTCAGTAAGGTTCGCAAGTCAAAGAAAGAGCTCGAAGTCGTAGATGAGAAAAATGCAGTTGTCGCGGTAACAGAGGCATTACCCGGAGGTTGGACATAAAGACATTGGAGATGTAAAAAGGAGTAAGGGAAGAATCCAAGGAAGCATTATAAGGAGAACAAAGCCTTGGAGGATCTCCATGCGGAAGATGGCCTACCAGCCTGTCAAGACCTGGAGCCATCATCGAAAAGGGAACAAATTTTTTACAAGGGGCATGTTGGTGTGACAAAAAAATTCCTTACCTTTGCCTCTAAGCTCGTTTGAAAAATGGCTGAGATTTCCACCTCACCGGAGATCGCCTCTCACATCAAGAATTTAACAAATAAAAAATAAAGCAATGGAAATAACAGGTTTAATTATCAAAGCAATGCCCGAAGTCAACGGGACTTCCGCCAAGGGAAATCCCTGGAAGAAACGCGAATATGTGCTTGAAACTCAAGAAACTTATCCAAAGAAGGTGTTTTTCAACTTCTTTGGTGATCGCGCCGATCAATACCCCCTCGAAGTTGGGAAAAACTACAAGGTAAGCTTTGACATTGATAGCCACGAATACAACTCACGTTGGTTTGTAGAAATTCGAGCATGGAAGGCTGAAGAAGTTAACGCTGCTCAGGCATCTCAGGTTGCTCCTCCCCCCGCAGTAGGTGGCGCCTCAATGCCTAATGGTTATGGCGCGTCGGCTCCTGTCCCCGCTCCTCCGGCCCCGGATCTCTCCCCCTCCCCTACCGACGACCTCCCCTTCTAAGTCAAAGAAAATCTATAATGCCACCTTGTTAATATGGTGGCATTTTTTTCATCACCCTGTAAAGATTTTAACTTTTATTCACATGGATGTATCCTGTTTTGGCCCATCTCCATAAGAACTTTGCTGCTGAAAGAATAGTTTGGATCTTTATGGTAATCACAATCTCTATTAGTATGAGTATAATTATTATTGTAATCTGTTTATTCGCATGGCTCGGACAGGCTCTCAAAATGGGCGGGGATATTAAATGAGTTGATAATTTGTTTTAATGCAGTAGAAGGATGTCGTTCATTAGTTTTTTAGAAGGTTTCGCGGTTTTCAATTGGATACTCGACCTCTTTAGCCCTACATCGAAGAAAGAACCCGAGTCAAAGATCAACCCTACAGACGCGGCACTCTACGCCGCAGTAAGAAAAACCCAGACCCGCCACGCGCAGCATACTCGTCCTGACCCTGGCGACTATGCAGACTATACGATTGACGAACTGGAGGACAGACTCGATGAGCTCGAGGACGAATTAGACGATCTTGATATATCGGACTATCGTTATAGTATGATCGACGATGAAGCCGAGATGATACGCGAGCAACTCGACTTCATGGAGGAAATGGATTACCATGAAGATTGGTGATTGGAGCGCCACGCCTTTCTCACTCTGCCGCCAACCTTACACGTTTGCTCTGACAGGCAAGGTAGTGAAATAGGCTCCGAAAGGCACCCTCAAGAGACTTCCCGCTTAAGACCTCTTCACGGCTCCCTCGAGGCTCTTTTTCTGGAGGGTGCGATAATATAATCTGTCGCTTTTATCAGAAATTTCGGCGATTCTATGTAATTTTGCACCGGATTTCCCGAAACAGACTGCTGATGAAACATTTTATGAAATTTATGATTCAGCTCATTCTCTCGCCAGGCAATGGATGGGAGGATATTGAGAAAGCTGATATCGATCCGCGCATTCTGGCAATGCGCGGCTACTACCCCCTGATAGCACTCAGTGCATTGAGCGTGTTTATGCAGGGGGTCTACCACCATCTGATGTTTCTCACGCTGCTGATGAAGATGTTGGTCACGTTTCTCATCTATTTCATCGGCTACTTTTTCGGCGTATTTACCCTATCGGTCTTTTCGGAGCCTTGGCTCTCACATGGCTACGACGAGAGGCGTTCCCACACATTTGTGCTCTACTCCCTGGGGATGCTGGCTCTGATAAACCTTATCATAAATTGTCTGCCGGTCACTAAAGAGATGTTATTTTTCCTCCCTCTCTATGTGGCTTTGGTTCAGTGGAAAGGGATCAGATATATGGAGGTTAAACCTGACCGCACAGGGCCGTTCATGGTCAATGCAATACTTGGTGTCCTCTTCCCCCCATATCTTTTCTATAAACTCTTCTCAATTTTTATCGGCTGATATTCATGACTCCCAAAGAGATTAACATTAAAAACAAGCGGGCGACTTTCGACTATGCCATCACAGATACCTATACGGCAGGAATAGTGCTCACCGGCACTGAAATCAAGTCGCTGCGTCAGGGCAAAGCATCCCTGGCGGATACTTTCTGCTATGTGGACAATGGGGAAGTGTGGGTCAAGAATATGTATATTGCAGAATATTTCTACGGCACTTACAACAACCACGCCGCCCGCCGCGACCGCAAGCTCCTGCTCAACCGCAAAGAAATCAACAAGATAGAGAAGACCGGGAAAGAGGCTGGATTCACGATAGTCCCGCTGCGTCTTTTCATCAACGACCGCGGGCTTGCAAAGCTTGTAATAGGTGTGGCACGTGGCAAAAAGGAATACGATAAACGCCAGTCTATCAAAGAGCGCGAGGATAAGCGCACCATGGCTCGCATAATGCAGAAGTAAACCCGCGGGGCATATACTTTCCCTGACACCTTCTGCACTATTCCTCTCACCGCTACCTCCCTTAATAACCACAAAACAAGATTCCGCCGACAGGGCCTTCTCATCTGATGACCCTTGCCGGCGGAATCTTGTTTTGTCTGTTTGCGACGGTGCTATCACACATAGCCGCGGATGATACCGCGCTTGGAGTTGCGGACGAAGAGGATGATCTCATCGCGTTCCTTGGTTGCGGGCAGCTCGGCTTCTATGCGCTCCACGGCGTCAGAATTATTAAGACCCGAGAGGTAGAGATAGCGATAGGTCTCCTGAATGTCGCGGATGGTTTCATTGGTGAACCCGCGGCGGCGCAGACCTATGGAGTTGACTCCGACGTAGGCTATAGGATCACGACCTGCCTTTACGTATGGAGGTATATCCTTATTGACGAGAGCACCACCCTGAAGCATTACATGAGGCCCGATGTGGCAGAACTGATGGATGAGGGCTCCGCCGCCGATGACAGCGTAGTCGTCGATCACAACCTCGCCGGCACACTGGACTGCGTTTGACATTATCACATTGTTTCCTATCTCGCAGTCGTGAGCCACATGGCAATAGGCCATGATGAGACAATTGCTCCCAACGACGGTCTTTCCTTTTGAGGCTGTACCTCTATGGACCGTCACACACTCGCGGATGGTCGTATTGTCGCCTATGATTGCAAGCGAATACTCGCCACGGAATTTCAAATCCTGGGGTGGGCCGGAAATTACGGCGCCGGGATATATCGTACAGTTCTTGCCTATACGAGCTCCTTCCATGATGGTTACATTTGGCCCTATGCGGGTGCCTTCGCCGATCTCCACGTCCTGCTCGATCGTGACAAACGGATCGATTACCACACTCGGATGTATCTTGGCAGCCGGGTGAACATACGCCAGAGGTTGTTTCATTTTATTGTTGAATCAAGATTTAAAAGGTAGTGTTTACTTATTTTTGATGATCTGGGCCATGAATTCGCACTCGGTGACTATCTTTTCACCCACAAATGCATACCCCTTCATCATGGCGCATCCGCGACGCAACTCAGTCATGAACGACACATGGAATATCAACGTGTCGCCGGGCACAACTTTCTGGCGGAACTTCACATTGTCTATCTTCATGAAGTAGGTGGAGTAGCGCTCCGGCTCGTCAAGACCGCTGAGCACGAGCAAACCACCTGTCTGAGCCATTGCCTCTATCTGAAGCACACCCGGGAGCACGGGTTCCTGTGGGAAGTGGCCGGGGAAGAAGGGTTCGTTGGCGGTGATGTTCTTCACGCCTACGATATAGTTGGTACCCTGCTCGATGATTTTGTCTACAAGCTGGAACGGATAGCGGTGAGGGAGAAGTTCGCGTATCCGGTTGTTGTCCATCAGGGGCTCCTTGTTGGGGTTATAGACGGGAGCCTGAACCTCCTGATGCTTGATCTCCTTACGGATTTTCTTAGAGAACGTTGTGTTGATGGAGTGGCCGGGACGTGTGGCTATGATGCGCCCCTTCAGCGGGCGACCTATGAGGGCAAGGTCGCCGATAAGGTCGAGAAGCTTGTGGCGTGCCGGCTCATTTTCTGAGGTCAACGGGGTGTCGTTGATATAGCCAAACATGCTGACATCCTTGCGGGGGACACCCATGAGATCTGCCAGGCGATCAAGTTCAGACTGCTCCATAGGGCTGTCGTAGATCACAATTGCATTGGCGAGGTCACCTCCCTTTATGAGATTGTTTTTCACGAGCGGTTCAATCTCGCGAACGAAAACAAATGTGCGGCTGGCTGAAATTGCCGACGAAAATTCGTTGAGGTTTTCAAGTGAAGCATACTGATTATTCAGCACAGGAGAGTGGAAATCGATCTTCACATCCACTGAAAAATCATCGTCAGGAAGCACGAGGATAGAAGAGCCTGTAGTGTCGTCGCGCACCTCAAGCTTCGTTTTTATAATATAGAAATCTTTATCGGCATTCTGCTCCTTTATGCCCACACGCTCTATGGCCTCGCAATAGACGCGTGCACTTCCGTCGAGGATAGGCATCTCGGGGGCGTTGACCTCTATGACGACATTGTCTATACCGGCCGCATAGAGCGCAGCCATGGCGTGTTCGATAGTTGAGATCCTGGCTTCGCCCTTGGCTATCACTGTGCCGCGGTTGGTGTCAACCACATTTTCAGCGAGCGCGTCAACCACAGGCGCCCCTTCGAGATCCACTCGCTGGAACTTATATCCGTGGTTCTCGGGTGCCGGTTTAAAACGGGCTGTTATCTCAAGGCCTGTGTGGAGACCCTTTCCGGTGACCTCAAACTCACCGTTTAATGTCTTTTGATTCATATTATATATCTCAATTTCTTTATTATTCGGTTTATTCTCTTCAATTGCGGCTCTCTATTCATAGCGGCAAGCTATCGTTTCAACAGTCGCTCTATTTCTGAGCGGCAAGCTTCTTTTCAAGTTCCTTTACACGCTCAAATAGCTGGCCGAGCTTCTTTTGGTAGACAAGTGAGCGAGCATACTCACCCATATCCACAGCGGGGGCACCCATGATTCTCGAGCCATCGGGGCAACCCTTGCTCACACCGCTTTGAGCTCCGATCTGTGTGCCATTGCCGATGGAGATATGACCTACAACTCCCACCTGGCCACCGAGCATACAGTTTGACCCGATCTTTGCAGAGCCGGCGATACCAACCTGGGCCGCCATCACAGTATTCTCCCCTACTGAGCAATTGTGGGCTATCTGTATCAAATTGTCGAGTTTCGTGCCTTTGCAGATGCGGGTAGATCCCATCATAGCTCTGTCGATAGTAGTGTTGGCTCCGATCTCAACATCATCCTCTATGACAACATTGCCGGTCTGAGGTATCTTTTCATAACCATTAGGTGTCGGTGCGAACCCGAAGCCATCAGCTCCAATCACACATCCGGAATGGATAATACAGTTTTTACCTATCTCGCAATTATGATAGATCTTGACTCCGGAATAAATTATAGAACCTTCACCGACAGAGCATCCTTCGCCTACATAGGCCTGAGGATATATCTTCACGCCCTTAGCCAGTTTCACACCCTTACCTATATAGGCGAAAGCCCCGATATAGGCATCCTCCGGCACCTCGACACCATCTGCTATGAAACATGGCAATTCCACTCCCATCTTCACAGGGGTGCTCATCTTTGTTACCATATCCAGCAGATGTGCAATAGTTGCGTAAGGATCAGCGACACGTATAAGTGTAGCTTTCACCGGATTCTCCACCACAAAATCATCCTTTACGAGTACTATAGAGGAATCGGTGGTGTATAAATGATGAGTATATTTAGGATTTGCAAGAAACGAAAGCGCACCTTCATGCCCCTCTTCAATGCGGGCAAAGGTCGACACCTTCACATTTTCATCTCCTTCAACAGTTCCATTCACCATCAAAGCGAGCTGCGCAGCTGTGAGTTCCATGCCAAATTGTTATCTTAAAATGATTTATATAAGATACGATGAAGTCATACGACTCCAATACTATGCAAAATTACAACAAAATCCAAAAAGGGCAAAAAAAAGCAAAAAAAAGCAATTCAATCCATCAAAAGTCTACCCAAAGATCCCCTAAAAAGATATACCCCCAGAGTCGAATTATACCTAATGAGATGAAGAAAAAACCTGGTGCTACCGACTACCAAGAGGTGAAAAGAAAAGCAATAGAGTGTACAAAAATTCAGAGGAAAATATCAGCCTCTGAGGTAGTAAGAATAAGATATCAGCCTCTGAGGTAGAAATAAAAAAAGGAAGGCACCATCAGGGAGGGGTGTCCGCTGAGGGTGTCTTCGCTTGTAGAGGGGGCGGTTATCTACTTTCCCACTTTCGCAGTATCATCGACGTGGTGAGGTT
>CAZUEY010000084.1:0-7889 GCA_964619395.1 uncultured Staphylococcus sp. | reverse complement strand
ATGATTGAGAACATACCCTTCTTCATCTCGCCGCCATACCAGGTGTTGATGATGAGCTGCATGCGCTCGGTGAGGTTGAAGGCCACGCAAGTCTCGGAGTTGATGCCGAGTTCCTTCCAGTTCTCAACCTTAGCTTTAGAAGCGTTGAGCACCACGAAGTCAGGCTTGAAGTCTACGAGCTCTGCCTCAGTGGGGCGGATAAACATATTGGTGACGAAGTGAGCCTGCCATGCCACTTCCATCACGAAGCGCACTGCCAGACGGGTGTCAGGGTTGGTGCCGCAGAAAGCGTCCACTACATAGAGAGTCTTGTCGGAGAGCTCCTTGTCGGCGATAGCCTTCAGGGCCTTCCAGGTCTCGGGAGTGATAGGCTTGTTGTCGTTCTTATACTCCTCGGTAGTCCACCAGATAGTGTTGGCGCTGGTATCGTCCTTCACAAAGAATTTATCTTTGGGAGAGCGGCCGGTGTAGATACCGGTCATCACATTTACAGCACCGAGTTCGGTGAGTTGACCTTTCTCGTAGCCCTCGAGATTCGACTTGGTTTCATCCTCGAAGAGCTGCTCGTAGCTGGGATTGTGGATCACCTTGGCTCCGGTGATGCCATACTGAGATAAATCAATTGTACTCATTGCGATAATTGAGAGTTGTTGATGA
Organism: uncultured Staphylococcus sp.; assembly: GCA_964619395.1. Classification (GTDB taxonomy): domain Bacteria; phylum Bacteroidota; class Bacteroidia; order Bacteroidales; family Muribaculaceae; genus Duncaniella. The sequence goes on along the minus strand of CAZUEY010000084.1, from coordinate 7,232 downwards.
GTTATGAAATGTTTAACTTACTTTTTTCTTTTTTACCTGTAGTAGCGTCTTGCGCTTCTTAACCACGTGCAAAGTTACTCACTTTTTTCGTTAATGAAAGAGGTAGTAACTTAAAATTTTCTTAATTTAGTGCAATGTTCAGGCATTATTGTATGGTTATATACCATTTTATTCTTTCTAAGGGTAGGGGAGGGATGTGTTGCAAGATGTTAAAGCGTGTGTGCAATAACTAAGTAAATGTTAAATCACCCTATCTTTTATGCCGAAAATCAATCCCGGCTATAAAAATTGTGACTAATTTTGCGGAAATTCAGATGAATATTTGCAAAATGTCAGAAAACTCCACCTCAGCAGCCCAGTGCTGCTACCCCACAAATATACTCACCAACCTCATCGCCTCCCAGGCCCGCCGCTATGGCAAGCGCGCCGCCCTCTCGGCTCCTGACGAAAGCGGTCAGTGGTACGACATTTCGTGGCGCGACTTCTCGGAGCAGGTCGACACTGCAGCCGCTGCCCTCGCCGCCTTCGGCCTCAAGGAGGGTGACTGCGTGGCCACATTCTCGGCCAACCGACCCGAAAACCTCGTCACTGACTTTGCCTGCTTCCGCATCCGCGCTGTCTCAGTCTCTGTCTACGCCACCAGCTCGCTCGACCAGTTGGCCTATATCATCAACGATTCCCGCTGCTCCATACTTTTTGCCGGCAACACCACCCAATATCGCATAGCCCGCGAGGTACAGAGCAAGTGCAGCTGCCTGAAGAAGATTGTGGTGATAAAAAACATCAAGCTCGACCCCGCCGACACCACCTCAGTGCTCTGGGCCGACTTTCTCGCGAGCGGCCGCAGCGCCTCCGACGAGGTCAAGGCCCTGGTGGAGCAGCGCACCCTCGCCGCCACCCCTGAGGATGTCGCCACCCTCGTCTACACCTCCGGCACCACCGGTGAGCCCAAAGGAGCCGTGCTCACCCATAGCAACTACGATGCCGCGATGGAGGCCCACCGAACCCGCCTCTCGATGGTGACCGACAGCGACACCTCCATGGCCTTCCTCCCCCTGAGCCACATCTTCGAGAAGGGGTGGACCTACTTCTGCCTCGTCACCGGAGTGAAAGTGGCCGTCAACCGCGATCCTCACGAAATCCAGCAGACCATCCGCAAGGTGCGCCCCACATGCATGTGCTCCGTGCCGCGCTTCTGGGAGAAGGTCTACTCGGCCGTCAAGGAGAAGATTACCGCCATGAACCCCATGATGCGTGTGCTCGTCATCGAAGCCCTGAAGACCGGCCATAAGCGCAACATCAAATATGCCCGCCGCGGCCTCAAGGCACCCTGGTGGCTCGAGAAGCGCTATCAGTTTTTCGACCGCAAGGTCTTCAGCATGCTCCGCGCTGCCATAGGCATCGACCATGGCAACATCTTCCCCACCGCCGGCGCCCCGGTCTCGTCGAAGATCGTGGAGTTTTTCCACTGCTGCGGTATAGATATCGTCGTGGGCTACGGCCTTTCGGAGACCACCGCCACCGTCACCTGCTTCCCGCAGATAGGGTGGGAGATAGGCTCCGTCGGCACCCCGATCCCCTTTGTGGAGATCCGCATCGGCCGGGAGAATGAGGTGCAGGTCAAGAGCCCGATGGTGATGCGCGGCTACTACAATAAGCCTCAGGCCACCGCCGAGGCCTTCACCGAAGATGGCTGGTTCCGCACCGGCGATGCCGGCTATATCGACGACCATGGCGCCCTCTTCCTCACTGACCGTATCAAGGATCTCTTCAAGACCTCCAATGGCAAATATATCGCTCCTCAGGTGCTTGAGACCATCCTCGCCGAAGATAAGTATATCGACACCGTGGCCATCATCGGCGACCGGCGAAAATTTGTGTCGGCTCTCATAGTCCCTGACTTCGATATGCTCAAGGATTTCGCCGCCAAGGAGAAGATTTCCTACCATTCAATGAAGGAGCTTGTGGACAATCCTCGCGTCGTGGAGATGATGCGCCGCCACCTCGAGGAAGCCCAGAAGGGACTCGCATCCTACGAGAAGATAAAGCGATTCACCATACTCCCCAAACCCTTCACCATGGAGGGGGGCGAGCTCACCAACACCCTAAAAATCAAGCGCTCGGCCATCAACTCTATCTATAAGAAGGAGATCGACGCAATGTATGAGTGACGCAAAAGCTCATGACCCCCACATAGAGAGAGAAAGAAAAAAATTACACATAATAAAAAGAATAAGAATAGAAGAATGAAAGTAGCAATCGTAGGCGTCAGTGGCGCTGTAGGACAGGAATTTCTCAGAGTGCTCGACGAACAGAATTTCCCGATGGACGAACTTGTGCTTTTCGGCTCTGAACGCAGTGCCGGACGCACTTACAATTTCCGTGGCAAGGAGCACACCGTAAAGCTCCTGCAGCACAACGACGACTTCCAAGGCGTGGACTTCGCCTTCGTCTCCGCCGGCGCAGGTGTCTCGCGCGAATTTGCCGACACCATCACAAAACATGGTGCAGTGATGATCGACAATTCCAGCGCCTTCCGCATGGATGCCGACGTCCCTCTGGTGGTTCCCGAAGTCAACGGCGAGGATGCTTTCGACGCTCCCCGAGGCATCATTGCCAACCCCAACTGCACCACAGCAATCATGGTAGTGGCCCTCAAACCCATCAACGATATCTCACCCATCCGCCGGGTGCACGTAGCCACCTATCAGGCAGCCTCGGGTGCCGGAGCCTCAGCAATGGCTGAGCTCGAGAAGCAGTACTCCGAGATCGGTGCAGGCGAGAAGCCCACGGTAGAGAAATTTGCATATCAGCTCGCCTACAACCTCATCCCCCACATCGATGTGTTCCTCGATAACGACTACACCAAAGAGGAGATGAAGATGTATAACGAGACCAAGAAAATCATGCACGCCCCCAACCTCGAAGTGAGCGCCACCTGTATCCGTGTGCCTGTGATGCGTGCCCATAGCGAGGCAGTGTGGGTAGAGACCGAGGCCCCCGTCTCCGTAGAGCAGGCCCGCGAAGCCTTCGAAAAAGCCGAAGGGCTCGTGGTGATCGACGAACCGGCCGCCAAGAAATATCCCATGCCCCTTGATGTAGCAGGCTCCGATCCCGTCTATGCCGGGCGTCTGCGCAAAGACCTCGCCAACCCCAACGGCCTCACCTTCTGGCTTGTAGGCGATCAGATCAAGAAAGGCGCCGCACTCAACGCCGTCCAGATCGCCCAATACATGCTCGCCCATCCCCGCAAGTAAACGCGACGGGCCCCCCGCGGTCGAAAAACCGCATCCACCACCGGTGGTTTGATTATCGGTTGATCCCGTGCTGCCCCGCGCGGTCGAAAATCCACGTCCCTACCGGTGGTTTGATCATCGGTCGATCCCCTGTTGCCCCGCCGCCGTTATATTAAAATTTTATTTTGTCTAAAAAATTGCTAAATTTGCGACATAATTGTCGCATTTTATGGTAGAAAATGCGACAAAATAACGGCGTTATATATGATTGAAAGTATTGAAAATAAAATATTTAACTCTATAAAGCGAAGGAAGAACGGTACAATATTGTTTGCTTCTGACTTCTCGCATATAGGGAATGGTCAGGCCATCAATAAAGCTTTGGAGAGACTTACAAAAGCTCAAAAGATCCTCCGGCTGTCTAAGGGCATATATTGCAAACCTCGAATTGATACAGAATTAGGCTTAGGAGTTATCTATCCCACTTTGGAAGAAATCGCGGAAGCTATAGCAAAGAGGGATAGATCGCGAATAATGCCTACCGGAGATTATGCGCTCAATAGACTTGGCTTATCTACTCAAGTGCCGATGAATGCTGTTTACTATACGGATGGTACACCAAGGAAAATTCAGATATATAATGGAAGAGGTATCCGTTTCCTAAGGGTTGCCCCTAAAAGACTTGCATTCAAAAATAAGTTGTCTGCCATGCTAACTTTTGCGTTATTGGAAGTAGGAAGAGGCAATCTGACTAAAGAGCAGGAGAATCGCATTAAGGAACTCCTTACAAAAGTTCCTCAAGAAGCCATTATCAGTGATTATCCCCTTATGCCGGATTGGATAAGGACTATCATAAGAAACAGTTATGCAGAACTTTCTTAAGCTTTCCGACATTCAGCGTCGAACCGTATATGAGCAGATTGCTTTAAGGGTAGGTATTTCAGACCCTCGTGCTATAGAGAAAGATATGTGGGTCTCATCGTTGCTGCAGATAGTTTTCGGTCTGACTTATGCTGATAAGTTTGTGTTCAAAGGGGGCTCATCTTTGAGTAAAATATGGAAACTCATCCATAGATTTTCCGAAGATATAGATCTTGCTATAGACCGTTCATTATTTGGATTGGAAGGAGATCTCACAAAGAAGCAACTTAAAAAGCTGCGAAAGGAATCATCCCTATTTGTAAAAGATAAGCTGGCCACTGATATAACGGAATCCTTGAACCAATATAATCTTGACCAATATTGTGAGGTTATCCCGGAGCCTGATGGCGAAGGAGACGGTACATATCCGGAACCAAGAAAAATTCATATCGCATACAAATCTGTTTTTGATATAGGCGATGGATACCTTCGTCCGGAAGTGTTGCTTGAGGTTGGTGCTCGTTCGCTATTCGAACCGACATCTCAGGCAACTGTCAAGTCCATTATCTCAGAAAAAAGTGAAATAAAAACGAGTATAGCGGATGCTATGGTTACGTGCGCTGTCCCGCAAAAGACCTTTCTGGAAAAGGCGTTTCTTCTTCATGAGCTTTTTACTACAGATATGGGGATGAAGGCAAATCGAAAATCGAGGCATCTGTATGATCTGGAACATCTGATGGCTCGCGAAGAAATATTATCAGCAGTCAACAATGCGGAACTTTGGGAGACTATCCGACATCATAGAGAAGTATTTACTTCAGTCGGGGGAGTGGATTATACTCCGGATGTCAGGCAACGTATTGTACTGGTTCCGCCAAAAAAATTTGAGACGGAATGGCGAAAGGACTATGACGCGATGCAAAAATCGATGATCTATGGCGATGAAATGTCATACGAAGATTTAATTTCAAAAATAGGTCAATTACAGGAGCTATTCCGGAGCGTATAGATTTAAAATTACACGCCGAGTAACAAGGCGGCGGTGGACGCTGGGGCCGCTATTATCGCTCCTCCAGTTGCGTCCTCTCCCGAAAAGCCCCTGAATCGCGATAATCAGCGATAAATCTTTATAATTCTCTGGAATATTCTTTTTGTAATTTTGTGAGGGAATAAAAAATTTGTATTTTTGCACTGATAAACTGATAGAATGGTGCGCTATAGCCTTCGCACCGTCACCTGATACCTGAAAACAATCAATTATCTCTATTTAAATAGATTAGTAAACCACTATGAGTAAAGAAAAAAAATTCTTGACCTGTGATGGTAATCAAGCTGCTGCCCATGTGAGCTATATGTTCTCCGAGGTAGCCGCTATCTACCCCATCACTCCCTCGTCAACAATGGCTGAGTATGTAGACGAATGGGCTGCTGCCGGTCGTAAAAACATTTTCGGCGAGACTGTCCTCGTACAGGAAATGCAGTCTGAAGGTGGTGCAGCGGGTGCTGTCCACGGTTCCCTTCAGGCCGGTGCGCTTACCACCACCTACACTGCTTCGCAGGGCCTTCTGCTGATGATCCCCAACATGTACAAGATCGCCGGTGAGTTGCTCCCCAGCGTGTTCCATGTTTCGGCTCGTACGCTCGCCTCTCACGCCCTCTCGATCTTCGGCGACCACCAGGATGTGATGTCCTGCCGCCAGACCGGCTTCGCCATGCTGGCTGAAGGCTCTGTACAGGAAGTGATGGACCTCGCAGGTGTGGCCCACCTCGCCACTATCAAGAGCCGCGTGCCCTTCATCAACTTCTTCGACGGCTTCCGCACCTCTCATGAGATCCAGAAGATCGAAGAGATGGATCAGAACGATCTCGCTCCCCTGATCGACCAGGAGGCACTCGCTGAGTTCCGCAGCCGCGCCCTCAACCCCGCTAATCCCGTGGCTCGCGGCATGGCTGAAAACGGCGACGTTTTCTTCCAGCACCGTGAATCATGCAACGAATTCTACAACCGTGTGCCTGAAATCGTTGAGGCATACATGAAGGAGATCACCCGCATCACCGGCCGCGAATATGGTCTCTTCAACTACTATGGCGACCCCGAAGCCGACCGCGTGATCATCGCTATGGGTTCTGTCACTCAGGCCGCTCAGGAAGCTATCGACTATCTCCGCGCCAAGGGTGAGAAGGTAGGTCTCGTTTCTGTCCACCTCTATCGTCCCTTCTCGGCCAAGCATTTCCTCGCTGCTGTCCCCAAGACTGCCAAGCGTATCGCAGTGCTCGACCGCACCAAAGAGCCCGGTGCCAACGGCGAGCCCCTCTACCTCGACGTGAAAGACTGCTTCTACGGTAAGGCTGATGCCCCCGTCATCGTAGGCGGCCGCTACGGTCTCGCTTCAAAGGACACCACTCCCGCCCAGATCCTCTCAGTGTTCGAAAACCTTGCTCTCCCCATGCCCAAGGATCACTTCACAATCGGTATCGAGGACGACGTCACCTTCACTTCGCTCCCCCTCAAGGAGGAGATCGCTCTCGGTGGCGAAGGCACTTTCGAAGCTAAGTTCTATGGCCTCGGTGCTGACGGTACTGTAGGTGCCAACAAGAACTCTGTCAAGATCATCGGCGACAACACCAACAAATATTGCCAGGCATACTTCGCCTACGACTCCAAGAAGTCAGGCGGCTTCACCTGCTCACACCTCCGCTTCGGCGACGAGCCCATCCGCTCTACCTACCTGGTGACCACCCCCAACTTCGTGGCTTGCCACGTACAGGCCTACCTCCACATGTATGATGTGACCCGCGGTCTGCGCAAGGGTGGCACATTCCTTCTCAACACCATCTGGGAAGGTGAGGAACTCGCCAAGAATCTCCCCAACAAGATCAAGAAATATTTCGCCGACAACGACATCACCGTCTACTACATCAACGCAACCAAGATCGCTCAGGAAATTGGCCTCGGCAACCGCACCAACACCATCCTCCAGAGCGCATTCTTCCGCATCACTGAAGTGATCCCCGTGGATCTCGCCGTTGAGCAGATGAAGAAATTCATCGTCAAGAGCTACGGCAAGAAGGGTCAGGATGTGGTCGACAAGAACTATGCAGCGGTTGACCGCGGTGGCGAATACAAGCAGCTCC
>CAZUEY010000083.1:0-8282 GCA_964619395.1 uncultured Staphylococcus sp. | reverse complement strand
TCCCTCCGAGATATGCGACCTCAGCGTTAACATATATTATGGGACAGGCTCTAATTTTCAAAGGTGTATGGAACTCGCTTTGCGATCTCCATACACCTTTGACAGTCTGTAATGTTTTTCCTGCACAGGCTTTCAGCCTATTGTGAGGTCAGTCGGTGTCTTTGAGGAGGTTGGGGCGGAGGGCACGTGTGCGCTCCAGCGCTTGCTCGTGGCGCCACTCGTCGATGCGGGCGGCGTGGCCGGAGAGGAGCACGTCGGGCACTTTCCACCCCTTGTATTCTGCGGGGCGGGTATAGACCGGTGGAGCGAGGAGATTGTCCTGAAATGAGTCGCTAAGGGCGCTCTGCTCATCGCCCAGCACCCCGGGAATGAGCCTGACAATGGAGTCGGTGATCACCACAGCGGGTATCTCGCCTCCGGTCAGCACGTAGTCGCCTATGGAGATCTCTTTTGTGATGAGGTGCTCGCGGATGCGATGGTCAATCCCTTTGTAGTGGCCGCAGAGGATTATGAGGTTTTGGCAGAGAGAAAGGGTGTTGGCCATCGGCTGGGAGAGGAGTTCACCGTCAGGCGAAGTGTAGATCACCTCGTCGTAGTGGCGCTGCGACTTCAGATGCTCCAAAGCTCGATCCACAGGCTCGATCTGCATCACCATCCCGGCCTCGCCTCCGAAGGGGTAGTCGTCGACCTTGCGATATTTGTTTGTGGTGTAGTCGCGCAGATTGTGGACCACAATTTCAGCCAGCCCTCTGTCTTGCGCTCGTTTTAGTATCGAGCAGTTGAGGGGCGATTCGAGCATTTCGGGCAATACTGTGAGGATATCTATTCTCATGACGGGACTACTTGCGTTATTGTGTTGAGTTAATGTTTTTCAGTCGTATGCGCCAGGGTGAGGGATAGAGGTTGTTGGCGCGATTGCCGAGGTTTTTGGCAAATCCGAGCGGGAGACCGCCGTAGGTAAGGAGGGTGAACCCCCTGGGGGTGGAATCGGGAAGCCGGGGAGCCTCGCCGGAGAGATAGGCTAAGGCGTCATCGCGGCCGAGAGCGGCGAGTGGGAATGAGTCGGGGTCACGTAGCGGGGAGAGCGCCAGGGAGTGAGAGGGGATGAGATCGCGTCCCTTGAGGGTGGCCAGAGGCACACCTTCGTGGATCACCTCACACTCTCTGCTGATGAGTCGGAGAGCTTCGAAATGGGCTTCCGGGAAGGCCATGATGCGGTCAGCGTCAGCATAGATGGTCATCTCGTCGCGGCGCGCAGGGTTAATGAAGCGAGCGGCCTGCTGGAGGAGACGGCGGTCGGCCTCGACACGGGCCGGAGCCTTCTTGTTGCGGCGCGGCCGTGGGGTGGATTGCAAGCTGCCGGGCTTGCGGAGCACAGCCACAAACAGCCCTTCGCCTCTGACTCTGCCGGGGAAGAACCGCAGGCAGTGAGCCGAGGTGTCGATACCCGGGGCTATCCCCCAGCTCTCTTCCACGGGTATTTCAATGCTTTCGGCGCCGAAATCGGCGATGATACGTTCCACTATCGCCTCATTCTCAGAGCGGTTGAAGGTGCAGGTGCTGTAGATGAAGTAGCCACCGGGCCGCAGGGCCGGCCAGAGGTTTTCAACAATCTCCCGTTGCCTTTCGGCACACTCCTCGACCAACGACGGCGACCATTGGGCCACAGCCTCTGCCTCCTTGCGCATCATCCCCTCGCCTGAGCAGGGCACATCGGCCATCACTATGTCGAAACTATCGCGCAGACGGCGGAATGAGGCGGTGTCGCTGCGGGTCACTATGGAGGCGGGATGGCTCCACTTGATAATATTTTCGCGCAGCACGGCAGCCCGCTGAGGGATTATCTCATTGGCTACCACGAGGGCATCGCCGGGGAGGGCGGCGATAGCGGCTGTGGTCTTTCCGCCCGGGGCCGCGCAGGCATCCAGAAGCCTGACGGGAGCATCCAAATCCCTGCAGAGATAGCCCACGATGTAGTTGTGGATCATCGACGAAGCCTCCTGCACATAGTATCCCCCCTGATGAAAGAGGGGGTCGGCCGTGAAGAGGGGACGCTCCGGGAGATAGAAGCCGGTGTCGCACCACCCTACCCTGCCGTCGGTGGCAAAGGGGAGCATCTGCGGAGTGACCCCTTTGGCGGCATTGAGGCGCACTGACACTTCGGGCTTCCCCTCGGCGAGAGCCTCGATGAGAAAGTCGAGTTCGAGCGAGCGGAGGCGGGCGGTGAATTCTTCAGGGAGATAGGTTGGAGATGTCACTTCTTGTTTATCCTTTTCGTTTTTTATCCTTTTCGGGATGACTTTTCCGGGGAATATTCTGAACGGTTACAGGAGTGGTTTTCCGTCTCTTTGGGAGGAGGTTTTTAACTCCTTTTTGAGAGGGATGCAGCCGTGGGGGAGAATTATCAGCGCTGTTTGCGCAGGGTCCGCCCCTCGAATTTCTCCAGCTTCTCGATCCAATGCTCAGCGATAGGGATAGAGAGATTTGTGGCGATGTCGAAACCGGCCATCACCGTGCGGCAGGCGCATTTCACCTGGCCGTCAGGCACTCTGACCACTCTCTGCTCCATGGTGAGGCTCTTCTCACCTATCGCCACCACGGCCGTCTCCACCTCGATCTGCTCATGGAAGAAGGTTGGGGCGCAGAAATTGGCGTTGATGTTGACCACCACGATACCTACACTTGTGATATCGACCACCTCACCCTCCACAGCCTCGAAATAGCGGGCTTTGGCAAGATCCATGAAGGTGAGATAGACACTGTTGTTGAGGTGGCCGAGCATATCGATGTCGTTGAAGCGCATCTGCACCGGCAGGCGGTGGTGAAACTCGTTGACGTTGACCTCGCAATGGCTTGTGCTCATATTATTCTTTCTTAGTTTTTTGGTTTATCTGTCTGTAGGACTGATCCCGGAGGACGCAGGCAGGTGGAATCAGTGAAATCGTATATCGGTAATCACCTCGGCCCCAACATAGTCATTCAGGGCGGCTATCAGGCGGGAGCGGGTGAAGGAGAGTTCATTTTTCAGAGGAGCGGAGGAGATAAACACATGAAGCACCCCGCGGTCCACATATCGCCTGAGGGTGTAGCGGTTGATAGCAGGCCCTACGATCTCGCCCCATGCCGAGGCGGCCCGCTGCTCGTTGAAGTCCCGGGTGAGACCGGCCCGCGCCATCGACTCGTCGATAATGTCGGCAATATGCTTGGGATAGGTTCTTTTCATCTTGCAGAGGGGGTGAAGACACCGTTGTCCACCGTCCACATCCTGTATTCGCGCCCGGTGCGCTTCATAATCTCATCGAGGTGGGTGCGGTTGGTGTCTGTGATGAAAATCTGGCCGAAAGACTCTGAGGATGTGACGAGGTTCATGATCCTTTCCACCCTCGAGGCATCGAGTTTGTCGAAAATATCATCGAGCAGCAGCAGGGGGGTGATGGAAGTGGCCTGACGAAGGAAGTCAAACTGCGCCAGGCGCAGGGCTATGGTGAAGGTTTTGCACTGCCCTTGTGAGCCTGTGCGCCGCATCGGCATCCCGTCGAGAGTCATCCCTATATCGTCGCGGTGGATACCCACGGAGGTGTGCTTGACGATCTCGTCATGGCGGCGCGCTTCGTCGAAGAGTGTGCGCATGGTGGCGCCCGGTCGGTTGAGCGCACTCTCGTAGGAGAGGCTGACTGTCTCACCGTCAGTTCCGGCTATGGCCTTATAATATCGGTCGAAAATCTGCGTCAGCTCCCTCAGGCGCTCGGCGCGGACATGGTGGATATATTCAGCCGCCATCTCCATGACCATCTCCACGGCCTCGTAGAGAGCCGCATCGACGGAGCCCTCACGCAGCAGACGGTTGCGCTGCTCGAGAGCCCGGGTGTAGCGGATGAGTTGGTCGAGATACACCGGGTCGCTCTGCGAAATCACCAGGTCGATCCAGTGGCGTCGCTCCTCGCCGCTGTCGCGGATGAGGTCGATATCCTGGGGGGCGGCCATGACAAGCGGGAAGGCTCCTATGTGGGCACTCAGGCGCTCATATTCCTTCCCTGAGCGCTTCAGCGACTTCCGGCGGGTGGATGAGAGGCCGAGGGTGATCTCCTCGTCAATCCCCTTTCGGAGATATCCGGCGCGCGCTATCGCAAAATCCTCGCCGCGCCTTATCAGCATCTTGTCAGGCACCCTTGAGAAACTCTTGCAGAAGCTCAGGAAGTAGATGGCATCGAGCATGTTGCTCTTCCCCATGCCGTTGTTGCCGAGAAAGCAGTTGACCTTGTCCGAAAACTCAAGGTGAGCTTCCGGGATATTCTTGAAGTTGGTGAGTGTCAGTTGCTTGAGTATCACGATGGGGTGGGTGCGAAGGGAGGATGTCGGTAATATGATGCAGGAGGTGATCGGGGCTTTTGATGTGGGGCTGCTTATCGCTACCGCGAGGAGGCTTCAGCTATATTCATGATGATGCCGGCTATGGCGGTATTGTCGTGAAGGCCGGCAAATCTTTCGGCATCGACCCCAATGGCAAAGAGGGGCACAAGGCCTCCTGTGTGGCCGGTGGTGGTCCATCCTACCCCTATGGCAGTGTCGAGGATGCGGGAGGCATTTACAGCAAACTCGTCAAAATCCTTGTAGAGGGTCTTCTGGTCGGAGCCGCGATGCTCTATGAAGCATTTATCGAAATCGCGGCGGAGCATTTCGGTCTGCTCGTCGCTGACGGGCACCACCTTCCAGAAGCCGAAATATTCCGTGAGGTCCTGCTTCATCTCTTCCCATGTGTAGATGCGGCGCGAGCGGAGGATATTCTTGCAATAGTCTGAGAAGGCTTCCTTCGACATCTTTTGAGCGTCGATATAGTCGAGGCGCTGCTTATAGCGCATGGTGGTGTTTCCGAGGCCGAATCCTCCGGTCTCGTGGTCAGCGGTCACTACGATAAGGGTCTCCCCGGGGTGGGCGAGATAGAAATCATAGGCCACTTTAATAGCCTCCTGGAAGGCCACAACCTCCTTGATGGCAGCTCCGGCATCGTTGGCATAGGCGGCATGGTCGATATTGCCTCCTTCGACCATCATGAAGAAACGGTCGCGACCATTCTTTTCAAGGTGGTTGATGCAGGACTCTGTCATTGCGGGGAGGGTCAGGGCGCCGGGGATGGAGTCGATGGTGTAGCCCACATTCCAGACGCTGACAGTGTCAGTGCTGAGCAGGAGCACCCTCCTGCTCTCTTTAGCAGCGGCCAAGGCATCGAGGCCGCGCACCACCTCCACGCCATTTTCGGCAAACACCTCAAGGAGATCGGTAGGCTCGCCGCTATGCTTGTCGTAGAGGCCCCTGAGACCGGCTCCGGCAATGAAGTCGTAGCCGCTCTGAGCCATCTGCTTCCCTACGTTGTAGTAGTCCTTGCGCGAGGGGACATGGGCATAGAAGGCACCGGGTGTCGCATCGTCGGGCGCCACGGTTGTCACGAGGCCCACGCCGTAGCCGCGGTCGAAGAGCGTTTTGGCGATTGAGGTCACAGCGGCAGTGTCAGCGTTCATGCCGAGCATACCGTTGCGGGTCTTGAAGCCGGTGGCGAGGGCCGTACCGGCGGCAGCGGAGTCAGTGATCGGGGAGGAGGCGGAGTAGGTGGTCACCATCCCGGCCACGGGAAATTGCATCATCAGCAGGGGCGTGGAGCTGCCGAGAACAGTGCGGTTATAACTCTCGGCGCCCATTATCTGGCCCATCCCCATGCCGTCGCCTATGAAATAGAAGATATATTTCAGCTCCGCGCCACAGGGGAGGGTGGCTATCAGGAGCGAAAGCAGTAGAAGTGAGAATTTACTTTTCATATTCGTTTCAAGATGTTTTCATTTTGTCCTCTGAAAGAGGGCGCGGAATTGCCTGAAAATTTGCTTCAAAAAGGGACGCAAACAGTAGTGCTGATCGTATAGACCCTTTCAGCGCTGCGGGCGCGGGGTCTCGTTAGCCTTCTCGGAAGGGCGTCGCTTGGCCAGACCATCCACGAGCACCACGAGGTCAAGATCCTTCCCCTCGGGGAGCGACTTCCGGAGCAGATTGCGGTTGCTGGCGTCGCTGTAGGATCCCTTGGCGCGCCAGAGGAGGTCGGCCAGCTCAAGAGCCTTCTTGTTGGTGGCTCTGCCGCGAATACTGAGATAGTCGTTGTTGACCACGGCGTCGATGTCGCCCGCAGCGATTGCCTCGAAGAGCGCATTGCCCATCGGACTACGCATTTTGCTCTTCGACCAGGTGGTGTTGGCGTTGAGATAGTCCACGTCGGCCTGCTCGTCGGCCGTCATTGCTGTCGGTGCGTCCTGAGCGGCTGAGGCGGTAGCTGTTGTGTCGGTGGTGCCGGCAGCCCCGGCGGGAGCGCTCGTTGAGGAGCCTCTCAGACTGAAGAGGTAGACACCGGCTGCTATCACTACGATGGCTATGGCGGTGATCAAGTATCCTCTGCGTCGGTAGACGGGGGGTATAGCCTCCGTCGAGTCTGCGGCCTCAGAGGGAGCTGCCGCTTCTGACTCAGCGGCCGGAGTCGAGGCTACGACTGTGGGTGTGGTATTGTCGTAGGCGCGTGCGGGCTTCTCCTCCGGCTCGGTGCTCTCGTGCTCCTTCTCGGGGAGCGATGTGTCGATTTTGGGCTTAGCCTCAGCCTGAGCCTCGGAGGCAACATTCTCAAAGTGAGGAGCCTTGTAGGGCTTCTCGCTCCTCACCACCGGAGCCGGCATCGTGTCAGTACCGGCCGAGATGGTATGGACCGGGGTGCGGACATCAACATTGTAGATCTCCCCCTCGTCGTCGGCATCGGTCACGAGCCGATGGGCTCTGAAGCCATGGAAGCTCCCGGAGTGGAGGCGATTATATTCGGCAGTGTTTTTTTCGATCGAGATCTGCTGCTCAAACACCCTGCCGTCGCCGAAGTCGAGCCGTAGGGTGATCCCCTTCTCTACAGGGTGCATGACGAATTCGAGGCTGTCAGTGGTGAGCATCTCCTCGGCGCTCTTCTTGAATTTGAGAGTCCTGAAGTTGGTGGAGCGTACCACGAAGCTTACGTCGGTTCCCGGTTCGAGGTCCTTCTCGTAGAATGACACGAAGGGCTCCATGGTGTTGACAGAGCGGCCGTTGAGTGTGATGGTGTAGCCCTGTATGGGGAGCCCTTTGGCTGAGATGACCTTCACGGGTGTTTTGCGCTCAAATCTTATGCCGGTCTGCTGGGGGGTGCGGATGCTGATGGTCGGACCGTCGTATTTCACGAAAGCCGATGGAGCTCCCACCACAATATTCTCCTTGTGGTCGTCGAAACCGGGGAGGGTGTAGATGATCTCGAGGCGCTCCCCGTCGTAGATCTGCCCGGAGGAGGTTTTCACCCCTTCAGGACAGACAATGGAGTATAGTTTGCGCACCGGAGTGGTGATACGCGGCATCTTCACACCCGGGCGCAGCGAAGTGGCGGCCGAGACCACGAGGATGCAACGATAGTCGGCATACTCAGGCTGCGAGGGGAAGGTGAGGATAGCCTCAAGCTCCTGCTGCGACGTGTAGGTGCGGTAGGCAGCTTCGGCGGGGATGGCATTGCCGGCGGGAGCCTGATAGGCCCAGGCGTCGAGCATCAGGGGGAGCTGCGGGATGCCGGCAGCTGTAATCGCCTTGTCGACCGCCTCGTCTGTGCGGTTTTCCTCCTCGATGAGCACTCGCCTCAGACCGCTGAAAAGATTCATAATCTGTCGGCCGGTGAGCGCACATCCGGTCTCAACCAGCACACATATCATCATGAATCCCCGCTCAGGGTTGAGCGTATTGCGGGTGATGAAGGAGAAGTAGTGACCCACCGGGGAATCCTGAAGGATATAACATTCGTTGGCGTTGAGAAAACGTTTTATGGCCGCCCCGGGTTCCACCGTCGAACTGTTCCAGCGCGGATCGATAGCCGAGGGGGTCGAAGGGTAGGAATAGAGGGTACCGGTATTACCCTCTACATCGCCACGAAGCGCGATATGAAGATATGGATATAATGCCATTGAGTGATTATTTGGGGATGTGGATTCAAAGCCTCAAAGTTACGCAAAAAATGAGAGATTCTAAAAAAAATCTCCACCCCCCGCGTCCATACAAGCGGATTGTTTTCGGTTGAATGGCGGTTGGTTCCGGCGGCGGCGGGGGTTTTCGTGGGCGGCGGGGTTTGCGATGGCGGCGGGGATTTCAACGGCGGGGATTTCAACGGCGGGGATTTCAATGGTGGGGTTTTCAATGGCGGGGTTATCAATGGCGGGATTTTCGGCAATGTAGGGACGCACGGCTCGTGC
>CAZUEY010000082.1:0-8293 GCA_964619395.1 uncultured Staphylococcus sp. | reverse complement strand
TGCTCAATGGCTGACCGCCTCAGCGTTAACATATATTATGGGACAGGCTCTAAGTCATAGGAAAGAATAAAATCGGGTCGCCTTCCGTGATGAGAGGGCGACCCGATTTTGTTTTGGGGAAATGTCAGCGTGACGAGATTTACTTCACGAGCACCTTGGCAACAGTGTTGCCCTGACGGCGAACATAAATGCCGGGAGTAACGCTTTCAGCTGCAATGCGCTGACCCTGGAGGTTGAAGTATTCAACGGGGGCGTTATTGTCGACCAAGACTCCTTCAATAAGGTTAGATCTATCGTCGGTGAAGGTAACATAGATAGGCATTTTTTCTCCATCAGGATTGGTGGGATCTGTATACCAGATAACATCTATCTTCATATTTACAACACCTGAGGCACTGATTGTACCGGAGATATTCACGTCGGCAATGATACCGCCCATTTCATAGAATGCATCCCCTTCCTGATCGCTCAATTTCATTTTTTCGACGCTGCCTGAGTAGCTCTTGGTGCCGTCGGCTGCAGCTGTCACCTTCACATTGTTGACTACAATGTCGCCGATACGCATACCCTCACCGAGTGAGAAGTCGGGAAGCTCGAAGCGGCAGAGATCTTCCCCGGTAGGAGTGATAGAGATAGTTGCATTTATAGGATCTGTGGGGTCGGCATCCTCACCTCCCATACGTATCACAATTTTACCGGTGTAGAGTTCAGGTTCGCCTTCCTCCTCTTCGGGAGCTGCCTTGAAATTGAGAGTGTAGACATGTGAAGTCTCGCCATCGCTGTCGGCGCCGTCGTTGGTCACGGTGACAGTTGCCTTATTGTTGTCGTTGTCGAGAGCGAGTGTGGCCTTTGCGCCTTTGCCAAGTGCAAGGAATGAGAAATCGTTCTCTGCAGGCATCAGGTCGTCAACATCATATTCATATTTCCCATCCTCGAGAGCTATTTCGTTTTCGCCGGCTTTAAGCGAAGCGAGGCGCGAATAGTAGATGAAGCGTACATTGTCGATGGTGATTTCATTACCTTCGGTAACGGTAGATCCGAAATAATCGTCGGCAGAGATAATGATGTTGAGCATCTCGGGGGTATCGTCAGTGAGATACTCAAGTTCTTTGGTGTAGGTGGTCCATTCGGTATTGTTGCCTGTGATGAAGTCGTTGGTGAAAGCAATAAGCTCTCCTCCGTCTACGGTCACCTCACCACCCTGACAGCCATCGAGCCCGGGACCATGCGTGCCGAGAACGCAGCGGTCGCGGTTAACCATAGTGACTTTTGTGGTACTTCCGCTTGTCACAATATTTCCCGGTACATCAGCCTGTGACCAAGATCCTTTCCACAGATAAGAGATTACGGAAGCTTTTTCACCTGTGGTATAAATGTAGTCAAGGGCTATGGCATCAGGGCGGAATGTGAAGTCAGTTCCTCCAAATGTACCACCATCTTTATTTGAACCTGTTACACCTGTGGCAGTTGACCATGTGGTTCCTAAAGAAATATATGCAGGGATATTGTTTCCCATTACTTTCTGATTAGCGAGTTTGACAGCTTTGTCAGACTCATATCCGGGAGTCACCTCGCTACCGACAGTAGTTTTGCCCTGACCTGCAAGAATACCGGCGCTTACACCGACAACATTGGAAATAACCCATCCTTCAGGTTCTGTTCCTTGTGACTTATTATAATTGTTGCTTGTCCAAGGATAGCAAGTTACCCAGTCTCCTTCAAAAGAGCCGTTGCTCAACTGCTGGGCGGAGGCTGAAATGCAGGTTGAGGTAAGCACTGCAGCTCCTAAGATGATTGTGTAAAGAGATCTCATAAATAAGTGTGTTTATTTAAGATTACGTTATTATAATTTTTACTGTTGAAATGTGTTGTAAATTATTGCCTTTGCGGGGTGTGACCGAGCCTGTAAAGACTCCTTAGAGCTGTATCTTCTTGGTGAATACCGATAAGACAAAAATCGCTGCAAAGTTACGCATTAAATTATTATTTGCTTCTCATTTATGCCGAAAATTGCCAATTTTATTTCAAAAACATCCAAAAATTTCATTTATCACATATATAAATATGAGTCAATGACAAAAAATTCTTAATTTTGCGAGTCGCTTTCGGCGAATGTCGCCGGGGAGCGGCCAAACGTAACCGACTATTTATAAAACAGAGATGACAAAGATTTTCAACTTAGCCACCCTGACAGTGAGTTTGGCTTTTGCACTCGCAGCCACCTCATGTATCAAGGATGAGGAGCCCAATACAGAATGTGATATACTCACGGCCTCCCTCCCGTCCTCGCTCCTGCTGCGCGACCCTGTGGTAAGCAATGATAAGGTAGAGATAGAGGTGAAGGACTTTGTGAATGTGACAGAGCTTGCCCCGGAGTTTACCCTCACCGAGGGGGCTGTCATCTCACCTGAGAGCGGGACCGTGCGCGACTTCACCACACCTCAGGAATACGTTGTTACCTCTCAGGATGGACAATGGCACAAGACTTACACAGTCTCAGTGAAAGGTGGCTCTACCCTTGTGCTGAAATATGGATTCGAGTATGTAGAGATTGGTAAAGGTCTTAAAGGAACCTACGACATATTCTACGAACCTAACCCGGAGTTCCCCGACGACCCCGACAAACGCCTTATGACATGGGCCAGCGGAAATCAGGGTTTCGGATGGACCATGATGGGAAGCACCCCCGATACCTATCCTACTTTCCAGTCGGATAACGGAGTGGTGGGGAAATGTGTGGAGATGGTCACAAGAGCCACAGGCAATCTCGGCGCGACTGTCAATAAACCGTTGGCAGCAGGAAACCTCTTCATCGGCTATTTCGATATGACCAACGCCATCAAATATCCCCTTGAGTCAACACAGTTTGGAGCTACATTCAGAGAGCTTCCGGTAGCGCTGAGCGGATATTTCAAATATACCCCGGGCGAGCTGTTCCAACAGCTCAACAGTGCCGGTAAACTTGAACCGGTGCCGGGGAGAGTGGATGAGTGCAATATCTATGCAGTGCTCTTCGAAGTGACGGAGACGATGCAATTTCTCAATGGTGCTAATGTGCTGTCTGACGACAATCCCAATATAATAGCGGTGGCAGCAATCAGCGAGACTGACCGCAAGGGAGCAGAGGATTGGAGAGAATTCCATGTGCCGTTTGTGATGCGTCCGGGGAAGAGCATAGACCATGCCAAACTTGCCGCCGGGGGCTACAGCCTTGCAGTGGTGATGTCGTCGAGTATCGATGGCGACTACTTCTCAGGCGCTATCGGTAGCCGGCTGCTCGTGGATGAGATCGAGATCTCCTGCAACTAATTCTTCCATCGATCGTCTACCCGCAAAAAATCAAAAAAACTCCAAAAAGAGATAACTTTTTTCATATAATACTTGAACACTGACGCTATGCATAACTGCAAGAAATATATCAGACCACTACTTTCGGCTGCTCTTTCGCTCACCATCTTCTCCCTCTCTGCTCAGACAGTAAGGGAAGGGGGATTCAAGGGATTTGTGGCCGATCTCGAATATGAGGTGAATGCCGGAGTCAACATCGGAGGGGCTACCCCGTTGCCCCTGCCCGCTGAAATCCGCAAAATCGACTCCTATAGCCCCGGTTTGAACCTCAGCATCGGAGCCTCGGCCACAAAGTGGTTAGGTCCTGAGAAGAAATGGGGTGCTTCGGTAGGACTGCGATTTGAGAACAAAGGGATGGAGACAAAAGCCACTGTGAAAAACTATGGTATGTCTATCATTCAGAACGGCGGTACCCTCTCTGGTCGCTGGACCGGGAAGGTGCAGACCAAATACCACTCCCAGCAGTTGGTAATCCCAATCACGGGTGTGTGGAGAGCCCATCGACGGCTGTCAGTAGACTTCGGCCCTTATTTCGCCATAGCTTTGGGTAAAAATTTCGACGGATATGTCTATGAAGGCTATCTCCGTGAGGGGGATCCTACAGGTCAGAAAGTTGAATTTATGGGGGACGCAAAAGCTCCCTACGATTTCGGCGACAATCTCCGTACATTCCAATGGGGAGTGCAAGGAGGAGTCTCGTGGACAGCCTACAAACATCTCCACGTCAATGCCAACCTTTCATGGGGGCTCAACGATATCTTCAATTCATCTTTTAAGACCGTGACCTTCAACCTCTATCCCATCTACCTCAACGTAGGATTCGGCTACGTGTTCTAAGGCTATGAGGCGGAATATAGGAAGGTTACATCCTTCGGAAATTTATTAGATTTAACATTTCAGCGTTTTACCATAATGAGGGGGCTATGTCACATTTTGATATAGTCTCCTTATTAGTTGTGTGATTTTTGAAAAATAATTTGCAAATATGGAGCAAAATTGCTACTTTTGTAGCGTTGATAATTAGTAGTTCTTTGAAATTATGAAGTACAAACAACTGAAAGCGGAACTATCTGCGGCCGGGTGTTATCTTCTTCGTCATGGCGGTAACCATGAAATTTGGTTTTCACCAGAAATATTTTATTCATAATTATATAGTTATGACAGCAAATATTATAGTTGAACAGACCAACGACGGCTATTTCTCTTGCTTCGTGAAAGAGGACATACCTCATGTCGGTCTTTTGGGATATGGAGAAACCTCGGAGGCTGCTATAGATAGCCTTATAGAGTTTTATGAACAATCCAAGAAGGATCTTGCAGCCGAAGGCAAGTCTCTGCCTGAACTCGAGTTTGTCGTACACTACGACATGCCATCATTTTTCAACCGTTTCAACTTTCTCAATCAGTCAAAAATTGCAGAGCGTGCCGGAATCAACCCCTCTCTGATGCGTAAATATACTTCAGGAGTGGCTAATGCCGGACAGAAACAGTATGAAAAAATGCATGCTGCAGTGCAGTCTATAGCAAAAGAGATGCTTGCAGCTGCTTTTTAAGATACTCGGCGCGTGAGGCGTCTACTTTATAATTTCAAAACTATTTCAACACAAGAGGCTGTGTCGTAAGATTTTACGGCGCAGCCTCTTAATTGATGCAAGATTTCTTTTTGTCAGGTGGGTGGTGAAGTTATTCCGGTTTTAGAACGACTCCTGTGCGTTTGAGGCCGTTGACACTGATAGCGAGGGGCTCGGGGAAAGTCACAATCCTGACAAAATCGCTTTCGTAGGTGGCGGGAAGTGAGTTGAGATACTCCACGTCGTAGATGGAAGCCGGAGCCTCACCCTCCTTATGGAGGGCATTGGTGTCAACTGTGAAATAAGCCACACCAAACGAGGTGAGATTCTGGAAGAAATGAGTACCCTGACTCGGCTCGATGCGATAGGAGGGGAGCGACGACTCCACGATGAGTCTTGCTCCGGATATCGCGGGCCATTTCACTGGAATACCGAGCGCGGTGTCAGAAGAGCCCCAGCGCCCAGGGCCGATGAGGATATAGCGCTCGTCGCGCTCGAGGAATCCGCGGTTGATTTTTTCTATTTCGCGGGCTATCAAGGAATTGTTGGACGATGAGAATTTCTCGGGTCTGACGTAGACCACAGTCTTGATTCCCTCTATATTTCCATGGCCGAGAGCTGAGGATGATTTGAGGAGCAACTTATCGTCAGGTGCATCCATGACAGCCTCGTCGACCACTTCGCGGCGGTCAACTATCGGGCGTATCTGGAGCCAGTAGAGACGCCCCTTGCTCTTGGCCGAGGGTCCTATCATGTTCTTATCCTCCCCGATCAGCCCCGCAAACTCAATCTCTACGGGGCGTTGCATAGCCTCCTGACCTGTAGAGAGCATGAAATCAACCGCCTGAGCGAGAGGAAATACATTGTGCTTGAGTATGTTATTGAATGTTACAACTTTTCGTCCCTCGCCGTAATCGTTGTCGCGGATCACATTGTCGCGGAAATCAAAAGTCGACACCATATATTTAAGCGCACCCTTGTCGGCGAGATCCTGGACGCGGACTTTTGCTATGTTGTAGCCATCGTCGACGGTAAGGGGTCGGGGCAGGGGGGTAGTGGCTTCTGGGTCGGCTTTATCTTTGGACTTCATCTCGAGAGCATACATGCGCGTCTGGGTGTCGCGCAGAGCCAGATCCAATTCAGAAGTCTGGAGCACATTGTCGGGGTGGCGGGGGGAGAATCTGAGCGCCAGTCCACCATCCACAATATATTTGCCGAGACCAACGGCAATCTCCGCCACACCATCTTCGGGCTGCTCATCGTTGATGGGGTAGAAGTTGAGCGAGCGACCCACGCCTGAGAAGGAGGGGAAGTAGTAGCCATCCACCTCCTTGCCTACGACCTCCTGGAGGATCACCGCCATCTTTTCCTGATCGATGACATTGGAAGTGGCTGTCATATAGTCCTTGGAGTCAGCATAGAACACTGAGGCGTAGACACCCTTTATGGCATCGCAGACAAGTCGAAGCATCGTCTGATGGTCGTCATGTTTAGGTACCATATAGGTGGAATAAATTCCGGCAAAGGGCTGATAGTGGGAGTCTTCAAGCAGACTCGAGCTGCGGACGGCGATAGGGGTGTCGATCACATCGAATAGGGCCAGAAGGTCGTCCTTGATGCTCGCGGGGAGTTTCCCTTCGAGAAACCGTGCGAGGATCTCCTCGTCAGGAGCGTCGCTAAGCGCGATAGGATAGAGCTTGTTTGTCTCCATGAATTCATCGAACACATCGGTGCAAAGTACCACTGTGCGGGGGATGGTGATGGAGATGCCGTCAAAGTTGTCGCAGACAGGATTTTTCTTTATTATGGAGTCGATAAACGCCAAGCCGCGCCCCTTGCCGCCGAGCGACCCCTCTCCGATGCGTGCGAAGTTGGAATAATGGTCAAAGCGGTCTTTGCGGAAAATGGCCACCACGCCACGATTTTTCATGCGACGGTATTTAACGATAAGGTCGAAGAAGAGCTTTCGCACCTGTGGTGCATCCTCGAGGTCGCGGAAGCGGTGGTGCTTGATAACCTCGGCGATCGGAAACATGGCGCGGGAGTAGAGCCATCGCGAGATGTCATTGTAGGAAGCATGCCAGTAGAGAGCCTCTGCCGGGATGTCGAAGATATGTTTCTGAAGATCTTTGAGCGATTTTAGGCGCAGAATCTCCTCGCCCGTATCAGGATTGCGTATCACAAAGTCGCCGAAACCGAAGTTGCCGGTGATAGCTTTACCGAGATCCACAGGAAACTTCTTTGAGTTCTTATCAATAAAAGTGCAGCCTAACTCAGCGACATCGTGGGCATTCTCAGGCTCGGAGCTTTCGATGATGATAGGCAGGAAGGGGTCGCGCTCGCGCAGTGCACGGGCAAGTTTAATGCCTGCCTTGGGGTCCTTCTTGCCGTCGTGCATAAAGGAAACATCGGTAATCACCCCAAGAATATGGTCGGAGTAGCGGTCGTAGAGTGCCATCGCCTCCTCGTAGTCACGGGCGAGCATCACCTTGGGGCGTCCTCGCATGCGGAGCATCTGCTCATGCTCGTTGAGTGCCTCGGTAGAGAATTCCAGCGACTGCTTGAGGATGAATTTGTAAAGAATGGGAAGAACCGAGGAGTAGAATCTGACGGAGTCTTCCACCAGAAGGATCATCTGTACTCCCACATTATTGATGTCATTTTCGGCATTCATCTTATCCTCAAGAAGTTTGATGATTGCCAGCAGGAGGTCGACATTGCCGAGCCACGAGAAGACATAGTCGATACCCGAGAAATCCTCCTTAGAGAGACGTCGCGACACCTCCTTGGAGAAGGGAGTCAGCACGATGATAGGGACGTTGGGGTATGCGTCGCGTATGCGTCGGGCGCCTGTGAAGGTCTCGGTGATATCGTTACCCGGCATCATGATGACGAGATCGAAATGCTTGGCGGCCAGAATCTCAAGTCCCTCCTTGGTGTTGAGAGCGCGTGTGACGCGGGGAGGGGAGGAGAGATTGAGAGCGGTGTACTCAAAGTAGAGCTGCTCTTCTACTCGACCATCCTCCTCCATCATAAAGGCATCGTAGGCAGAAGCGATGAGGAGCACATTGAAGATGCGCTTCTGCATCAGATTTTGAAAAGCGGTATCTTTGAAATAGAGTTGGCTCAGGGCATCGTCGGACATAGTGACATTGTGATTTTGGGAATTGAAAATTGGGGGAGGGGAGAGGATGGGAAAAGGTGGTCAACGGGGGAGAGAGCCCAGGCTGACACCTCACAAATTTAGTAAGAAAAATTGAGCGATGCAAATGATGAAGAGTGCTCATGGTTGAGACCTTATAATATAATAGGTGTAATATAAGAGCCCATTCGATAAGGAATGTTAACGCTGGGGCGGACTATCATTGAGCAGA
>CAZUEY010000081.1:0-8414 GCA_964619395.1 uncultured Staphylococcus sp. | reverse complement strand
GAGCCGCGAGTGGGACTCGAACCCACGACCTTTTCGTTACGAATGAAATGCTCTAACCAACTGAGCTATTGCGGCTTAGAAAAATTCAATCATCATTTAGATCACAAAAAGATATGAATCTTTGTGTAGACCTCAACTTAAGTTACTTACATATTGAAAGCTCTGCGATGATCTTTCTGAAATGCTTCAGAGGGTGATTCTCTTCGGAAATCAATGCCCCCGGGCGTTTCAGGAGACTCTCTACGCTTGAAGCAGTGCAAAGGTAAAGTTTTTTCTCTTACTGACCAAGTGTCTGTTTTGAGAAAGTGAACTTTATTGAGGCTTTGCTGAAATCAAGTTCTGCCATCACAGGCTGCGAAATATAGGGGGTGATGGAACTTACCTGAGTTGACTGAGTGTTGTATCCGTAGTAGTAAGAATAGTAGTCAGAGGACGAGTTGACGTAGAACGAAACCATTGCAGGACAAATCACGAACTCTTCATCATCAGCCGTCGCCTCACCCTTCTTGACTATATCGAGAATATAGTCGCGCATGGAAGAGAACTCATAGCTGCGGGTGCCTGTGTTGTAGGAGGCATAGAATGATGATATATTGTCGTTCACCTGACGGCCATTGAAAAATTTATCCTTATCCTTCTTTTTCACCATAAGTATATAAGGTGGTGGAGTGAGGCCGTAGTTGTTGTCGATATTCTTGGCGGGGATCGAGAAGGTGAGTGAATTTATCACCGAAAGGTTGCCACTCTGCTCCTTGTAGCGACGGAGTATCTCTGAGGCCGGGAAAGTAAACTCCACATCGTAGCCGAGCGGGGCCACAAGTAGTGTTTTACCGGCTGCAACATCATCGCTGAGTGATGTGGCCATGGAATAGGTGATATTATTATTGGTGATAATCTCAGGTGTGACCGCGAGATACGACCCTACGGCGTTTACCACCGTATCGCGGGTCGTGTCAGGTATGGGTTTTACGGTATGATAGTAAACATTGATTAGGTTTGACACTATGCGGGTCACACGCCCCGAGCCGAAAGAGTTGGCGATATAAAGGCCGGGAAACCAGTTGGCGAAGGCCTGAGGGTCGGAAAAAATCTGTGGTGCGGTTTTGTAGCAGTTGAAGAGCTTCACTCCGAAGTCGCGGGGGAGGTCTACATATATCTGTTTATAGATACTTCCTGAATTATCAGTTCCAACACCTTTAGCGCCATCGATAAGGCCTGAATAGACGGTCTCCCCTATTTCGTCGGAGGTATCGTAGTAGCCGGTAGGGTCGAAGTCGCTATAGATTGGTGAGGGGAGCTGGCGGTTGAGCTCATAGACCTTGAGTCCCATAGGCACCACTGAGTCACCGGCAAAACCATCCTTAAACATTGATAGTATCAGTTTGACCGAGTCAATGGTCTCGGCCGACACTCCATCAGTGACAAGGGCAGCCGCAGGCATATATTGGCAGACGATATCGCTTTTGAGGCTACCATAACCTTTGGCGTCGATATTTCCGAGCAATTGGAGAACAGTGCGCGACTGGACGAGCGAATTGCTCACCGAGCGACCTGTCACATTGAAATCCGTATCAATGATGATCTCCACCTCATCCTGCACGAGGCTGCCGCCGGCAGATGTCACGCTATCCTCACATGATGCAAAGGGGAGCAACATGGCGGCGATAAGGGGGAGTAAAACAATTTTTTTCATTTTGGAAGTGGGTTCAAGAAAACTTTGAAATTTCAATCATCCTCCTCGCCCAGGAGTATACGATAGAATTCGGTGTATCTCCGGTGGGGTTCTTCAGCTTCTTCATATTCGAGGAAGGGTTTGCCGGAAGCCTTGGCATAGTCCACCAGGTTGCTGTCGACATCGTCCGTGGCCTGAATCACCGCGTCAGACATATCGATCGCCAGTCGAGTCAGGGCGCTGAAGTCAACGGGGGCTGAGCTGATCGCAGCAAGGTCGTCGTCAGCAAAGCCACTCATGCGGAGCTTCTCCACGAAGCGTTCATCGAGCGTCCCCTCGAATTTCTCGGGATGAAGCGTATAGACTATCTTTGAGTCGCGAAAAGCGGGGTCGTCGGCATATTTGCGGCGAAGATAGAGGGGTGCCATCGCCGATACCCATCCGCTGCAGTGGATGATGGCGGGATGCCAGCGCAGTTTCTTCACCGTCTCTACCACGCCCATGGTGAAAAACATCACACGCTCGTCGTTGTCGTCAGGGAGCAGGTCGGTTTCCAGACCCTTCTCAGGGAGCGACTGGAAGAAGTCATCGTTGTCGATAAAGTAAACCTGCATGCGCGATGGGAGCAGAGTAGCTACCTTAATGATAAGAGGATGGTCAGTATCGTCGATGATCAGATTCATTCCCGAGAGGCGGATCACCTCGTGGAGTTGATTGCGACGCTCGTTGATACACCCATATTTGGGGGTAAAAGTTCTGACCTCAAACTCCTTGCCGTGGATCCCCTGAGGAATATCGCGGCCAAACACCGAGAGAGGTGTCTCAGCAAGATAAGGGGCTACTTCTTGTGTGATGAATAATACTTTCTTTGAATCCATTTAGCTTAAAATGGGCGGTTGGTGACAGAAGCGGTCCGGCCCGAAAAGTGGGGTACTATGCGAGTTGCCGTCTCTGAAAATCATCAGCCGGGGTGTGAACACCGGAGGCCGCTTCCTTGTTAACAGTTATGGGTTGCAAAGTTACGAAATTATTTTTAATTATTACACCTTTATCGCGCATAATCAGCAAGATTTCGGTTTCTACGCCCCTATTTCACACTATTTTACACAATATCAAAGCCTGATTTGAGTTATAATAACCGGAGCCAAGAAAATAAATTTTGAAAAAAGCCGAAAAATTACTACCTTTGCACGAATTATCCGCTAACGTAGATATATGAGACAATTAAAAATTACAAAATCAATCACCAATCGTGAAAGCGCCTCTCTCGACAAATTCCTTCAGGAAATCGGACGCGAAGAGTTGATTTCAGTTGAAGAGGAAGTAGACCTTGCCCAGCGCATTCACCAAGGAGATCAAAGAGCCCTCGACAAGCTCGTCCGCGCAAACTTACGCTTCGTAGTCTCGGTAGCCAAACAGTATCAGAATCAGGGACTCAGCCTCCCCGATCTTATCAACGAAGGAAATCTCGGCCTGATAAAGGCAGCGCAGAAATTTGACGAGACCCGTGGCTTCAAATTTATCTCATACGCAGTGTGGTGGATACGCCAGTCGATCCTTCAAGCTCTTGCCGAGCAGAGCCGCATCGTGCGCCTCCCTCTCAATCAGGTAGGTTCGCTCAACAAAATCAGCAAAGCCCTCTCAAAATTTGAACAGGAAAATGAGCGTCGCCCCTCCCCCGAGGAACTCGCTGAGAAGCTTGATGTGCCAGTCGACAAAATCGCCGATACCCTCAAGGTGTCCGGTCGCCACATCTCTGTCGATGCCCCCTTTGTGGAGGGAGAGGACAACAGTCTGCTCGATGTGCTCACCAACGACGATTCCCCTATGGCAGATGCTACTCTCACTCAGGAGTCGCTCTCGAAGGAGGTTGATCGCGCTCTCAAGCAGCTCCACGACCGCGAGCGTGAGATACTGAAAATGTTCTTCGGCATCGGGTGTCAGGAGATGACTCTCGAGGAGATCGGAGCTAAGTTTGACCTCACCCGCGAACGCGTCCGCCAGATTAAGGAGAAAGCTATCCGCCGTCTCAAAGGCCAGAAGAGCCACCTCCTGAAAGCTTATCTGGGACAGTAACTCGGAGTAGCTTTCCAGGCTTCGCTCACCGACTTAGGTATCTACCAATCACACTGATTAAAACCACAACCGCAGGATTAAAGGCTTACAATGACATATTACATGGTAAGGCCCTGAATCCTGCGGTTTTTTCTTTCCCCTAAAAATTCATAATCTTCCAACTATTTATCAAACTTAATCTACCATGATGTCGCTTTCCACCCTTCTGTTAGCTCTCACAGTGACAGTGAGCAACCCTCTCGGCGTAGAGCGCGAGGCCGTGCCGGTTGTTGTGCCTATTAACGCCAAAGGTAAGGATATAAATTCCGCTACCATCAAGGGGCACCCTGAGATAAAATATCAGCTCGACGACCTCAACGATGATGGCCGCGCTGACGAACTGGTGTTTCTCGTTGACCTCAAGCCCTCAGAGACGCGCACCTTCAGCGTTGATCTTTCAGAGGCTTCCGGAGCGAAATCATTTCAGCCGGGGACCAGCGCCTACATCAAGCTCAACGATAAAAACAAGAAGCACCCCGCTATCCAGGCTATAGCATTCCCGGGAAGTGCCGACAATAGGGAGATGTACAATAGCATTTATGGCCATGGCGCAGTGCTCGAAGGCCTCTACAATGCCATACGTATATATATGGATAATCGCCAGAGCGTGGATCTCTATGCCAAAAACACTCCTCAGCTCGAGCTGGAGACCACCGGTTTCTACACTACCCGCGAGCAGCTCGAGCAAGGTTATGGCCGCGACATCCTTTGGGCTGGCACTTCAGTGGCACTCGGCTCCTTCAGAGGCTATCAGGATGGTAACCCGATGACCATCGACACTGTAAGCACCCGCATGCAGAGAGTGATCACCTCAGGTCCGGTTAGATCCATCATCGAGGTTTATGACCGTGGCTGGGTTTACAATGGCCGACCTCTGGAGATGCGTCAGCGCTACACCATCTACGACCGTCACCGCGATTACGATGTGGAGATCAAGATCTCAGGAGCGCCGGCAAGCAACATCTACTGCACCGGTATCCAGAAGCTCGCCATAGACAATGAAGGCTTCCTCGACTCTACAGGCTTGGCCGGCAGCTGGGGCTCAAATGTTCCTGACAAAAACATGAAAGATATTGCCGACACCCTTGGACTCGGCATTTATGTGGCTCCACCTTATCTCAAATCGGTCAAAGAAGATGATGTCAACTATCTCACCCTTCTCAAGACTGACAGCAATGGGCTTATAAAATACAGCTTCACTTCTGCGGCTCTGCGCGACGCTGCCTCCCCCCGAACTTCGGAGCAGTGGTTTGCTCTGCTACGCCAGTGGCAGAAGCTGAAGGCTGCGCCTGTAAAGGTTACTGTGAAGTAACACTCTTGTCTCTTCCGTTCACTCTCCACAAAAAAAATTCCACTCCATTCCTCCTCAACTTACTCATACGTTAACTCCATAAATAGAAATATATGAAAACAGCGCTCATCACAGGTGTCACCGGCCAGGACGGTTCGTTTCTTGCCGAACTGCTTCTCGAAAAAGGTTATGATGTGCATGGGACTATCCGACGCTCCTCCGTTGACTTCCGCGAACGCATTGCTCATCTCGAGGGTCATAAGAATTTCCATCTCCACTATGCCGATCTCGGCGACTCTATGTCGCTTATTCAGGTGATCTCCCAGGTTCGTCCTGACGAAATCTACAATCTCGCAGCCCAAAGCCATGTCCAGGTTTCGTTTGACGCTCCGGAGTTTACCGCCAACGTCGATGCCACGGGTGTTCTCCGTATCCTCGAAGCAGTCCGCCTGTGTGGGCTCACCAAGAGTTGCCGCATCTATCAGGCTTCTACTTCTGAGCTTTATGGGAAAGTTGAGGAAGTGCCACAAAACGAAAAGACACCCTTCCATCCATACTCTCCCTATGCTGTTGCCAAACTTTATGGGTTTTGGATTGTGAAGGAATACCGCGAGGCCTACGGTATGTACTGCTGCTCAGGCATCCTTTTCAACCATGAGTCTGAGCGCCGAGGCGAAACTTTCGTCACCCGCAAAATCACACTTGCAGCAGCACGCATCGCCCAGGGAAAACAGGAGAAGCTATATCTTGGCAACCTATCATCGCTACGCGACTGGGGCTATGCCAAGGACTATGTGGAGTGCATGTGGCTCATCCTCCAGCAACCGAAACCTGACGACTATGTCATAGCAACCGGAGAGCAACACTCCGTGCGCGAATTCTGCCTCCTCGCTTTCCGCAGAGCCGGCATCGAGCTGCGCTTTGAAGGTGAGGGTGCCGACGAGAAAGGGATTGATGTAAAGACCGGTAAAGTGATTATTGAGGTGTCGCCTGACTTCTATCGCCCCACAGACGTAGTCAACCTCTGGGGCGATCCATCGAAAGCCCGCAAGGAGCTCGGATGGGATCCCTCCAAGAAAACATCGTTTGAGCAACTCGTCAACCTTATGGTCGACGCTGACATGGCTAAAGTAGCCATTGAGCGCGCCGGCGAAGAAGTACGCACCAATCTCGCTGAATATCTCGAAAAGGGCATCGTGAAATGATGGAAAAAGATTCGCGCATATATGTGGCCGGACACCGTGGCATGGTGGGCTCGGCGATTGTGAGGCAATTGCGTAAGCTCGGTTATGAGAATATCGTCACTCGCACTCACTCTGAACTCGACCTCACAGATCAGAAGGCCGTAGACCTCTTCTTTGAGCAGGAGAGGATCGATTATGTGTTTCTCGCTGCTGCCAAAGTGGGGGGTATCGAGGCCAACAATTCCGCCCCGGCCGACTTCATGTATGAAAACATGATGCTGGAGATGAACGTGATCCACTCGGCGTGGGTCCACGGAGTCAAAAAACTGGAATTTCTCGGCTCCTCCTGCATCTACCCCCGCATGGCTCCGCAGCCTATGCCTGAATCATGTCTGCTGACATCCTCTCTCGAGAAAACCAACGAAGCCTATGCTTTGGCCAAAATCTCAGGCCTCAAATACTGCGAATATCTCAACCGCCAGTACGGCACCGACTATATCTCGGTGATGCCTACCAACCTCTACGGCCCCAACGACAATTACCATCCTACACACTCTCATGTGCTGCCGGCGCTCATACGTCGATTTCATGAAGCTAAGGTGGCCGGGGCACCGGAAGTGGTGTGCTGGGGCGATGGCTCCCCACTGCGCGAATTTCTCTATGTCGACGATCTCGCTGACCTCTGCGTCTTCCTGATGAACAACTATTCCGGCAACGAGACTGTAAATGCAGGTACCGGTAAAGAGATTACCATCAAGGAACTCTCGGAACTCGTGGCAAAGACCATAGGCTATGAGGGGCGTATCGTGTGGGACACCACCAAACCCAACGGCACCCCGCGCAAGCTTCTTGATGTCTCCAAAGCTACCGGTCTCGGCTGGACATACTCCACCGAGCTCCCCGAGGGGATTAAGCTCGCATATAACGATTTTCTAAACAACCCAATGAGAGCCGAAAGATGATTCAGTTCGTTACGACCCAGTCTGATCGCTATTCTGTAGCTGAACAGGTGCAAATGGCTTTAGAAGGTGGCTGCCGGTGGATCCAGCTGCGGATCGATGGTGCTTCAGATGATGAATTTCGTGCTGTTGCCAACGAGATAATCCCCCTCTGCAGAGAAAACGAGGCTTTCCTGCTCTTTGACAACCGTGTGGAACTCGCAATGGAGATGAAAGTACACGGCGTGCATCTCCCTCAGGACAGCATGAATCCTCTTGTGGTTCGTGAGAATCTCGGGCCGGAGGCTATCATTGGTTGCACAGCCCACACAGCCGAAGATATCACGAAGCTCAAAGGATGGGATGTTGACTATGTTGACCTCGGACCTATCCATAAGAGCGACACCGCTGAGTCGGATGCTCCGGTTCTGTCGACCGATGATGTCAACCGCATAGTGAAAAGTGTCAGAAGTGCCGACATACTTCTGCCAATCGTAGCCTACACCGGGGTGACAGTCGCCGACATCCCCTCACTGCTTGCAGCCGGAGTGAGCGGCATATCGATGAGCGAAGCCATAGTGAATGCCCCTGACCCCGTGGCTTATACCCGCAATGCGCTCGATATCATCGCCAAGCACTCCACTAAATAGCTCACGCTCAGAAGACAGCATTGGCACCCGACACACCAACGGTGCCCAATAGGAATAAGCTGACATACAAGAGTGAACAATAACCCACACAAAATCCTTATACATATATAGAATCAACAGTTTAAAAATCACTTCAACTATGAAATCATTTGGTAAAGGATTGTTCTGGTTAGGCTTCATCCTCCTTATGGGGGTAGTAATTGCCTACTTAATAATGATGTTGGCCGGCGCTCTCGCCATTGCCACATGGGTTACCACCCTGACTATTAGCGGCATTATACTTGTCAGCGGACTCTTTATGCTCATCGGACGCTCCTATGAGCGTCGCGGCGAACTCAAGCATTATGAGAAGCGCGAAGCTCAGGCCACCGCAAATAATTCCGCCACCACCGAAACCACCAACACTACCCTCTGACGCCCCTTCCACTCCTCTATCAACCCCTGCCCAAAGGAGATAGATGTCTTAAGAGGTGGAGGTATGGATCAAGTTCTCCACAATTTGCAGAGTAAATTGCGGAGATTCAAGAACGAAGCGCAAAATCTCGGACCATATTAGCCCCCAAT
>CAZUEY010000080.1:0-8493 GCA_964619395.1 uncultured Staphylococcus sp. | reverse complement strand
CGCACGGCTCGTGCGTCCGGAACACCCGCAAATGAAAAATTCCCGCAAAACAACCCCGAACAACAACCCGCATGCGGGTTGATGTTCGGGGTTATGCGGCTCCTCCGGACGCACGAGCCGTGCGTCCCTACATCGTGGCTCGGGCCGTGCGTCCCAACATGGCGGCTCGGGGGATGCAGGCTCCTCCCCGGCTTCAGCGGGTTGCTTTGATTACGGCGGGAGCTACGGTGCGGGAGGATACGCGGATGAGGATCACTCCGGGGGCGAGGCTCTCAAGCGAGGTGGCTTCGCTGCTGATGGTCTTGAGCATCTGCAGGCGTCCGTCGAGGGTGTAGACCTCAAGGGTGGCGCCGATGGTTTCGGGCGAAGCATAGAGGGTGTGGGTGTCGCTGTCGTAGCTGATAGCAGCGGGG
Source organism: uncultured Staphylococcus sp. (assembly GCA_964619395.1). Classification (GTDB taxonomy): domain Bacteria; phylum Bacteroidota; class Bacteroidia; order Bacteroidales; family Muribaculaceae; genus Duncaniella. Next base: position 8,080 of record CAZUEY010000080.1, on the reverse strand, counting down.
ATCACCACGGCAGCGATACCGCTTTCGAAACCGCCTACCGTAGTCTCACCCATGAGAGAGTTGAGGTAGGCCTCAAGGGCGGTATAGCCCTCGGCATTGACAAGATTATTGTCGGCCACGGCGGGGTTGAGGCCATTATCCTGCTCCCACTTGTCGGGCATGCCGTCGCCGTCGGTGTCGGTGGCCACGGTATAGGTCTTATCGTAGTCGAAGAAGCCTTCGGCATCATTCTCGGTGTCGATGATACCTGAGCCGGCTCCGGCGAGCTTGCCACCGTTGGTCGAAGTGCCTTCCTTGGCCTCGAGAGCCACACGGCGCTCCACCTTGTCGCGGTTGACGGTACCGGCCTTTTCGATAACGGTGTTGAAGGCATCGGACGCACTCTCGATGTCATACATCATATAGTGCTCGGGGACGTAGGTGCCGACAGCGCCCACGGGGCTGTATTTATGCCAGGGGGTGGCTGTGACGATGCGTTCGTCGCTGCGCACCTGAGCGAGGGTGTAGCCTTCAGGCTTGAGGGCAAGATAATTGTCGGCGTTGACATCGTCGAACCCTTCGGCTATATTGCCGCTGAGGTGCCACTTGGAGGGACCCCACGATTTAGCGCCGCTGCGGGCATAGCTTGGAGCCACGAATTCCACGGTGTTTTTATCCGAGTAGGCACCGGGCTTGTAGTAGTTGCCTATGAAGTTGCACTCGTGGGCCGAGTTGAGGCCGTTGTATTCCGAGATATCGGCAGTGTTCTCGCCGCCATAGCAAGCGCCGCGCTTGCCGTAGTTGTAGTTGACATTGTTGATATACTCCATGAACACCACATTGTCCTCGCCACGGGCGCCGTTGAAACGGGGAGAGCGGGAATTGTTGTGAGCCAGGAGGTTGTGATGGTAAGTTGCGGGCGACCCACCCCACTGGCATCCGTAGCCGCGCTCACCCTTTGAGTGACCGGCATTGTAGAGGCCTTCGTGGACCATTGAATACTGAACGGTGAGGAAGTGGGAGTCAGCGGTGTTCATATTCTCCTCTACTGACCATCCGAAGGAGCAGTGGTCGAAGATAAAGTTTGTGCAGTTCTCCACGCCGCAGGCATTGTCAGGGAGGATATCGCCGGCAAGGTTGCGCTGGCCGATACGGAAGCGGAGATTGCGCACGATGAAGTTTTGCGAGCCACCGAAGTTGACCTTATTGTGGGTTATTACGATACCTTCGCCGGGAGCGCTCTGGCCTGCGAGGGTCCAGTTAGCGCGGTTGACGCGGAGTTCAGAGGCAAGAGTGATATCACCGCTGACCTCGAAGAGGATGGTGATGGGCTGGCCGGGATACTGCTGGAAGGCCCAGCGGAGGGTACCTGCAGAGCCGTCGTCGGCGAGGGAGGTGACTTTCACCACCTGCCCTCCACGGCCTCCGGATGTGAACTTGCCGAAACCTTCGGCTGTGGGGAAGGCCTTGATGCGGAGAGCCTCGGCGGCGCTCACGGGGGCGGAGGTGACGCCATGGCGGGAGATGCTGCTGACGCTGAACTCCGAGGCATCTGCTCCCTCGGGGAGGTCGAAGGATGGCTCGGCAAGGAGGGCTGTCATCTTCCCGTTACGGTAAACGATGAAACCGGCGGCATTCTCGTCGCTCTCCCAGGCGATGGCGGTGGGCATCACCGTGAAGTTGGAGGGCGCCGACGCACCTTTGAGGATCCCCTTATAGTCGAAGGGGATTGCCGAAGCCTTTGCGAAGAGGAAGTCGGGATTGATATAAGCCTCAACCTCGCCATCGGAAGCCTGATGGCTGAAGGAGGCGCGGCGGCTCACATCGGCAAGAGAGCCGTCGGCGTTGATATTCTTATACTCAAAGAGCGAGGCAGAGCTTTCGTTGCCGTTCCAAGACTGCCACCCCTCAGCTTTGATGTGGGAGCCGAGGCGGCAGTTGAGGAACATGGCGCCTGAATTTTCTTTCCATGGGCGCCCGAGATAGTATGTGGCCTCACCAACGCCATCCTCGGCAGTGATGTCGCAATTGCTCAGGAAGAGACCGGCATGGAAGGGGGAGACGCTGAGCTCAGGATAGAATACGGAGGTCATATTCAGGGCTGCGTCGGCAGGGGCTGTGATATAGCCACCGTTGGGCGACTTGACGCAGAGGATACGGCAATTTTCAAACCATTCGAGGCCGCCGTCGTAGATAAAGTCGGTGGCGCCGCTGATGGTGCAGTCCGTGAAGTAGCCGCGGGCGTTGGTCCCGGCCTTGAAGGTGTCCTGGAAGCCCTCGAGGCGGCAGTTTTTAAACAGATGGGCATCGCCGGAGGTGAAGAGTGCTTCGGCCTGCCCTACATTGCCCGAGGTATTGCGGATGGTGAGATTCTCGCAGTAGAAGCGGTCGGTGAACACATTGAGGGCTGCGCAGTCAAGATAGCTCTTAAGGCCGTCGCCACGGTTAGTGGCCGAAGTGAGGATAGTGGTGGCGGGATCCTCTCCGATAAGGGAGATGAATTTGCCATGGCTCTCCTTGGTGCCGCTATAGATATTCTCTTCGTAGATGCCGGGGGCAATGTAGATGATTCCACGCTCGCCTGACCCTACGGCGTCGATGGCAGCCTGGATTGTGGTGTAGTCGCCGCTGCCGTCAGGGTTGACATAGAGCAGCGTCACCTGAGCGTCGGCATCAGGAGCGGGAGTCTCTACCGACGAGCCATAGCCAAACTGGCTGAGATCGGTGATCTCGCCCACGTCGGCAAGGGGATTTTCCTTTGCGTAGGCTGCCTGCTCGGGGGTGATTTCGTCGCCGTAGATCTTGATTTTATGCACACGGGCAGCCTGGCGCTGGGCCAGAGGGTCGATAGCCTGCCAGTCGAAGGGGGCTTCCTGCACCTGATCGCCCTGAACACCGTCGCCATCCCATATACGCCAGCGAAGCGACACGTCGTGGGCGTCGATGACATTCTCCATGAAGTAGCCCTGGTCAGAGAACACTGTCCAGCCCTGCTTCTGCTTCTCGGAGCCCATCCAGACGAGGGGTTTCCACTCGCCGTCGCCAATCTTGATGTCGCACTTGATGCCACGGCCCCACGAAGTGTTGGACCACGACCACTGGACGCGCTCCACGTAGGGGATATGGTCTATCTCCATCCATCCGTGGAGCGAGGTGACTCCATCTTCGGAGGCATTGCGGCAGAACTGCACGAATCCGGCCTCGCCATAGTTTGGCTTGGGATTGCGGCCGGCGCCCTCGGGATAGCGGAGATTGTCTTCGAGATAGTTTTTGTGGCCGGCCACGGTCCAGTTATTGTAGGTTGAGGCACTGTTGCCGCTGGCTTTCTGCCCTTCGTAGTAGAGGCGGGCGAAAGCGGCCGTTGTTGCTGCCAGGCCGCCGTTTGACTCTTTGGTTGCGAAGGTGCAGTTATGGAAGAGCACCGGATAGGTCAGCTCTGTGCCTCCATTGACGGGCACTTCAAGCACGGCGTTGACATATCGGCCCGAGGAATACTCGGGGCAGTACATAGCGGAGCCACTGGGGGTGACTCCATTCGAAGGCTCCCACACCACCGGCCATGTGTCGGGCCAGGAAGTGTCGGTGAAATTGATGTCGATGATCTTTGGAGAGGCCACATCCTCGCTCCAGCTTTCGACGACTGACGCAGGGTCAGTGCTATCGGCTTGAGCCACAGGAGATGCCGCCAAAGCAGCCGCCAGGATGGCAGCCGAGAGGTAGATCTGTTTCATGGACTGATTATTAAGGTTTTAGTTATTGTTTTCAATATTTGTTGCGGCCGTCTGCCGAGCGGAAGGCTTGTCGGAGAGCCGGAGGGGGAAAGACAAAAGAGAGGCAGAGAAGTGATGCGCCTCAGAGGGCGTCACCATCTCCTGTCTCTCTCCTATATGTTTTTTCACAAGCCTCGCCCTTACACGGGAGGGGGAGACTCTGCCATGACTCCGGGGGGTAGCTGCTCATCGCCACCTATAATAATCTATATAGCGAGGGGGAGCGCCCGGGTGTCGGCTCAGAGGCTGCGGGGGAGCAGCTGCCGCTTCTGTTTGTTATTTAGAGGCAGCGGCGTCCTGAGCACGCTCGAGATATTTGCGGATATCCACCCCTATCTCCTGACCGTAGGAAGGATACTCGTCGACAATCTGCTGATAGATGTCGGCTTCAGCCTTATAGTCCTTAAGCTCATGGAGCACGGTAGCCTCCTTCATGAGGAAAGCGGGAGTGTAGTGAGGATTCTTGTCGGAGAGTTTGACAGCCTGCTTGAAGCAGTCGACAGCCTCGGGATATTTCTTGAGGTTGACATAGCAGTCCCCCTCGAGCGACTTGGCCGAAGCACCGATTATGCTCTCGGAAGCAGAGTATTTCTTGAGATAGCTGAGAGCCTCCTCATATTTGCCATCGCTGTAGAGGAGGATGGCGGCGTTGAGGGAGGCATTGTTGCCGGCGGCGTAGCCATGGTTGGCGGCCACTTGCTTATATTTTTCAAGTGCTATCGAATCATTGCCGGCAATGAGTTCCATATCTGCCTGACCGAGAGCATTGGCTGCTGCTTTCTGGCCGGGCTGACGGATGCCGAAAATCCAGATCAGGATGATAGCCACCACAGCGCACACGGCTACGCATGACCATACGATAACTTTAGGATTAGACTGCACCTTCTGACCGATACCGGTGAGTGCGTCGTTGACCTCATCGATTGAGGTGCGGGTTTCTTGGGGCTGGTTAGTTGCCATTTCTATTTATTGTGATTCGTTTTATTATTGATGCGATACAATTTGCAGTTTGCAAAGTTAATACATATTCTTCTAAAATTAAAATTCTGTCTCATTTTCCGGCTCTTTCATTTAAAAATTACTGTTTTTTCCACCATCCCTACTCTCAACCGGCAAGTGCAAAATTAGCGATTTGTTTATAGAAAACTTCTTTAGGTGATTGAAAATTCAATTTTTCCCCTGTGTCGCAGCGAGGGAAATGGTGAGGAAATGGCGAAGGTTTTGGAGATTAAGATTTTTTGACTACTTTTGCGGTGCGATCGCATGATTTATTTTTAGGGGTGCGCTCGCAGCCTCCCGAGGCCGCGACGCTGAGAACAAACCCTCGAACTTGATCCGGGTAATACCGGCGTAAGCAAAATTTAATCAATGAAAAGATTCCTTTCGTGGGGAAGCGTCATGATATGTCTGACGGCTTTCCCTTCGGTGGCACATGCTGATGCTGCCGACGAGGCTGAGGCTCTGGCCGACAGCCTAAGTGTTCAACTCGCAGGTGTGGAGGTTACAGCCAACCGCGCAGGAGTGAAGACTCCGGTGGCATTTACCAACATCACACGTGCTCAGATTGCCAAAAGTAATGATGGCCGCGATATCCCGAGCATCCTCGAGTCTGCGCCATCGATTATCTCAACGGGCGATGCCGGCGCCGGCATTGGGTATTCGAGCCTGAGAGTCAGAGGTTCTGACGGCTCGCGAATCAACATCACAGCCAACGGTATTCCTATCAACGACAGCGAGAGCCACAATGTCTACTGGGTCAATATGCCTGACCTTGCCTCGTCGCTGCGCGACATCCAGATTCAGCGCGGTGCAGGGACATCAACCAACGGCGCGGGTGCCTTCGGAGCGTCGATCAACATGCTCACCGAAGCTCCCTCCACTACCCCCTCGGCAATGGTCTCCGCCACCTACGGCTCCTTCAACTCCAACAAGGAGACAATCAAAGTGTCGTCAGGACTCTTCGGCAACCACTGGAGTGCCGACGCTCGCATAAGCCACATAGGATCTGACGGTTACATCGACCGCGCATTCTCAAAGCTCTGGAGCTACATGGGGCAGCTCGCCTATCGCGCCGACGACCTCTCGCTCCGCCTCATAGCCTTCGGTGGAAAGGAACGCACATATATGGCCTGGGACTATGCATCGAAGGAGGATATGCAAAAATATGGGCGCCGCTACAATCCCTGCGGCAAATACACCGCCTCGGATGGCTCTACCGCCTTCTATCACGACCAATGCGACAACTTCACGCAGCATCATTTCCAGCTCCTGCTCAACAAGCAGATAGGACAGTCGCTCTCGATCAACGCCGCACTCCACTACACCAAGGGCGACGGCTACTACGACCAGTATAAGACCTCCCGCACTCTCTCTGAATATGGCCTCGAGCCTTACTATGACAGCGAGGGTAACAAGGTGAAGAAGTCAGACCTCATACGTCTGAAATTTAACGACAACGACTTCGGAGGCGGCATGTTCAACATACGCTACGAGCACTCGCTGCTGACCCTCACAGGAGGCGGCGCCGCCAACTGGCACCGCGGTGTCCACTTCGGACAAGTGAAATGGGTGAGAAACTATATCGGAGCCATAGACCCCCTGCAGCCCTACTACCACAATGTGGGTCGCAAATTCGACACCAATTTCTTCGTCAGAGCCGATGTGGACATCACCAAAAACTTCTCGGCCTACGGTGACCTCCAGTACCGCCACATCCGCTACACCATCCGCGGCGCGAGCGACAACTTCGACTGGAACACCGACGATATGGCGCGCCTCGACCTCTACCGCAACTGGAATTTCTTCAATCCCAAGCTCGGCATCGCCTTCAACCGCGGCGGCCACCGCGCCTACGCCTCCTGGAGTGTGGCCCACAAGGAGCCTACACGCGACAATTTCACAGACTCCGACCCCGACCACTATCCCGAGGCCGAGAGAATGATGGACTATGAAATGGGCTACTTCTATAACAGCGACCTCTTCTCGGTTGGAGCCAACCTCTATTATATGGACTATAAGGACCAGCTCGTGGTCACCGGTCAGCTCTCCGACACCGGCAATGCCATAAGCGTCAACGTCCCTGACTCCTATCGCATGGGCATAGAATTTCAGGGTGCGCTGAGGCCCGCAAAATGGTTTGACTGGGAGCTCAACGCCACCCTCTCGCGCAACCGCATCCGCAACTTCACCGAGTATATCTATGAGGATGAGTGGACCAATCCCATCTCTTTCGACCTGGGCAACACCCCTATCGCCTTCTCCCCCTCCGTGATACTCCACAACACCTTCACCTTCAAGGTAGCAGGCTTTGAGACATCGCTGATGAGCCGCTATGTCTCCTCGCAGTATATGAACAATGCCCGCTCCGCTCAGGCGCGCCTCGGCTCCTACTTCGTCTCGGATCTCTCCCTGGCCTACACCTTCAAGAATCTACCCTCTGTCAAAGACCTGCGCATAGGTCTGACTGTCTACAATATCTTCGACCGCAAATATTGCAACAACGGCTACTCCGGCGCAGGCTACTATCTTGAAAATGGTCAGCCCGTCATCTACCGCTATGCCGGCTATGCCGCTCAGGCCACAACCAATCTGCTCGCCACAGTGACACTCACATTATGATGACAGTAGAAACAATCCCCTGGGAAACCCTACTTGAGGGGCTCGGCTTTACAGTCGGGCTCCTCTACCTTTGGTGGGAATACCATGCCGACGCCCGCCTCTGGCTCGCCTCGATAGTGATGCCGGCCATCTCCATGTGGATCTACTTCAGCAAAGGGATCTACGCTGATTTCGCCATCAACATCTACTATTTCATCATTGCGGTCTATGGTTATATCGTGTGGACCCGCCGGTCGAAGTCGCAGCCGGCTGCCGAGACCGAAAAAAGCCCGCTCCCCATCCGCCACATCCCCCGCGCCACCCTCGCCGGGTGTCTGGGAGTCTTTGCGTTGCTCTGGGGCATTTTCTATTTCATCCTAAGCCGTCTCACCGACAGCACGGTGCCTCTGGCCGACGCCTTCACCACATCGCTGAGCATCGTGGCCATGTGGATCCTCGCCCGCAAATATGTAGAGCAGTGGATCGCATGGATAGCGGTCGACGCAGTGTGTGTAGGGCTCTATATCTACAAAGGTATCTATCTCTACGCCATCCTCTATGCCATCTACACCGTGATAGCCATCATAGGCTACCGCAAGTGGCTCCGGCTGATGGCTTCGCAATCATAACCGCCACACCCCCCGACGCCAAGTGGCAAAGATTACAGCGTAAAAAAGGGGTTAAGAGCCTGTCCCATAATATATGTTAACGCTGAGGCGGTCAGCCATTGAGCA
>CAZUEY010000079.1:0-8543 GCA_964619395.1 uncultured Staphylococcus sp. | reverse complement strand
CCCTCCGAGATATGCGACCTCAGCGTTAACATATATTATGGGACAGGCTCTTAACGGATGCGGTTGTAGGAATTGAGCAGGCGGATATCCTTGGCAATTGCCGAAAGACCCATGATCTCAAAAGCTACAGCTACTATCAGGAGAATATCCCAAACTGAGAAAATAGCTTCGACACCTTCGGCACCAGCTTCTTTGAAAAGTGTAAAGCACACCACTGCTATGCAGCAAAGGGTCAGCAGGAGCGAGAGGGTGAGGACTTTGCGCTGGAAGCCTGGATTGCGGAAAAGGAAGATGTCGATGAGCGACAACAGAGCGGCAGCGGCAGCAGGAATAAGAAGGCCCCACTCAGTGAGGGTCATTAGTTTCTCTGAAACTACCGGCTCACCGGCCACATGAGTCACAGTGCCGTAAGGCACAAACAGGAAAACAACCATGGCAGCCATGGCTAAAAAGATGTAGAGGGTCTGGATGCGTTGGATCTGCATAACTTTATGTTTTTAAAAATTTGACTTTCGTAACTTTTCAGGACTTCGGTTTGTTTTATCAAAAGTAATATAATTTTAACAATTCCACATAGGTTTTGGTTGCCTTTTTCGCTACCTTTGTAATGAAATCTTTCACCTGTAAGGTCTCAGGCACTAAAAAAGCAATATCATGGAATCAAGACGCCCCCTCATTCTCATCACCAACGACGACTCCCTTTCGGCTCGTGGCATCAACACACTCGCAGAGATAGCTTCGACATTCGGCGATGTAGTGATGGTGGCGCCTGAGACTCCACAGTCCGGGAAATCGTCGGCCTTGACCGTCAACACCCCCCTCACTGTCACCCCCCGGGGAGAGAAAGAGGGAGTGAAAATCTTCGGTGTCAACGGGACACCGGTTGACTGCGTTAAGCTGTCGATCTATACGGTGGTTGACCGCAAACCCGATCTTCTCCTGTCAGGTATCAATCACGGCTCCAACGCTGCCGTCAACAATATCTACTCCGGGACCATGGGAGCGACTATGGAGGGGTGTATCTACGGGATTCCATCCGTTGGCTTTTCGCTCCTCGACCACTCCGCCGATGCTGATTTCAAACCGATAGTGCCTTTCGTCAGGGAAATAATCGCCAAAGTGCTGGCCAATGGTTTACCAGAAGGGATCTGCCTCAACGTCAACTTCCCCAAAGGATGCACACCGCTCGGGGTAAAGACCGTCAGAGCTGCAAAAGGTTTCTGGACAGAGGAATATGCCACATATTCCACACCCCATGGCACTCCTTTCTATCTCCTGACAGGGAAATTTCACAACGAGGAGCCTGACAACCCTGACACCGACGAATATTGGCTTGCCAAAGGCTACGGAACGATCGTCCCCATCCGCCCCGACCAGACAGCCACCGACGAAATAGCCAACATCCGGAAAATGTTCTCCTAAAGCCCGCGTATATCAGCCTATTACCAATGGCATAGTAACATCGCTATGCGACGTGACCTATGCCAAAAATTTTTCAAATCTCAGAATATCTGTGTTTTCCACGAAGATAATAGGCCGTGAGGATATTTGGACGAGATGCTATCAGGTCACTCACCCCGGCAGCGGCAAACGCCTCAGGAGGATACTTTCTGATCATCGAAACATAATCGCGATGTGCGCGCAGGATCTCGCGTGCATTTGCAAAATCGCCGCCGGCCACGAATCGCAGCCACGCGAGTGTGTCGAGCAGCCTACGCTTGATGAGCCGCCACCTCCTTACCTTGGGCGGGAGATTCTTATGGAGCATCAGAAGGTTGTTGCGGAAATTGAGATAGGTCTTCCGGGGATTTGATGCCGGAAGCGACCCTCCCCCGAGATGAAACACTCTCCCGTCTGGCACAGCCCACACCTGCCGACCGCTCAGGCGGATACGCCAGCAGAGGTCTATCTCCTCCATGTGGGCAAAAAACAGTGGGTCGAGGCCTCCCACCTCAAGATACAAAGCAATTTCCACCATCAGCGCAGCTCCACTCGCCCAATCAACCTCAATGGGTGTGTCATACTGACCGCAATCGGTCTCCACGTCAGAGAAAATCCTCCCTCGACAGTAGGGGTAGCCGTTGCGGTCGATAAACCCTCCGGAGGCGCCGGCGTATTCAAATTTCTCAGGGTCGCTCACCGACAGTATCTTTGGTTGTACCGCCCCGGCCTCGGGATGCGACTCCATAAACCGGAGGAGAGGAGTCAGCCAGTCGTCGGCTACGGCCACGTCGGAATTGAGCAGCACTGCATACTTATACTCCCCTTGAAGCTGCCGGAGGGCGCGGTTGTAACCCTCGGCAAAACCATAGTTCTCGGCAAACTCCATCCTCACCACCGAGGGGAACTCGCTATGCAGCAAAGATATAGAGTCATCTGTCGAACCATTGTCGGCCACAATGACATCAGCAATAGCAGAGGGCGTGTGTGCAATCACTGAGGGGAGATACTCGCGCAGCAACTTCTCTCCATTCCAGTTGAGAATCACAACAGCAACCCTCTTGCCGCTCTCCACACTCTTGCCACTGATCGGAGTCATGCCATCACCTCCCCTCTCAGTGTCTCGCCGGACTCTTCGCCGGGAGAGAGGCGCACATTGCGCACTGTGTTTGACAGTTCCGGGGCGGTTGGGATGGCCACACGCAAGTAGTTATCGGTAAATCCCTCCATAGTCCCGTCCTTACGTGGGTGCTCCACGAGAATCGGACGCATGGTGCCGAGAAATCGCGAGGTGAACTCCCGTAGCTTCCGGTCTGACACCTCGAGCATTATGCGGGTGCGACGATGCTTCTCCTCCGGAGTCACTTCGTGGGCTATCTCGAGGGCACGTGTCCCGGGACGCTCACTATAGGTGAAGACATGAAGCCGCGAAATCGGAAGCGATTCCACAAAGCTGCGCGACTCCCCGAAGAGCTCCTCGGTCTCTCCGCGCGCCCCCACTATCAGATCCACCCCTATAAAGGCGTCGGGGATCACACGGCGGATATGTTCTATCTTATTGCGGAAGAGAAGCGTGTCATAGCGGCGACGCATGAGCCGGAGCACACTGTCGCTCCCGCTCTGAAGAGGGATATGAAAATGTGGCATAAACCTCTTGGATGTGGCCACAAAGTCGATAAGTTCGTCGGTGAGAAGATTGGGCTCAATCGAGGATATGCGGTAGCGTTCTATCCCCTCCACTTCGTCGAGGCGACGGCAGAGCTGCGTGAACGTCTCGTCAGTCCCCTTACCGAAGTCGCCGATATTCACCCCGGTAATCACTATCTCCTTGCCATCCTCCTCGGCAACAGTGCGAGCCTGGGCGACTATATCCTCTATCCTCCCCGAGCGACTGCGTCCGCGAGCCATAGGGATTGTGCAATAGCTGCAGTAGTAGTCACATCCATCCTGCACTTTGAGGAAATAGCGTGTGCGATCGCCGCGTGAACATGAGGGGGAGAAAGAGCGGATTTCCTTTGTGGGAGTAACAAATTCGGGTGCATGTCCGTAGGCCCCGCTGTCGCGACCCTCGATTTCATCGATGTAGTCAACGAGCTGAAGTTTACGATCTGTGCCGGCCACCAACACCACGCCCGGGAGCGCTGCCACCTCTGAGGGTTTGAGCTGAGCATAGCACCCGGTCACCAGGATCTTCGCCTGAGGGTATCTCCTCGCATACGACCGAATGGCCTGACGACATTTTTTATCGGCCACCTCAGTGACACTGCAACTATTGACCACTATGTAGTCAGGCTGCTCGCCGCGGCGCACTCTCCTTACCCCCCTCTCGGCAAAGAGGCGAGCCACCGTAGAAGTTTCGGCAAAATTGAGTTTGCAGCCGAACGTGTGGAATAGGGCTTTGCGCTCCTGCATAGATGTGTCAGTCAAGATTCTCAGCAAGGATAGGCACAGGGCGCTTGAACACCTCCTTGAAGGATATGAGGGTCTCAGTGCGGCCATATTCCAGGCGCAGTTTCTTGTGGATGATTTCAAGCAGGTGGGCATTATTGCGTGCAAACACCTTGACGAAAATATCGTAGCTGCCGGTGGTGAAGTAGCATTCAACAACCTCCGACATCGATTTGAGGCGTGCGACTACCTCATCAAACTTCGTAGGGTCGCTGAGCATAAACCCTACGTAAGCGCAGGTTTCATAGCCCACGGCCTCAGGGTTGATTATAGTTTCAAATCCCTGAATCACACCGCTCTGAGTAAGTTTCTGGATGCGCTGATGGATGGCTGCTCCCGACACATTTGTCTCGCGTGCTATCTCAAGAAACGGCTTGCGGGCATTGTTGGAGAGCATCTGCAAGATCTTCAGGTCGAGTTTGTCGAAATGGTGGTGTCCCATTGACTTAGAAAAATTATAAAGGTTGAATTTTTTCAGTTATTTTACTGCCCGGAGGCTATTTTCAGCACAAAATTATTAAAAAATACTGAAAATTGTAACCATTTTTTTCAAAATAGTACCATAAAATCATAAAAAACAGCCACACAACCTATTAAAATCAACTTCAAAACTGAAAGTAGCCCCATTGTTCAAAAAGAGGTAGGCGACCCCTTAGGCAGCATCTCATCATTAACTGCAAGCCACGGATTTCTCAAAGTCCTCAGCCCGGATCTCTGCTCGCCGATTGAGTCTTTGTCACACTTCATCTTCTATATCCCTATCTGACCACAAATCCATTATCTCCCCATTACTACCCCTACCCACGCACATGGCGATTTTTCCTCTTTTAGAGGAAGTTTTACGTGGGAAAGTGTTATCTTTGCACCAAATTTTCGCCCCCGGGGGTTCAGCATTGAATCCCATATAGGTGGACCATTATCACGGCTCCTCCTCCTCAAATGGGCCAACATTATCACAATCAAGCAAATAAATTGAGCAGATCTCAGCTCTATATAATCATTCTCATACTCCTGTGTGGTCTCTCGATGGGAGCTTTTTCCCATGTCGATCCGGCTGCTCAGACAGCTCCTCGTGGCTATGAAGGCGATACTACAGCCACATATATGGCCAAGTCTGAGTCGCTCCACAGGTCTATCCCCGAACCTCTTGCGGCATCAGTCAGACGAACTCTCCCGGACAACGCTCCCGGAATTGCGGTCAAGAACCTCAAAGACTCACTCACCGGATTTACACTCAATACTCTCCCGGATTCCCTTAAGAAGGCCCTAAGTGACTCTGTCAAGGAATCAGCCCCCGACTCTATCGCCCCGGCCGACTCCACTGCCACCACCCCTACTCGCCGGAGCAGCCTCAGCCGCCGCCGTATCACCCCTCCCGAGAGCCCCAAAGGTATAATCCGCTCCAAAGTAGACCTCGACAATCCGGTCGATTTCTCGGCTGAGGATTCACTTGTGCTTATTGGCCGCAACATGGCCTACATGTATGGTTCAAGCAATGTCACCTACGGTAAAATCAAACTCGACGCCCAGGAGATAGAGCTCAATCTCGACAACTCCACAGTCTATGCCGTAGGGGGAGTTGACTCTCTCGGCGAAGTTGTAGGCACTCCGGTGTTTGACGACAACGGTACCCCCTACCAGGCCAAGACAATGCGCTATAATTTCAAGACCGAGAAGGGTTTCATCACCGATATAGTGACCCGTCAAGGGGAAGGCTACCTCACCGGAGGTGAGACAAAGAAAATTGACGAAAACACTTTCTATATAAAAAACGCACGCTACACCACCTGCGACAATACCGAGAATCCCCACTTCTATCTCAACCTCACCAAGGCCAAAGTGCGTCCCGGCAAGGATGCGGTGAGTGGCCCCGCCTACATGGTGCTCGCCGGGCTCCCCCTTCCTCTCGCTATCCCGTTCGGCTACTTCCCATTCTCAGAGAAATACTCCTCCGGCATCATTTTCCCCACATTCGGCGACGACTACAACCGCGGTTACTATCTCAGCAACGGCGGCTACTACTTCGCCATCAACGACAATGTGGACCTCGCACTCACCGGCGAGATCTATACACTCGGTTCATGGGGACTCCGTGGACAGTCTTCTTATTATAAAAGGTATAAATACTCCGGTAACTTCAATATCTCTTATCTCAAGACCATCACAGGCGACAAAGGGATGCCCGACTATCAGAAGGCTACCAACTTCCAGGTGCTCTGGAGTCATAGCCAGGACTCGAAGGCCAATCCCAATATGAACCTCTCGGCAAGCGTCAACTTCTCCACCAGCGGCTACACTCGCAACGATCTCAATTCCTACTATTCCAGCGCCTTCACAGAAAATACCAAGAGCAGTACAGTCAACCTCACCTACCGGTTCCCCAACTCCAAGTGGACCCTCTCGACCACTGCCAATGTGTCGCAGCGTTCGCAGGACTCCACGCTGGCTGTGTCATTCCCCAACTTCACCCTCACCCTCTCGCAGCTCTACCCCTTCAAGCGCAAGAGGGCCGTGGGCGCCGACAAGTGGTATGAAAAGATAAAGTTATCCTACTCAGGGCAGTTCAACAACTCCCTGACCGCCAAACAGGATGAGTTTTTCAAAAAGAGCCTTATCAAGGACTGGCGCAACGGTATGCGCCACAATATCCCTGTGAGCGCCACGTTCAATGTGTTCAACTACATCAATATCACACCGTCGATCAACCTCACTGACCGCATGTATACCCAGAAGATACGCCGACAGTGGGATCCCAACTCCTCTGCCGAAGTGATGGACACCACCTACAGCCTCTACAACGTCTGGGACTTTAACGCCGGCATCTCATTCGACACCAAGATCTACGGTTTCTTCAAGCCCCTCCCCTTCTTGGGCGACAAGGTGAAGATGATACGCCATGTCCTCACACCCACAATCTCCTTCACCGGGGCCCCTGACTTCGGTTCAAATTTCTTCGGCTACTACGGCCACTACAACTACACAGACTCGCGTGGTGAGGAGCAAACCCGTACCTACTCCTATTTCTCCAACGGCCTGTTTGGCACCCCGGGGCAAGGACGCACCGGCGCCCTCAGCATCTCGCTCTCCAACAATCTGGAGATGAAGGTGAAATCTGACAACGACTCCATTGGCGAGAAAAAGATCTCGCTTATCGAAAATCTCACACTCTCGCAGAGCTACAATTTCGCAGCCGACTCCCTCCGATGGTCCAACCTCAACACATCGGTGATGCTCCGACTGATGAAGAACTTCAACCTCAATCTCTCGGCCACCTGGGATGTCTACACCTACGCCGTCAGTCCCTCCGGTGCTCCCGTGAGGGTCAACAAGCTCCGCATCTCCGAGGGGAAAGGCTGGGGCAAACTTGCAAGCACCGGCACTTCGTTCAGCTACACCTTCAACAATGCTACCTTCGCCAACCTCTTCGGCCGCAATAAAGAGAAAGAGGGCAAGTCCTCAAGAAACAAGGGCAACCGCGAGAGCATGGATCAGGATTTTGCCGAAGACACCTCTGACTATCCCGGCAACGGCAACAAGGAAAAGGACTCGGACGGGAAGATGCAGTTTGACAAGGATGGCTACATGAAATGGTCAGTACCTTGGAATCTGAGCATCAACTACTCTGTCAACTACGGCTACGGCGATTTCGACTACGACAAACTCGAATATAAGGGGAAAATCACCCAAAACCTCTCGCTTTCGGGCAACATCCGCCCAACGGCAAACTGGAATTTCGGATTCTCGGCAAGCTATAACTTCGATAAGCACAAGATTGCCTACATGAATTGCAATATCTCGCGCGACATGCACTGCTTCACAATGCGTGCGAGCTTTGTGCCCGTCGGCCCCTACAAGAGCTACAATTTCCACATCTCCGTAAAATCCTCCCTCCTCGCCGACCTCAAATACGACAAGCGTTCCTCATCCTCCAACGGTGTCAAGTGGTATTAGCCACCCTCTCCCCCAGCCTCCCCCTTTTCGCCCCTCCTTTGCGTCAGAACTTATCCTCTCGCCGATTGTTATTTTTATATAATCAAATCGGCTACCATTTTGGCCTCAAAAAAACACTATTATGACTGACAAACTTAACACTGAAGAACGCAAGGAGCTACCTGACAGCGTGTTTGGCCTCCCCGAAAGAAGAGAATATCCAATGCCTGACGCCGCCCATGTGAGAGCCGCCGAGGCTTATTTCCGCTATTGCCCCGAAGATCTACGTCCCAAACTTGCCCGTGCCATTTTGGAAAAAGCAGCCCAATTCGGAGTAGATGTCGAAAGTCCAACTATACTCCAATACGCCAAGGAGTAAGGCATCCAAATCAATTCCCACAAACATTCCACAAAATTTGTGAAATCTGAAAATTTCTTGTAAATTTGCTTTGTCAATCCCTTTATTGACAAAGACATATTAAATAAAAGCGTTTATCGCCGCTCATTTGACGTTCAGAAATCTGGAAAATTTAATTCAAGGTCAAATGCAGCAGTGATGGATGCCTTTAGTTAGTGTATATCATTTGATATTCACATAACTTGCGTGAGGCTCTAACTGCTCGTTTCATCTTGAAAGGCATTCCAGAGCCTCTGAACGTGGGACGAGTAGGTGATACAGACTCTCACGTATTCTATGTTAAATTCCAAATTATTTTGGGATTTTT
>CAZUEY010000078.1:0-9342 GCA_964619395.1 uncultured Staphylococcus sp. | reverse complement strand
GCTTGTATGTGAAAAGCGTAGGAAACTTAATCACAATCGGCAAGAGTAGGTTTAATTGTCTCCACGCTCATAAGGCGTGGAGCTGTATTATCCACATCTTCCGACAAAGGTATTCCTACCACCTTCACATAAAGGCGTGGCATAGCAGCCCACGCCTCTTTGATTTTATAACCGGTCGATGGCTGTAAGACCAAACAAAACGCACAAAGTACGTATGAAAAAAATATTTTTCTTCGCTCTTGTAATATCTTTTGTGTGTGCAATTTCATTCGAGGTAAATGCGCACGAAACAAATTCAAAGAGTGTACAAACCACATGTCAAAGATGTGGAGGGTCTGGCTACGAACCCAACATGACAAAGGCGTGCCCTCACTGCAATAGAGGAAGAGTACGACACTTTTACCAATGCCAAAAATGCTGGGGTGAGGGATACATCACCAATAGCCAGGGTCAGAGGGTAAAATGCCCAAATTGTGATGGAGCAAAGCAAATCTATGTTGACGAACAATGTGCTTATTGCAATGGTTCGGGTACGGTACGCAAAGAATGTCTTAAGTGTGGTGGAAGAGGAACCAATTAAAGGAATAATTTTTATGAAGAAGTTCCTCGTCCTAATCGTAATGATACTCGGTGTGGTATCATCAGCGTTTGCCGAAACAAAATCTTACAAGAATGGCGAAGTAACTGCGTATCTATCTGGAGACAGAGTTGAGATCGTAGACAATAACAATAATACATGTATTGTTATTACTGCTACAACTCATCGCAACTCATCCGGAGAAACCTTGTACAATCTTGCATGTGGAAATAAGTACACAAAAAATCTGACTAAATTAGCGCTAAAAGCTGCAATTGCCACACTTATCACAGGAGCTGCATCAACCGCTGGCCCTGGAGGTACTGCTGCAGGTGCAGCCATAAGTGCTGTAGCAACATCTATCGCAGGAGATGCCTATGATGACATGTGTAATTATTTTGGACAATAATTCTTTGAAATAGTCTTGTTTTTCTTCCCAAAAAGGGGCTTTAGCGTATTTATTTAGTGCGTTAAAGCCCTTTTTCTATGCTGGCATTTATATTTCCCAATCTCGAGTGGGACCGCCGCCTCAATATCATCAAATCTTTTTACGTCAGGCTCGAGCGTAAGATGCCTGCGCTCGTTGGCGCTTTTTGCTGTTATGCTCGAACACCGCACCGACGGCTTCGAAGCTTTTGACACTCTCTACATCGGTTGCGAGAAATTTCCGTATCGCGACAGCTTCAGCCTGTCTATTTGCGGCGTTCTATGAAAAAATGAGGATATTTCACTCTTGAGTGAAATATTTGTCGTATCTTTGTGTTATAGTAATAAAACAAAGAACACGATTATGAGCGAAGTAGAACTCTATCTCATTGGCGAGGGCGAAAATTGCACTCTCTATACTCTGCAATTTCTTCGTGACTCAGATAATGAGTTTGAGAAGTTTGTCTCTAAATTCATTAATGACTCTGACTATAGCGAGGATTATACACGTATAGCCGCCGTTGTCAGCCGAATAGCAAGGGCTGGTGCCCTCGAACGATATTTCCGGCGTGAAGGTCGCGAGTCTGATTCGGTGGTGGCATTACCGGTGCATAACTCGAAACTGCGCTTGTATTGTCTCCGTCTTTCTGACAAAATCCTTATTCTCGGCAATGGTGATGTCAAGAATACTAGAACTTATGAGGAGGATAATAAGCTAAAGGCTTATGTGTTCACGTTGCAGAAGTTTGAGAAACTTCTCAAGCAGGGTGTTGAAGATGGTTCCGTTGCAATTACCGAATCAACCATAGAAACCGACAATATTTTTGAGTTATGAAACGTACTGCCAAATCTCTCGAAGAAATGCTCGGTCCAATTCCAGAGCCAATAATGAAAGAGACCGAGCTTTCATTTGAAATTTCAGACCGCATTTGCGAGCTGATGAATGAGCGCGGACTTTCTAAAAAACAGTTTGCTGATGCACTTGGCCGACGTCCGAGCGAGATAACAAAGTGGCTAAGTGGTCAGCATAATTTCACGATTGCTACCCTTGGAATGCTGTCTGCGTTCTTCGGGCAACCAATCGTAACCGTTGGATAGTACCGGAAAAACTTCAATACATACATCAACCATATCGGGCCGGACTTTTTCTGTATAGGTTCTTTATAACGCAATGGGACTTTGTCACTCTTGATTGCAAGCGTACTATTGCTTCAAAAAAGTTAGATTTCAGATTTGGTGGGAGTGTTTTATGTAAAGATTTTTCGGTGGGGTTTTGGGAATGGCGCGGGGATTGATTATTTTTGTTGTGTCTCTTCCGGCATTCCGGGAGGGGCGGATAGAATCAGTGAAAAAACGTCATTATATACCCCCAAGAGAATGAAAATTATCAACTTTGCAGAGCAGCCGTCGCTCGTGAGCCAATACATGAGCGAGCTTCGCGACGTGGAGGTGCAGAAAGATATGCTCCGCTTCCGCCGCAATCTTGAACGTATCGGCGAGATCATGGCCTATGAGATCTCGAAAACCATGAGCTATCGCAACGTGGATGTCGTGACCCCTCTGGCCGTTGCCGAGTGTCAGCAGTTGGCTGAGGAGGTGGTGCTCGCCACTATCTTCCGTGCCGGAATTCCCTTCCATAAAGGTTTCCTCGACTACTTCGACCATGCTCAGAATGCGTTCGTGTCGGCCTACAGGAAGTATCGCGAGAAGGAGAATTTCGACGTGTTCATAGAGTATATCGCCTCCCCCTCAATCGAAGGGAAGACACTGGTCATTGCCGACCCGATGCTTGCCACCGGCTCCTCGATGGAGTTGAGCTACCGCGCACTCCTCACCAAGGGCGATCCCGCGCATATCCATGTGGCCTCCGTCATCGCCTCGCGCAAAGCTATCGATTATATCAAGGAAACTTTCCCGGCTGACAAGACCACGGTGTGGGTTGGGGCGATAGATGAGGTGATCAACGACCATTCTTATATTGTTCCCGGTCTGGGCGACGCAGGCGATCTCGCTTACGGTATCAAGGAATAACGTTTATAGAGATATCCTGAAAGATAAAACCGGAATGAAGGCTCCACCGGCGGGTGGGATGCGATTCATTCCGGTTTTTGTTATTTTGTGGTAACAATTTGGCGCGATGGAGGGCGATCAGAGGCCGAACTGCTTTTTGAGTTCATCGACGGCATCGAGTTTCTCCCAGGTGAAGAGTTCGACGGTGAGGTCGAATGGTTCCTCATATTTCGATTTGAAATGTTTAGTGATGGTCTGCGGCTGTCGCCCTACGTGGCCATAGCTTGCGGTCTCACGATAGATGGGAGCGCGGAGCTTGAGGCGCTGTTCGATGGCGTGGGGTCGCATGTCGAAGCGCTTCATCCCCTTGATGGTCTCGGCTATCTCACTGTCGGTGAGATCCACGTGAGCAGTGTCGTAGGTGTTGACATAGAGGCTCACGGGACTTGCCTCACCAATGGCGTAGGCCACCTGGACCAACACTCTGTCAGCCACCCCTGCGGCAACGAGATTTTTGGCGATATGGCGGGCTGCATAGGCAGCGGAGCGGTCAACCTTCGAGGGATCTTTGCCGGAGAAAGCGCCGCCGCCATGTGCACCGTGGCCTCCGTAGGTATCCACGATGATTTTGCGGCCGGTGAGGCCGGTGTCGCCATGGGGTCCGCCAATCACAAATTTGCCGGTGGGATTGACAAGGATTTTGGTATTGTCGTCGATAAGGGCCGCCACCTCGGGGCTGAGGTGCTCCTTGACGCGGGGCAGCAGCACACTGCGGACATCGCTCTCGATGCGCGAGCGCATCTGCTCGTCGGCGATTCGCTGAGCCTCGGGGGTGTCGTCGGCGGGAAGGATAAACTCATCGTGCTGTGTAGAGACCACGATGGTGTCGACATGGAGCGGATGGTGGTTTTCGTCATATTCCACTGTCACCTGGCTCTTGGAGTCGGGACGAAGATAGGTGAAGATGCGGCCGCGCTTCTCCCATGTCATCTCCTTGGCTTCGCGGCGAATGTCGGCAAGCTCGCGGAGGATGAGGTGAGAGAGCGAAAGGGTGAGGGGCATGAATTCATCGGTCTCATTGCAGGCGTAGCCAAACATCATACCCTGGTCGCCGGCACCCTGCTGCTCGGGGTCGACGCGCTCCACGCCGCGGTTGATATCGGCGCTCTGCTCATGGAGAGCCGAGAAGATACCGCAGGCCTCGCCATCAAACTTCAGCTCGCTGCGATTGTAGCCAATCTCGCAGATGACATCGCGGGTGACATCCATGAGGTCGATATATGCGTCGCTTTTCACCTCGCCGGCTATCACTACCTGACCGGTAGTGACAAGAGTCTCGCATGCCACTTTCGACTGCGGGTCGCGGGCAAGGAACTCATCGAGGATAGCGTCGGAAATCTGGTCGGCAACCTTATCAGGGTGCCCTTCAGAAACGGATTCAGATGTGAAGAGATATGTTTTCATTTGCGGATAAAAAAAATATGTCGAAGTTCGGCGAAATCCAGACCGATTCGGGAAGAAATCGTACTGCTGGCCTTACTTCAACAAATTTTTCCAAGCAGGCGGTCGGCGATATTCAGTGGCTCTCCCTCAGGAGATCAACAAGTCGACATCGCTCTGCAAATGACCGGAGCATAGGAGCGTCCGGGGTGCGGTTTTAGCATTTTTTGAAGTGGTTGCAAGCAGCCAAATTTGTCCACTACGGCGATTTCGACCGCAAAGTTAATCCAAATCCCTGACAAAACCAACCCGAAACCACAAAATCTTTAATGTCGATTTTGTGGTTTCGGGCTTTCGAGGGGTTATATTCTGCGACAGGCTCTTAACAATTGGAAGGCGGGTTTACTGGAGGGTGGGGGAGATGGCGAGGGTGCCGGAGGCTTGGTCGCCGGGTTGCTCTTCAGGTCGCTCCACAATCATCACAGGGAAGTCGGCCACAGCAAATCCGGCAGGTTTCCCTACCTGAAGGATATTGGCATAAATGCCGAGAGTGTGGCGACCGGGGCGGAGCATCTCGGTATCTATTGACACGGTGAAGGGCGACACCGGAGTGTAGTAGAATGGCTGACCATCCCAATAGTATGTGGCGGCTGACACGACAGCAGCCTTTGTGCCCTCGACAGGGACGGCGGTGAGAGAGTTGATGACGAAGGGATCGCCGGAGACCACGTAGAACACGTCGTCCTCTACCGTTGCGCCGCTATAGTTGAGCGAGAGATTGACCTGCGGTATATCATTGTCGTCGTCGTCGCTGCATGAGCTTACCCCCGCGAGAAGCGGAAGTAGCAGAAGGAGATATAGAAAGCGTTTCATGTCGGGAAGAATTAGAGTAATGTTTAGTTGGATTTTTTTGAAAAATGAGAGTGTCGGTTGGCATGATGGCCTGAGCCGGCACTCTCGGAGTGAACTTATCTTAGATTAAGAAAAAGTAGGGTTCGTTGATTGATCAGTTGCGGAACACGATGTCGTTGCCGTCGTAGTCGATGATGATGGGGCTTTCGCGGTTGACCTTCTGAGCGAGGATATCCTTGGAAAGCTGGTTGAGTACCATGCGGTGGATGACACGCTTGACAGGACGTGCGCCAAACTCGGGATCGTAGCCTTCTTCGGCCAGGAATTTGAGAGCCTTTGGAGTGACTTCGAGAGTGATGCCGTTTTTGGCAAGCATATTCTGGATAGACTTGATCTGGAGTCCTACGATCTCCTCGATTTCCACCTCGTTGAGCGGGGTGAACATGATGATTTCGTCGATACGGTTGATGAACTCCGGACGGATAGTCTGCTTGAGAAGTTCGATCACTTCCTCCTTGGTCTTCTCGATGACCTCGCCGCGATTTTGCGGCTCCATTTTGGCGAAATTGTCGCGGATAAGGTGTGAACCCATGTTGGAGGTCATGATGATGATCGTGTTCTTGAAGTTAACGAGGCGCCCCTTGTTGTCAGTGAGGTGGCCGTCGTCGAGCACCTGAAGGAGGATGTTGAACACATCAGGATGGGCCTTCTCGATCTCATCGAAGAGCACAACGGAGTAGGGCTTGCGGCGCACAGCCTCAGTGAGCTGACCACCTTCATCGTAGCCTACATATCCCGGAGGCGCTCCTACGAGACGGCTGACGGAGTGTTTCTCCTGATACTCGCTCATGTCTATACGGGTCATCATATTCTCATCGTCGAAAAGATATTCGGCGAGAGCCTTGGCAAGCTCAGTCTTACCGACACCGGTGGTGCCGAGGAAGATGAAAGAGCCGATAGGACGGCGCGGGTCGTTGAGGCCGGCACGGGAGCGGCGGACGGCATCGGCGATGGCGGCGATGGCATCGTTTTGCCCTACGACACGGTTGTGGAGCTCAGCTTCGAGGTGAAGGAGTTTCTCCTTCTCGCTCTGAACCATCTTCTTGACAGGTATGCCGGTCCATCGCGAAACGACATCGGCGATATCGTCGGAGTCTACCTCCTCCTTGATGAAGGCATGCTCGCCCTGCATCATTTTGAGTTGCTCCTGAATTTCGGCATTTTCCTTCTCCTTCTGCTGCACCTTAGAGTAGCGGATTTCGGCCACGCGGGCGTAGTCGCCTTCGCGCTCTGCTCGTTCGGCGTCGAAGTTGAGTTGCTCTATATCGATCTTGTTTTGCTGTATCTTGTTGATAAGATCCTTCTCAGCCTTCCATTTGGCTGTGATCTCTTTCTCCTGATCTCGGAGGTCGGCGAGTTCCTTCTCGATATCCTTCACCTTAGGGTCATCTCCTTCACGCTTAATAGCCTCGCGTTCGATCTCCTTTTGGGCAATCAAACGTGTGATTTCGTCGAGCGCCTGGGGGACGGAGTCGATCTCGATACGGAGTTTGGAGGCAGCCTCGTCGATAAGGTCGATAGCCTTGTCAGGGAGGAAGCGGTCAGTGATATAACGCTCGGAGAGGGTCACGGCGGCGATAATCGCCTCGTCGCGGATACGCACCTTGTGGTGGTTTTCGTAGCGCTCCTTCAATCCGCGGAGGATAGCGATTGCAGCGGCTTCGTCAGGCTCATCGACCATCACTTTCTGGAATCGACGCTCGAGAGCTTTATCCTTCTCGAAATATTTCTGGTATTCGTCGAGGGTGGTAGCACCGATGGAGCGGAGTTCGCCACGTGCGAGAGCGGGCTTGAGAATGTTGGCGGCATCCATAGCCCCTTCACCTTTACCGGCACCTACGAGGGTGTGGATCTCATCGATGAAAAGGATGATTTCGCCGTCGGCTCCTGTCACTTCATTGACAATGGCCTTGAGACGTTCCTCAAACTCGCCCTTATACTTGGCGCCGGCCACGAGGGCACCCATGTCGAGCGAATAGATCTGCTTGGAGCGGAGATTTTCGGGGACATCGCCGCGGACAATTCTCTGCGCAAGCCCTTCGGCGATCGCGGTCTTACCTGTACCGGGCTCGCCAATAAGCATAGGATTGTTTTTTGTGCGTCGGGAGAGGATCTGAAGCACGCGGCGGATCTCGTCATCGCGTCCTATCACAGGATCAAGTTTACCCTCGCGGGCACGTTCATTGAGATTGATGGCATACTTTGAGAGCGCTTGGTAGGTGTCTTCAGCGCTCTGGTCAGTAGCCTTTTTGCCTTTGCGAAGCTCAGCGATAGCGGCTTCAAGTTCACGCTGGCTCAATCCGGCATCCTTAAGGATTGTCGAGGCCGGAGAGTTGACCGTGAATAAAGCAAGCAAAAGAGCTTCGAGGGTGACATATTCGTCGCCCTGCTGTTTGGCTATATCGAGAGCTTTCTGGAGGACATCGTTGGATGTGCGGCTGAGGTATGGTTCGCCGCCTGACACTTTGGGTTCGGCAGCGATCTTGGCGTCGACCTGACGCATGAGAGTCGCAGCATTGGCGCCAACCTTCGAGAAAATGAAGTTGATGAGCGACTCCCCTTCAGTCATGACTCCTTTGAGCAGGTGAACAGGCTCTATCGCCTGATTGCCTGCGCCACGGGTAATTTCGATGGCCTTCTGAATGGCTTCTTGCGATTTGATTGTGAAATTGTTGAAGTTCATGATCTATGTTGAATTGTGAGTTTATGTTATGTTTGTTTCCTATCTGTTTGCTTCGACAGGGGAGGGGAATGGGAGAATTCCACTGTCATCAGCTTCTATAATTGTAACAAAAATCGTGCCAATTGGTTCTGAAAAAATCAAAATCTGCCAAAAATTCCGATTTCATCCCGCTTACCGCCTGTTGATCTCCTTTCAATTAGGCAACTTTCTGTCCGCTTATCTTTGATACTTCTCTTTATATCAACTATCAAAACGCGATGTGCTTACGGTTCCGGTAATCAATCAATTATGGTTGTTGACCTTGTCGTAGAAAAAGTCTTGAACCTGAAAGCCAGTGGTTCTCTTCCGGAATTCTGCCATAAAAAAGAGGGCGTCTGCCAGCTTCCCTGAGGGGACAGCAGGCAGACGCCTTCTATAATAGGGTTGGAAAGATTCCGATTAGATGCCCTGGAGTTTGAATGTCACAGGCACGGTGTACCAAACGTTTACAGCGTGACCGTTCATCTTACCGGGGACGAATTTCGGGAGAGTCTTCACGACGCGAACAGCTTCTTTGTCGAGATCCGGGTCGCGGGAGCGGAGCACCTTCACTTCGCCTACAGTACCATTTTTGGTAACGACGAACTGCACGGTGACACGTCCCTGGATACCCTGCTCAGCGGCCATGGCCGGATAGCGGATATTGCTGCTGAGATACTGGAGGAGGGCAGCCTCACCACCGGGGAACTGGGGCTTCTGTTCAACGACGGTAAACACCTTGTTGTCGTCGACAGGTTCGGGCTTTTTCTCTTCCACGATCACCTCGGTCTTGTGTTCACGCACAACATTGAGGTCGTCGGTACCCTTGTCGAAGTCAGTAGTACCCACAGCTCTGTCATCTTCCTTGATATCATCCTGCGACTTAATCTGTTCCACCACTTCCTCGTCGCGAGTGATCTGGAGCTCGGTGGCCTTGACGGTGTTGAGGATTTCTTCAGGAAGAGCTTCGGGCTGCTGCTCTTCAACGCGCTGTGTCTCTTCTTCCGGCTCCTCATCCTGTTCATCGTCAGCTGCGTAATCAACCATAGCTTGGTCAATCTGCTCAGCGGGGCCGAGCTCAGCTTTCTGAAGCACGGTGTTGGCGAGGAGTCCGAGGAGAGCAACAACGAGGAGGACGATGAGGATCACGATCATCGCTTTGTTGTGGCGCTTAGCGGAAGCCTTGCGGAGCTCATAGGCTCCGAATTCTTTATTTTTGCCTTCAAATATAAGGTCAATCCATTCTGATGATGAAAGATCTACATCTTTTGCCATA
>CAZUEY010000077.1:0-9574 GCA_964619395.1 uncultured Staphylococcus sp. | reverse complement strand
ATCCCTCCGAGATATGCGACCTCAGCGTTAACATATATTATGGGACAGGCTCTTAGATCAAAGAAAGGCTGAGGAGCTCTAAAAACCACATACGAATCCGTGAACTCAACGGCGCCCCGAAGCGCTGATGCGATCGCGGATTCTATTGTTGTATTCTTTCAGGCTATTGAGGTATTCTAAAGTCAGGTGCATGCGGTAGCGCCAGTAGTGACGGGGATTAGAGGGGATATTGATCAATTCCTCCCGCGGGTCGTGGCGGCGAATAATGCCGTCAATCGAGAGCCAATCCTGAAGAGGAAGGATGCAGAGCATAGAGGGTGATTCAAGATGCTGACGGATTATCTGCTCGCACACCCACGGCTCGGCAAAGAAGGGCGCCTCCCCTTCCAGTCCGAGCATCTCATGGTAGTAACGGCGTGTGAGCTCGCGGTCACTCTCCCACCAGCGGCGAATACCATCCATATCATGGCTTGAAGTGGTGCAAACCGAGAGATATGGATAAGTCATGGGGTCGCCAAAGGGCACACCCGGCGCCTTGGGCATACGCTGGATTTCAAGCACCAAAATCTGAAGTTTCTCCATCACCTCCGGCACACAACCGGGAATCATCCCTAAATCTTCGGCACATACAAGCATATCCGTAGCCTCAATTAGCGCCGGGAGCTTCCACATAGCTTTTTCATACCAGAACTGATCCATGCGGTGGTAGTAGAACTCCTCATAGAGACGATCAAAGCATTTCCGCTCGTAATCGCTGAGCGACTTGTAGATATAGCTTGACCAGGCCGAGATACGCGGATGATATTTCCCCTTCTCGTATGGATCCTCAATAAACAGCACCTCGTCGACAAGAAGCATGAGTGCGGCACACATTTTGTCGTCATGCTCGCTGCGCGGGAGGGAGCTGAAATATCCGGCAATCTTTCGCTGAGTGGACACCTCATCGCGCAGCCGGTAGCTCCCTGAGGATATCTTCTCGAGATAGCACTTCCGGCACTCATCGGCATCCTCGCAGAAAAGCTCATCGACGACCTCGTCAGTGATATAAGGTGTGGTGTAAAGCTCGCCGCGGAAGGTGAAGTCAAATTCGCTTTTAAGTTCTTCAGGCGTAAAGGGGAGCGCGCGGTTGAAAGTCCCGAGCAGCCCGTGGATAGCCTTAAATGGTATCTGCCATATTCTGAAGAATCCGAGCACATGATCTATGCGGTAGGCATCGAAATACTCCGCCATTTTTCTGAATCTCGCTTTCCACCAGCCGAAGCTATCCTTCGCCATCTCAGCCCAGTTGTAAGTGGGGAATCCCCAGTTCTGCCCTAAGACAGCAAAACTGTCTGGGGGAGCGCCCGCCTGGCAGTCGAGGTTGAAGAGATGAGGCGACACCCATGCATCCACGCTCGTGCGGGAGATTCCGATCGGGATATCCCCCTTAATCGCTATTCCCTTGCCATGGGCATAGTCTCTCACCTCCTTGAGCTGACGGTCGAGATAATATTGGAGATAGCAAACGTAGTCATACTCCGGACGATGCTCCTCGATCAGCTGTCCGAGTGGGGCTGTGGCGTAACATTCATATTCGCCCCAACGGGTCATATCGGGGGTATTGTTTAAGTCACGAGCAAGACACCACAAAGCGTAGTCCCTGAGCCACGACTCGTTACGGCGATAGAAATTGCGGAAGTCGTCTGAAGCTATCACCTCAGCCCCGTCCTGGGCAAAGAGTTCACGGGTATATTCATTCTTGGCGCGATTCACCTTTTCGTAGTCGAGATCGGCCGATTTGCTCAACTCCCTGCGTAGCTGCTCATAGTAAGCGCGGCGCTGCTCATCCTTAAGAGTTCCCATGGCTTCGACGCGGAGATACATGGGATGGAGTGCGAATGCTGAGTTAGCATTATATGGATAGGAGTCGGTCCACATGCCGGTCATCGTGGTGTCATGTATCGGGAGAATCTGCACGATATTCTGACCGGTAGCAGCAGCCCAGTCAACCATCAGTTTCAAATCGTAGAAGTCGCCGACACCGAAATCCTCCTCGCTCCTTAGCGAGAACACCGGGATTGCGACACCGGCTCCACGCCATGGGACAACGTCAAACTTCGGAGGTGCCACACACTCCACTATAGCGCCACCGGCCTCTACAGCGTCAATTCTTTCAGCCTCCGAGAAATGGAAATGACGGTTTTCACCCTTCTCCCAAGCAACCGGGGCTCCGGTGGTCCTTCTCACCAACATCAACTTATACTCCTCGCACCCGCTCATCTGCGCAAGGTCGAGATTCAATGCCCACTCGGGGTAGTCGGCATCGCTAAGCCTTAGTGCTCTTTCCGGCTGCCACTCTCCGAGATAGGCCGAGCTTCCGACAAGGGCCAAAGCCTCGTCAGAATTCACCATCGGCATTCTCACCTTCATCGTCAGCATCCGCGCCTGAGGGAGTGCCGGAGAGATGCGGTCAGTGCGGTGGCAAAAACAATCGGTGAAAGCGCTGCTATGGTAGGGACGGTCAGAGGGTTCTTCCTCCCAACGATCCTCTACAAGACAGTTAGGCATGTCGGTCACAAGGTTGAAAGAGTGAGGCTTCCCCCACTCACGGCGCACTGTCCCGTCAGGGTATCTCACAATATAGTTATATGAAAAATGACCGATGGCAGGGTCGATGTCTACCATCGCCTTCCAGGTTTCGTGTCCCTCGCGCCACATAGGGATTGCCTTAGCCTCATCGCCGGCTCCAAGAGCCTCCGGGGTGCCACTGATATAGAGGGCCTCGTCGCGCCCCGCATAGTAGTCAATACTAAAAGTCAAATTCATACAACTTTACAGTTTCTTTTTTAATTTTTTTATCAGCAATGCAGATCTTGAAAAAAATCTCTTGCTGCCCGACCAAAGATTTCAGACAGGGATTATCAATTCATCCTACCAATTTCACCTTCGGCCACACAAAATTACACAAAAACGACATTTCTAACCACTCCGCAACTTAATATTTTGCCAAAATCGCCTCCTGAAAGGCTGTCAGTCCCCCCCGGAAAAGTCAGACTCGATTCTCTCTATTCATCTGCTTAGAGGCTGTCCCCCCCTCTCCGAACTATTAACAGCCATTCGCAGTAACTATTTGTCAGAACAATTCAAATTTGTAAATTTGCTGCACTTAAGAAAACCTTCAACTCAACGACCCCTTATATGCTGACTTACGCAAATATGCTGCGAGTGATAGCAGCCTTCCTTATGATGAACATTGCCACAGCGGCAATGAGTGCCGACGACAACTTTGAAAGCCGCCGCAACACCCTGCGCGATAGCATCCTGAGCCATATCACCGGCGCCGGCATCTACAACATCGCAAAGAGTGCCGACAACAATGTCTCCTCGTCAATAGCCAAAGAGAGCATCCTGAAATTCGGCGCCAAGGGTGATGGCATCAAAGATTGCCGTCCTGCCTTCGAGAAGGCCATGCGTCGAGCTGACCGACTGGGCTCGCTGCATATCGTGGTCCCTGAAGGGGTGTATTTCATCAAAGGCCCTATCAATCTCACCAGTAATGTATGCATCGAGCTCCAAGCAGGCGCCTTACTGCGCTTTTCCTCCGATCCCTCGTGCTACCCCATCGTCGACACAAGCTGGGAGGGAACCTTCCTTAATAACTATTCTCCCTTCATCCGCGGCTACAACGTTGAGAATGTTGCGATCATTGGCGAAGGCACCATCGATGGCAATGCAAACGAAACCTTTGCGAAATGGCGCCCACTGCAGAAGAAAGCCCAGATGCTCAGTCGCGAAATGAACCACACCCGCGTCCCCTTTTCAGACAGGCAATTCGGGGCGGATGACTTCCTCCGCCCCCAGCTTATCCAATTCTACGGCTGCAAAGGTGTGACTCTCGAAGGGGTTAAGATCATCAACTCCCCTTTCTGGTGTGTCCATCTTCTCAAGAGCGACAACATTATAAACCGCGCTCTGCGCTACGATGCAAAACTCGTCAACAATGACGGCATTGACCCGGAATGTTCCCGAAATATCCTCATTGAGGATGTAGAGTTTGACAATGGCGACGACAATATCGCCATCAAGAGTGGCCGCGACCACGACGGCCGTGAGGATGGCTCGCCTTGTGAGAATATCGTGATCCGCAATTGCCGCTTCAAAGGCCTCCACGCCGTAGTGATAGGGAGCGAGATGTCAGCCGGAGTCAGGAATGTGATTATCGAGGATTGCACCTACGCAGGCTATTGCAAACGAGGTATCTATGTGAAAACCAACCCTGACCGCGGAGGATTCGTCACTTCACTCTATGTCCACAACTGCACCTTCGGCGATATCGAGGACCTCTTCTACATCACCAGCTGCTATGCAGGTGAGGGGATGGACAATCACTTCTTCTCCCGCATCGAGGATATCCACGTGGACGGACTCAAGTGTGGCAAAGTTGCCGGAACCGCACTTGTGGTGCAGGGCACACCCCAACTCCCCATACGCAATGTCACTTTTCGAAATATCGTGACCGACGAAGCCAAGATGGGTCTCAGTTTCAGCGATACTGACGGGGTGGTTATGAGCGAATGTTTCATCGGAGGTCGGGTAGGAGTTCCCACTCAGGTCACACCGGCCGATAAAATCTTCGACCGCGACGTCAAATAACCGCCAGTCGACGGATTACCTTCCCGGTTTTACAGCTCGTCATCTACAATTTCATCCCTATCCCGAAGAGGGCGAAATCATAGAGAGTCGGATCCTTGGGATTAAAATCGCGGAGGCGGGCGGTGAGCATCTCCACCGAGCGGCGATCGTCGGCCTTCCGCTCGAGCAGCCCGAGTTCGCGAGCCACATCCCCGACATGCACGTCCAGAGGGATATAGAGCTTTTCAGGGGTGATGACATCCCACACCCCTAAATCCACTATACCGTCATTTCTGACAAGCCATCGCAGAGCCATATTCACTCTTTTCAGGGCTGTGGTGGTCAGATTCTGCGGCAGGCAGCGACAGGCAAGGTCGCTGTGGAGCGGATCAGCCTCGTGCATCTCACGGTTGATACCCTCAACGAGTTTCCATGCCGGGGTCTCAGACTGTTCGACATGCTCGCTGCGGGCAAACACCTGGAGGGATCCATGACGTTGATATATGGCTCTGAGCCCCCTGAGATAATGCTTCAGATGTTGAGTGAAGAAAGTGCGGTGGATATTCACCCCATCCTCCAACTCCTCGTAGGCACCTTCGGCCATAAACCGATAAGGGTGGTTGCCCATCATGGAGAGGAGCCGGTCGCAGTCGCGGCATATCATTTTGCGGTTGCCCCAAGCGATGGCCGAGGTCAGCAGTGCGCTGATCTCTATATCGCGCAGGTCGTCGAAGCGGCGCGGAAACTGCACCGGGTCATCGGCTATGAACGCCGGTGAGTTGATGCGCTTGGCTTCGCTATCGAGCAGCTCCTTGAGGTCGGTCTTCGAGATTTCCGGTTTCAAAACAGACATCTATCAGAAAATCAAAGCAGTATCACTTTCTGCATCATTAGAGCCCGCAGCTCTTTTGGCTTCAGCCTCGATGAAGCGGTCCATCTCGCGGCTCACTTCCTCAATGAGCTGATCACCCTGCTTGTCGCGCGACACAATCACTCCCTCAGGATTGATCAGCAGTATGCAGGGGATAGAGGAGATGCCATAGAGGTCGGTGGGGACAGTCTGAGCGTCAATAATGCAAGGCCAGGGGAGAGAGTGGCTCTTGATGGCCCGGAGGGTATTCTCCGGCTCATCCCACACGGCAACGCCAACCACTTCAAGCCCCTTATCCTTATATTTATTATATAACTCCTTTATAACCTTCGTCTGCCGGATGCAGGGGCCGCACCAGCTCGCCCAGAAATCCACCAAGGTAAACTGTCCGGGCTTCACATAGTCCGAGAGCTTCTCATCCTTACCGTTATAGCTGATAGTGAAGTCCTTATAATGTTTGCCAACGTTGGTGGTTTCCTTAGCTATAAGGCTATTGCGGAACGACTCAACGCGCTTTGACTCTTTAAGGCTCGCATCCGCAGCAATCATAGCATCGAGCTTCGCCACATCGAGATCCATCTCATAGAGATCCTGAAGGAGCCAGTAGAGCCCCACGAGATTTCCTTTATTTTCGGAGTAGGCCTTAGCCGGAATCTGCATATATTCCTGCTCCAGAGCGTGTCCACGCGTGGCTTGGATAGAGTCGTTCCAGTCGAGGGTCCTGAATTCGGCACTTATCTCAGCGCGACGGCGATTGTAGGACTCCATTTTCTCGTTGAGCGGTGTGCCCGAGGGGGTCATATCCTCAGAGAGAACAATGTCGCCCTGCTCGACCATGAAAATCGGGCCTCTCTCCCCTCCCACAATGAGCCGGCCGATAAACGGGGCATCCACATGACCTTTGAAGGCAGCTACTCCGTTGCTGACCAGCACTGAATCAACCTTGCGGCTGCTATCCCAGTCAATGAGATAGGCCATCATATTATCATTGTCTGCACCGAGGGGGATGGTGACACTATAGTTAGGTTCGGCATTAAGTGTGCAAGCTCCGAGCGAGATCATCGCCGTGCAAGCAAAGGTTAGAAGTTTTGTATTCATTTTTATATATGTAATTGCATTTATTATCGAGCACCGGCCCAATCGATTCACTATTTATCGCCCCTGCTCGAACCTCATGAAGCGCAATGACTGAGCCCTGATGCAACAATACTCTCACCCCCCGGAAGAGCAGGAGGGAAGGGGGCGGGGATCAACGTGTGCAAAATTACAAAATCTTCCTTTATAGCAATAGGAGCGTGCTCCAATTTATGGCTTCCTCCCAAATTACTTTCTAAAAAAAATCAAAAAAAGAAGCAAAAGGTTTGCATAACCGAGTTTTTCCTTATACTTTTGCAATATCGATTGCAGGAAGCTGACACCAACAGCCCCTCATATCATACCATGAGAAACAGGTTAACCATCTGAACCATCATCAACCCCCACAGGCGGCATCGGCTCACAGGCGACGCCCTCTCGGCATACTCGCCCCGCTGACACCCCGGTGATTTACAATGCAAGTGAAATACAAATTACAATAAACCAAAACAACTTAAAAACTTTAGTAATTACAAATTATGGAAGCTCAAAAGCCCAATCCCGCTCAGCCCGCAAAGGCTAATGCCAAGACAAATTCCGGCAGCAATGTATCCGGTATCAAGAATGCCTTCCTGGTGATTCTTGCCTGCTTCGCAGTGGCAATTATCCTCTTTATCTTCTGGTTTGGCCACGAATCTCACTTTGAGGAAGGTCATCCCGTTGACCTCTGGGGTACTATCTACAAAGGTGGTTTCATCGTGCCTATCCTCCAGACTCTCTTCCTTACTGTGATCGTTCTCTCTGTTGAGCGTTGGATCGCTCTCTCTTCCGCTAAGGGCAAAGGCTCTATCGAGAAGTTCGTTCAGGGCGTGAAGAAATGCCTCTCTGCCAACAATATCCAGGGCGCTATGGATCTCTGCAAGACTCAGAAGGGTTCTGTAGCTGCTGTGGTTTCAGCCGCTCTCGTAAGCTACGCTGAAATGGACAAAAACACTACTCTCTCAAAGGAGCAGAAGATCGCTAACCTCCAGAAGACTGTAGAAGAAGCTACCGCTCTTGAGATGCCCGCTCTCCAGCAGAACCTCCCCATCGTCGCTACCCTCACCACCCTCGGTACTCTCGTTGGTCTTCTCGGTACTGTGATGGGTATGATCAAATCATTCCAGGCACTTGCCGCTTCAGGTGCTCCTGACTCAACTGAGCTCTCTACCGGTATCTCTGAGGCACTTATCAACACTGCCTTCGGTATCGCAACCGGTGCATTCGCAGTTATCTCCTACAACTTCTACACCAACAAGATCGACAATCTCACCTACGCTATCGACGAGATCGGTTTCTCTATCGTGCAGACATTCACTGCTACTCACTAATCCCCCGTTACGCGATTATCCTATTTAAGTAAGGTTTCAAACACCTAAACATCTAATAAAACAAGATATCAAGTAATATGGGAAAAGTAAAAATTAAGAGAAAAAGTACCCTCATCGACATGACGGCGATGAGCGACGTGACTGTGCTCTTGCTTACTTTCTTCATGTTGACATCGACCTTCCTCCAGAAAGAGCCGGTCACCGTCCTGACCCCCTCTTCTGTTTCGGAGCAGAAAGTGCCTACTGCCAATCTGGCATCGATACTTGTCAGCCCCGAAGGGAAAGTTTTCATCTCGATTGCCGGTGATGCCGACGCCGCTACCAAAGACGAGTTTGGTTCGGAAGCACTCCGCAAGACAATCCTTAAAGAAGCAGTAGGACTTTACAATAAGCAGCACCCATCCAATCAGGTGCATCTTACTACAGCACAGGAAGAAACGTTCTCTAAAATCAATATGTTCGGCGTTCCTTTTCAGGTGCTCCCGCAGTTCCTGAGCATGTCGCAAACCGAGCAAGACAAGTTTGTCTCTGATATGACAAACAAGGCTGCCGGTATCCCTATCAACGACAATAAGGATATGGATCGCCTCAACGAGTTCCAGATCTGGATGCGAGCTATCTACAATTCAGGAAACGAGAACCTCCAGAAAGCTATGAAGAAGGGCGAAGGTATCGCTGTCAAAGCTGACAAAGACACCCCCTACACCACAGTCCACGATGTTCTCGACAATCTCCAGTCATTGAAGATGAACCGCTTCAGCATCATGACTGCTTTAAAAACTGAGCAAGACTAATTCATTATGGCACAAATAGAACAATCAGACGGCGGCAAAAAGAAAAAAGGCGCCCAGAAGAAAATGTCGATCCATGTGGACTTCACTCCCATGGTGGACATGAACATGCTTCTGATTACATTCTTCATGCTTTGTACCACAATGATCAAGTCGCAGACTCTTACCATTTCGCTCCCCTCCAACGAAAAGGTAGAGCAAAATGAGATGAACAAAGCTAAAGAATCAGAGGCTATCACCCTCATTCTTACTACTGAACGCAATGCCGACGGCAAAATCAAAAAAGATGAAGCCGGAAAGCCCCTCACAACCGTATACTACTACGAAGGTATGCCCGAAGTCACTGATGCCGACGGCGATGGCCGCATCGACAACAATAAACTGAAGGCTGAACACTTCGTGGGCAACGATGGCCGTGTGCAGCAAGGCATTCGCAAGATCCTCCATGATCGTAACAAACAGGTGCTTGCCAAAATCGAGAAGGAGAAAGAAAAATGGCGCAACAAGGAGTTCCACCCCTCGACTGCCATCAACGACTCCATCTATCAGGCTCGCGCACGTGAGATCAGAAATGACTCTACTCTCACTCGCCCTGTAGTTATTATCAAGGCCGCTCCCGAAGCTTCCTGGGAAAGCCTGATCAGCGCCCTCGATGAAATGCAGATCAATCAGATATCCCGCTATCAGATTGACAACATCAACAAGGTCGACTCAGTGCTTATTCTTGACTACATTGGCAAGAACGGGAAGAAATAATCCGTGATGAACGATTTATTAACCTCTGAAAAATTCCTATCGAAATTATGGCAAAAGATGTAGATCTTTCATCATCAGAATGGATTGACCTTATATTTGAA
>CAZUEY010000076.1:0-10255 GCA_964619395.1 uncultured Staphylococcus sp. | reverse complement strand
TGCCCTACATTACTGCATCCATCGTGATTCAGCTCCTCGGCATGGTGCTCCCTTCTTTCCAGAAGATGCAGAGCGAAGGTGAGAGCGGAAGGCAGAAGCTCAGCCAATACACCCGTTATCTGACAGTAGTTATCCTGCTGCTTCAGGGTCCGGCCTACCTTGCAAACCTCCAGTATCAGGTGAGCGCCGCTACCGGCGGTGCCCACATGGGTTTCTGGACACTCGCATACCTCACCGTGATTCTCGCTGCAGGCTCCATGTTCATCATGTGGTTAGGCGAGCGTATCACTGACCGTGGTATCGGCAACGGTATCTCGTTTATCATCCTCGTGGGTATCATCGCCCGTCTCCCGGGTGCCCTCTTCTATGAGTTCACAAGCCGTCTCCCGGGTGCTACCGGTAGCCAGGGCGGTCTCGTGATGTTTATCGTTGAGATCATCCTCCTTTTCGCTGTAACCGTAGGCGCTGTGCTCCTCGTGCAGGGAACCCGTAAAGTCCCCGTGCAGTATGCCAAGCGCATCGTCGGCAATCGTCAGTATGGTGGTGCCCGCCAGTATATCCCCCTCAAGGTCAACGCAGCAGGTGTGATGCCTATCATCTTCGCCCAGGCGATCATGTTTATCCCTATCACCCTCGCAGGATTTGGTCGCGAGAGCTCCAGCGGCATCTATGCTGCACTCTCTGACATCAACGGTTTCTGGTACAACTTTATCTATTTCATCCTCATCGTTGCCTTCACCTACTTCTATACCGCCGTCACAGTGCGCCCCACTCAGATGGCTGAAGAAATGAAACGCAACAATGGCTTTATCCCTGGTGTGAAGCCCGGTAAGAAGACCGCCGAGTATCTTGACTCCATCATGTCGCGTATCACACTCCCCGGCTCTATCTTCCTTGGTATCGTTGCCATCCTTCCCGCTTTTGCCCGCTTCTTCGGCATCAGCCAGAACTTTGCTCAGTTCTTCGGTGGCACTTCACTCCTCATCCTTGTAGGTGTGGTGCTCGATACACTCCAGCAGATAGAAAGCCACCTCATGATGCACCATTACGACGGTCTCATGAAGGATGGTAAGATCAAAGGCCGTACCACCGGATCAGCTTATTGATAGACTGATGTTCATGATCATCGCAGAATATTCTATTACTAAATGATCTACCTCAAGACTCCTGAAGAAATTGAAAAGATCAGACAGGCATGCACGCTTGTGAGCCGCACACTTGGCGAAGTCGCCAAGTGGGTGGCTCCCGGCGTGACTACCCGTCATCTTGACAATATCGCACGTGAGTTTATGCGTGATAATGGTGGTAAACCCGCTTGCCTCGGCTACGGCGGATTTCCCGGCACTCTCTGCATTGAGGTCAACGAGACCGTGGTCCACGGCTTCCCCTCCTCCTACGAGCTCCGCGATGGCGACATCATCGGCATCGACACCGTGGTAGAACTTGATGGCTACAATGGCGACACTTGTTATACTTTCGCAGTTGGCGAAGTCGCAGAGCCGGTCATCAATCTGCTCCGCACCACAAAGGAGTCTCTCTACAAGGGGATCGAAGCAGCCCAGGAAGGAAAACGTATCGGCGACATCGCCAACGCCGTCCAGACCTACTGCGAGAAGCGAGGCTACACCGTGGTCCGCGAGATGTGTGGTCATGGCATAGGCCGTAAGATGCATGAAGATCCCGAAGTCCCTAACTATGGACGTCGAGGTATCGGCCCCATACTCAAAAAGGGTATGGTCATCTGCATCGAGCCTATGATCAACCTCGGAAGCCGCAATATAGTCATCGAGCGCGATGGCTGGCAGTGCCGCACAAAAGATCGTAAACCCTCAGCCCACTACGAGCACACCATTGCTATCACACCTGAGGGCCCCGAGATTCTCACCACCTTCGACTTTATCGAAGAGGTGCTCGGTGACAGATTCATTTAGTAAATAAATTATCGAAAACTCTGATATATGGCAAAACAAGCTGCAATCGAACTGGATGGCACAATCGTCGAAGCACTCTCCAATGCTATGTTTCGCGTAGAACTCCAGAACGGTCATGAAATCACTGCCCACATCTCGGGCAAGATGCGAATGCACTACATCAAGATTCTCCCCGGCGATAGGGTAAAGGTCGAGATGTCGCCCTACGATCTCTCGAAAGGCCGCATCGCATTCCGCTACAAATAAGCAACCTCAATTCTTCCCTCAAGAGTAAATCCATCCATGGTGATGATAGTCTCCTGAGACCATACGCCTTCAATGGCATCCAGAGGCACCGCCTCATCAACTACAGCCTTAAAGGCATCTCCCGAGGTATCAGCCTCAAACTTCAATTCTGATTTTTAACTACTCAAATCTAAAATAAAATGAAAGTTAGAGCTTCTGTCAAGAAACGCACTCCCGATAGCAAAATCGTGCGTCGCAAAGGACGTCTTTACGTCATCAACAAGAAAAATCCCAAATATAAGCAGCGCCAGGGCTAATAGTTGAGTTGGCCGCTTAGGGTCAGCTCAATTATAGGCACTAAATAGTTAATAATCCTCAATGATTTCTAATTTGTGTTTAATTGAGCCCTGCTCAGTAATTTCGGTCAACAAAAAATATTACCTTTGCAAAAATTTTTAAGTCAAGTAATCATTTAAATTATATGGCAGTTAGAATCGTGGGAGTGGACCTCCCCCAGAACAAAAGAGGTGAAATCGCCCTGACCTATATATTTGGTATCGGACGCAGCGCTTCTAAATCTATTCTCGAGAAAGCTGGCGTGGATCTCAACATCAAGGTTAAGGATTGGACCGACGACCAGGCAGCCAAAGTGCGTGAAGTAATTGGCAGCGACTACAAGGTTGAAGGCGATCTCCGCAGCGAAATTCAGCTCAACATCAAGCGTCTCATGGACATCGGTTGCTACCGTGGCATCCGTCACCGTAACGGTCTGCCCGTCCGTGGTCAGAGCACTAAAAACAATGCCCGCACTCGTAAGGGCCGCAAGAAAACTGTTGCTAACAAGAAAAAAGCTACTAAATAACATTAAGAAATGGCAAAAAAAGCAGTCGCAGCAAAGAAAAGAAACGTTAAGGTCGACGCTGCCGGTCAGCTCCACGTTCACTCATCTTTCAACAATATCATTGTGTGCTTAGCCAACTCTGAGGGTCAGGTTATCTCTTGGTCTTCAGCAGGCAAGATGGGCTTCCGCGGATCTAAGAAAAACAC
Organism: uncultured Staphylococcus sp.; assembly: GCA_964619395.1. GTDB lineage: Bacteria > Bacteroidota > Bacteroidia > Bacteroidales > Muribaculaceae > Duncaniella. The sequence continues at coordinate 7,052 of CAZUEY010000076.1, read as the reverse complement.
CCCCTACGCCGCTCAGATGGCAGCTCAGGATTGTGCAAAAGTTGCCTATGACCTCGGCCTCCGTAAAGTTAAGGCCTATGTCAAAGGTCCCGGCAACGGCCGTGAATCAGCTATCCGTACCATCCATGGCGCCGGTATCGAAGTCACTGAAATTATCGACGTGACTCCGCTTCCCCACAATGGTTGCCGTCCCCCCAAGCGCCGCCGCGTATAATTCGCTCAGGCTTTGGGCCGGTCACTACGGGCAAATATTTGGCGTGCTTCAATCGCCCGTCACCCGCTGACCTCCCCCGGCAATCGGGACTTCCCCTCTTAGAGCCCCCCGTAAAATACTCCATGCCTCGCCGCTCTACTTTCATCTATATACCCCTTACCGACGGCTAATGGATGGGATGCTCTCAGAGATCATTCGGAGTCAATCTTTTCAACACTTCAATTTCCACACTTCACAGTGGTGGCATCTCAGGCCTCCGGGTCTTTCCACCACCTCGAAACCAAAAAATTCTAACACTACAATGGCAAGATACACAGGTCCTCGTACCAAAATCGCCCGTAAATTCGGCGAGCCTATCTTCGGCGAAGATAAAGTCCTCGCCAAGAAAAACTATCCCCCGGGCCAGCATGGACTCAATAAGAGAAGAAAAACCTCTGAGTATGGCGTCCAGCTCCGCGAAAAGCAGAAAGCTAAATACACCTACGGTGTCCTCGAAAAGCAGTTCCACAACCTCTTCGACAAGGCTTCCCGCTCTAAAGGTATTACCGGTGAAATCCTTCTCCAGCTTCTCGAAGGTCGCCTCGACAACGTCGTTTATCGTCTCGGTATTGCTCCCACTCGTGCAGCCGCTCGTCAGCTCGTGCTCCATCGCCACATCGTGGTCAACGGAAAGGTAGTCAACATCGCATCCTATGCCGTGAAGCCCGGCGACGTTATCGGCGTCCGCGAAAAGTCTAAGTCTCTCGAAGTTATTGCCGACGCTCTCGCCGGATTTAACCACAGCAAATATCCCTGGCTCGAATGGGATGAAACTGTAAAGGCCGGCAAGTTCCTCCATGTCCCCGCACGCGAGGATATCCCCGAGAACATCAAAGAGCAGCTTATCGTCGAGTTGTATTCTAAATAATAATTAAATTAAGATCCATGGCTATTTTAGCATTCCAAAAACCCGACAAAGTCCTCATGTTGGAGGCCGATAATCATTTCGGTAAATTTGAGTTTAAGCCATTGGAACCGGGTTATGGTATAACCATTGGCAACGCCCTGCGTCGCATTCTCCTCTCCTCGCTCGAAGGGTTTGCCATTTCTTCGATCCGTATCGACGGTATAAAGCACGAGTTCGATACTATCCCCGGTGTCAAGGAAGATGTCACCAACATCATTCTTAACCTCAAAAAAGTCAACCTCAAGCAGACGGTTGATGATACCGATTTCGAAAAGGCCACCATCACTGTGTCAGGTCAGGAAGAGTTCACAGCCGGTGACATTGGCAAGGCGCTGTCCGGATTTGAAGTCCTCAATCCCGACCTTGTTATCTGTCATTTGGATCCGAGCGCAGCCTTCACTATCGACCTCACTATCAACAAGGGGCGTGGTTGGGTTCCCGCCGAGGAAAATCGCAACCCCAACGATGCGATTGATGTCCTCGCCATCGACTCTATCTACACTCCCATCCAAAATGTGAAGTATACAGTGGAGAACTTCCGCGTCGATCAGAAGACTGACTACGACAAGCTCACTCTCGAAATCACTACCGATGGTTCAATCCTTCCCAAGGATGCCCTCAAAGAAGCAGCTAAGATCCTCATCTACCACTTCATGCTCTTCTCCGACGAGAAGATCACCCTTGAAGCCGACGAGGCTGATGGCGAAGAGGAATTCGATGAAGAAGTGCTCCACATGCGCCAGCTCCTCAAGAGCAAGCTTGTGGATATGGACCTCTCTGTCCGCGCTCTCAACTGCCTCAAGAGCGCCGAAGTAGAGACCCTCGGTGAGCTCGTGGTCTTCAATAAGACCGACCTCCTGAAATTCCGTAACTTTGGTAAGAAGTCGCTCACCGAACTCGATGAGCTCCTGGCTAACCTCAACCTCTCGTTCGGAATGGACATTTCAAAATATAAACTTGATAAAGAGTAATTATTACGATGAGACACAATAAAAAATTCAACCACCTCAGCCGCAAGAAGGCTCATCGCGATGCTCTGCTTGCCAACATGACGATTTCGCTGATCATGCACAAACGCATCTTCACTACTCTCGCCAAGGCCAAAGCACTCCGCATGTATGCTGAGCCCCTTATCAACCGAGCTAAGGAGGACAGCACTCCCAATCGTCGCCTTGTATTCTCTTACCTTCAGAACAAGGAGGCCGTGACCGAACTCTTCCGCGAAATCGCCCAGAAGATCGCTAACCGTCCCGGTGGCTACACCCGTATCCTCAAGACAGGCAACCGTCTCGGTGACAACGCAAAGACTTGCTTCATCGAGCTCGTTGACTACAATGAAAACATGCTCAAGGAGAACGCTCCCAAGAAAGCGAAGGCTACCCGCCGTTCGCGCCGTAGCGCTAAGCCTGCTGCCGCTCCCGCTGCAGAGGCTCCAAAGGAAGAGCTTGAGCTCCCCGCAGCCGACGAAAAGTCAGCTGAATAATATCTCCGGACTATCACGATCTGTGAATATTATACGAAATCTCCACTCCTGTCACACCTGTGTGAATGGAGTGGAGATTTCTTTTTCCATTGATTCTGCTCTGCCTCTATTCTTCACCCGCTTGATATCTCCACCAGCCTAAATCCCCCATCATGAACTCCTCTGAACGGCGAGGCCTCATATTTATGATGCTTCTGATCATTGTTCCCGTTATCATCAGATTTTTGGCGAGGGGTGAGTCCGAATCCACCGCCGGCGAATCGTCGATAGATACTATTCCACCCTCATCGGCTCTCATTGCCAATCCTGCCGACACCATAGCCTCCCTATCCGGGAACACCGCGGCAGCAGATACTATCGCTGCTGATACCGCCGGCTTTCTCCATAGTGGGGATATTACAATAGACCCCTCCGCCAACAGTACAAAGGGAGCTCCTCGAGGAGACAAGGGCGTCTCCACCAAGTCAAAAAAGATAAAGGGACCTCGCGAGCAAAAATCTTTTCCTCAACGAGATCCCCTTAGCGAACCGATCGGAAGCCGTTGATGCTTCCAAGGTCGGCTTATATCCCTGAAAGAGCCTCTTTGGCTCTTTTACTCTTCGAATCGATCAGAGATTCAGGGCGTTAAGCTCCTCCTCATCAACCGGGATGTTGCGATTCACGTTCTTGCTTCCTGCTATACCGTAGAAGAGCAGATAGGCCAGCATTGCAACTATGAGCCAGTAGGAGTTCATATATCCGGCCGATTTTGATATTGCGCTCTGGATCAGTGGCATTACGCCACCGCCTACAACCATCATCATGAAGATACCTGATGCCTGGGCCGTGTATTTCCCGAGACCTTCAACTGCAAGATTAAAGATGCCTCCCCACATAATTGAGGTGCACAATCCACAGCATATCAGCAATAAAGCACTTGCAGGCACTGTGGCACCGCCTGAGTAGAGAAATTCAGGTACTCCCACAGTCACACTCTTCGGGATTAAAATGGCGAGCACCACAAGTATTATAGCTACAGCCGAAACTGATATCAATTGCATCCTCGACGAAACACTGCCACTGATGAAGCCCGAGAGTGTTCGACCGATAAGCATAAAGAGCCAGTAGATCGCCACGATAGCGCCGGCTATCGCCGATGCATCACCTACCACTCCGGCACCCGCTGCTTTCTGGTCAGCGAGGTAGAAGTTGAGCGTGCCGGGGATGCCGATCTCTATACCCACATAGAAAAAGATACCTACCACTCCAAGCACCGTGTGGCGGAAATTCCAGGGTGAGTGGCTGTATTTTTTCTTCACTGTCCCGGCTTTATGATTCTGCTCCGGGAAGTTAACGAGGCTCAGCACCACGAAGGCCACTGCAAAAATCCCCATACCTATAAATAGAAGTGGTGTCACGGCCGAGATACGGGTCTGCGCTGTCAGTGTCCCTATCAGCATACCCACAAACAACGGTGTGAGAGTGCCTGAGAGGGAATTGAGCGCACCGCCAAATTGCAGAAGCTGGTTTCCTCGGTTGCCACCCCCTCCGAGTAAGTTGAGCATAGGATTGACTACCGTGTTGAGCATACATACACAGAAGCCGCAGATGAATGCGCCCGCAAGGTAGATGAAGTAGTTAAGGGTGATAGGGTAGGTGAGCAGGCTGCCGTCGTCGGCAGTAGAGCTTATCCGGGTGACGATAGTCTCTGTCCCGACGACGCTCGAGAGATACTGCACCAGAAGACCGGCTACGCCGATGGCAAGAGCAAAAAGTGCCGTCTTCTTATAACCAATCTTCACAAGCAGATTTCCCGCAGGGATACCCATGAAGAGATACGCCAGGAAGTTCATCATGTTGCCCATCATGCCGAGCACTGAATTTCCCTCAAACTGATAGCCCCAGATCGTGCCGATAGGCGCCGCTAAATTGGTCACAAACGAGATCATCGCAAAGATGAAAAACATCGTTATGATTGCCACGACCTGAGTCCTGTTTTTCTGATTTTCCATGTTGTTTAGGTAAGGATATGAAGTCTATATGAATTTATAACCCGAAATGTCGTTTCAAGGTTGCGACATTTCTCTGCAAATTTACAAAAAAAATTCTTGCAATCTTTTCTATCCTCTGCAGCTGTTATGCCATAAAACATGGAATTTCAGCGTGAGACTCTCATAATTTTTTTATATATTTGCCAAAGAATACTACCCAATTCCCTGTCATAACCCCTCCGGGATACAATAACCCGGCGCCTCTCCCTGCAATAATCTTAGGAGGGATTCAAGGGCCTATCTCTCTCATTTCTCACCGCTTCAACTTTATATAACACATCTCAATATCCTATCATGAATCTGACAGCAATTAACCGTGCAGCAGACAATATCCGTGTCCTTGCAGCATCGATGGTTGAAAAAGCAAAATCAGGCCACCCGGGCGGCGCTATGGGTGGTGCCGACTTCGTCAATGTCCTCTACTCGCAATTCCTTGTCACCGACCCTGACGACGGTAAGTGGCTCGCAAGAGATCGCTTCTTCCTTGATCCGGGCCATATGTCGCCTATGCTCTACAGCGTCCTGGCCCTCTTCGGACACTATACCCCCGACGAACTCGCTCAGTTCCGCCAGTGGGGCTCCCCGACCCCCGGTCACCCCGAGCTTCATCCCGAGCGCGGCGTCGAGAACACTTCCGGTCCACTGGGTCAGGGACACACCATGGCAGTAGGGTGTGCCATAGCTGAGCGTTTCTTAGCTGCCCGATTCGGCGAGTGGCTCTCCCACAAGACCTATGCCTTCATCTCCGATGGTGGTATTCAGGAGGAGATTTCCCAGGGTGCCGGACGCCTTGCAGGCTACCTCGGCCTCCACAACCTTATCATGTTCTATGATAGCAACCGTGTGCAGCTTTCCACCACTGTCGATGCTGTCGACAATGAGGATGTTGCCGCTAAATACCGCGCATGGAATTGGAATGTCATCGAAATAAATGGTAACGACCCCATGGAAATCGCCGGTGCCATTGCTTCAGCTCAAACCGAAACCAAGCGTCCCACCATCATCATCGGTCACACCGTCATGGGTAAGGGCGTTGTCAAGGCCGACGGCTCTAACTTCGAGGGTCAGTGCTCTACCCACGGTCAGCCCCTCAGCGCTTCCGGTGCATCATTTGAGGAGACTATCCGTAACCTTGGGGGCGACCCCGAGAATCCTTTCGTAATCTTCGAAGAGGCCAAAGCGCTCTACGACCGTCGCCGCGAAGAACTCCGCGAAATCGTGAAGAAAAAACGCGCCGAGCAGGCCGCTTGGGAAGCCGCCAACCCCGAGCTCGCCAAGGAACTCCACACATTCCTTGAAAATCGTCTCCCCGAAATCGACTGGAAAGCAATCCCCCACAAACCCAACATCGCCTCCCGTCAGGCCTCGGCTGATGTCCTGGCTGTCCTCGCTGAAAAGGTCAACAATATGATCGTCTCCTCGGCCGACCTCGCCAACTCCGACAAAACCGACGCCTTCCTCAAGAAGACCCACCCCTTTACCAACGGCGACTTCTCAGGCGCTTTCCTCCATGCGGGTGTTTCTGAGCTTACTATGGCTGCCGTCATGAACGGTATTGTCCTCCATGGTGGTGTCATCGGTGCATGCGGCACTTTCTTCGTGTTCTCCGACTATATGAAACCCGCAGCCCGCATGGCCGCTCTTATGGAGCTCCCCGTGAAATATATCTGGACCCACGATGCCTTCCGTGTAGGTGAAGATGGCCCCACCCACGAGCCTGTTGAGCAGGAAGCCCAGCTCCGTCTTATGGAAGAGCTCCGCAACTTCAGCGGTCGTCCCTCGATGCTCGTACTCCGTCCGGCCGACGCTACTGAAACCTCAGCAGCCTGGGCTATGGCTATGGAAAATTTCGATACCCCCACGGCTCTCGTCCTCTCCCGCCAGAACCTCCCCGACCTCCCCGCAGCCTCCGGCGATCGCTTCGATGAGGCTCTTAAAGGTTGCCGCCGCGGTGGCTACGTAGTGGTTGACGATGCTGATCCTAACCTGATCCTCGTGGCCAACGGCTCAGAAGTCTCTCTTCTCTGCGAAGTGGCAGAGGCTCTCAAGGCTGAAGGCAAGAAGGTGAGAGTGGTTTCCGTTCCCTCTATCGGCCTATTCCTCGACCAGGATGCCGACTATCGTCGTCAGGTGATCACACCCGGTGTCAAAGTCTTTGGACTTACAGCCGGCCTCCCCTCTACTCTTCGCGGAGTTGTCGGTGCCGACGGTATGATTTTCGGTCTTGACCATTTTGGCGCTTCAGCCCCCTATAAGGTGCTGGATGAGAAGTTTGGCTTTACCGCTTCCCATGTCAAAGGTCTCGTCGACAAATTCCTTGCCTGAATCCTGACGGGGCGGTTTTGCGAAGGGCAGATTCCGCCCCGCCTCAAGAATTTC
>CAZUEY010000075.1:0-10429 GCA_964619395.1 uncultured Staphylococcus sp. | reverse complement strand
CCTTTGCATGCGGCGGCATCCTTGCAAGCACCTTCGGCCTTCTTGCAGCAATCTTTCTTTTCGCCTTTGCATGCAGCGGCGTCCTTGCAGGAAGCTCCAACTTCCTTAGCTTTGTAATCGACTTTGGCAAGTGCCTTGGCGATAGCCTCGGAGGAGGTCTTTTCGGCGTCATACTTGACTGTCACTGTCTTATCATCAAGATTCGTGATGATATCCTTTACACCTTTCTCGAATTTCAAGCCATCCTTTATACGGTTTTCGCAGTTGGCGCAGTGCATAGGGGGCTCGGTGGTAAAGACTACTGTTTTCAGGTCTTTAGCTCCTGCAGCGATAGCTACAAAGCAGAAGAGAGCAAAGATTAAAGATTTGATTCTCATTGTAATAAAAAGTTATTAAAATTTGACAATATTATATTCACTTGACTGCAGAGGAGGGAGATAGCCTTTATATTATATTAAGGTGGCAAGCTATAGCGTAGGCGGTGAGAGCGACAACGTCAGGGATGCCAACTAAACCTCAGACCGGCATAGAACATGATACCCTCCACGGGCCCCCATATCATTGTGGAGTCGAAATTGTCATCCCAGGGGTCCGAGGCACCGATAATGGGGTTTTTCTGCTTAAAATTGGTGAGATTTTCCGCGCCGGCATAGACTGACCAGTGGCGGAAGAGGCGAGTGACCTGAAAGTTGACCAGCGTGTAGGGCTTGAATCGCGAGGCCCACGAGGGGGATCCATCGGCGAGCTTATATGGCGAGGGCATACGGCCTCCGCCATTGAATTGCGATGTGAGGTCAAACTGCCATAAGCCCAGAGGAGTCTGATAAGAGAGTGTAAGCAGTCCTTTATAGTCGCCTACGAGGGGGCGCGACAGGGTGACATCGCCGAAGGTGCATTTCGACACCAAGCGACGGTAGGCTCCGGTGGCCGAAAAACCGCGAAAGAGTTCGCACGTGGCCTCCACCTGCCAGGTGTGGGAGTAGGAACGTCCGTGTAGATTATAGAAGAGCACTGCGTGAGGGTCGGTATCAAAATCGGTGACCACCTGTTTAAGGAAGCGTGTATAATAATACTCGGCACTGAGGGAGAGTTTGCGGCCAAAGAGGTGTAGATCGTAGGTGGCGCTGATGCCGGTATTCCATGCTTCCTCCTGTTTGATAGGGAGTTCAACGATAATCCTGCGGCCACTGGCCAGAAGATAGTTGTTCTCGGCGAGGATGTGTGGTGCACGGTATCCCTTACCCACTGAAGCACGGATCCAGAGGTCATCCACAGGGGAGTATTTCAGGTGGGCGCGAGGAGTGACAAACGAGCCATAGAGATTGCTGTGGTCGGCACGAATCCCGGCCATGGCTATGAAGCGGTCATGAAGATTGTAGGTGTATTGGAGGTAGGCGCCGCCCACATTCTCTATCTCAGTAGATCGCGTAAGCTCCATACCGACCTGAGGGGCGAGGCGATAGCGCTCATGGTAGCCATCGTGGTTGAAACTCAAGCCGGCCGAAATCGAATTGTGTGTAGCAAAATCCGATTCAAACATCAGCGAGGCATAACCGGTGCGATTGAGCACACGATAGAGCTTGTGGCCGTAGGCGGCATCCTCATCGTGGAGGGTGCCTGAGAGTATCAAGGCAATATTAGTGCCATGTTCCTTATCAATGATATAGGCATTTTTCAGGAAGGCATCATAGCGATCGGTATGCACCCCGATTCGGTAGAGGTCGGCCACCCCGAGGCCATCGCCGGTCTTGGCACTATGGGAGGTCTGTCCGCCGGTGCGTATCTCCTTAATAGCCCCTACAGAGGTCTGGAATATATACCGGTCTCCCATATAGGCCCAGCGGTTGCGCAGATTGTACTGCTCCACGCGGGGCATGTCGGCAAAGCCGTCGTGGTTTTTATCGTGGGGTGTCTTCAGATAGTTTTCATAGTGGCCGAGCAGCGAACCGCTCCATTTATCGGTGAGGTGGAGAGCGGCATTAAAATTGGCCTCAGCCTTGTAAGAACTGTTGCCGTAGAGGTTAAGCTCCACCCCTTCATCTGCCTGAGGCTTCTTAAGCTCAATATTGATCTGGCCGGTGACTGACTCATAGCCATTTTTCACCGAGCTGGCACCCTTCGACACTTGTATCGACTGCATCCATGGGCCCGCCACATAGCCCAGGGCAAAAGGTATGGCGGGTCCGCGAAAGGCCGGGACATTTTCGGTAAGCATCTGGACATAGGTGCCCGAGAGCCCCAGGAGGCGTATCTGTTTCGCCCCTGTGGCAGCGTCGCTATACCCTACATCCACCGAAGGATTGGTGGTAAAGCTCTCTCCGAGGTTGCAGCAAGCAGCGCGCGCCAGTTCGGCACCTGATATCACATCGCTGTTGATCACACTCACTTTCGACTTCCCGTAGAGCCTGCGGGCACTAACCACCACCTCCTGAAGCTCATCGCCTCCGATAGAGTCGAGCGGCTCATCGGAGCCCTCGCCCGCAAAAGCGGGAAAGAGCGCAGTCAGAACCGCTGCCATCAGGACCAGAGGGCGGAGGCAGACACGTGGTGAAAACAAGGGAATGATCGCAGATGTCATATCTGTAGGGAGGATGCCGTAGATGTATGAGATTAAGAGTGTCACTCCATCAGTTTGCGGTAGCGGCGACGGGTAGGCTCCTTGCCACCATTATGGGCGCGTTTATACTCCTCATAGTCAGAGTAGGAGCCCTCGAAGAATACTACATTTCCATCACCCTCAAAGGAGAGGATATGAGTGCAGATACGGTCGAGGAACCAGCGGTCGTGGCTCACCACCACCGCACAGCCGGCGAAATCCTCCAGACCCTCCTCAAGGGCGCGGAGAGTGTTGACATCGATATCGTTGGTCGGCTCGTCGAGGAGTATCACATTTCCCTCCTCCTTCAGAGCCATCGCGAGGTGAAGTCGATTGCGTTCGCCGCCTGAAAGCACTGCAATCTTCTTCTCCTGGTCAGCGCCGGTGAAGTTGAAGCGCGAGAGATAAGCGCGGGCATTGACATCGCGGCCTCCCATGCGGAAACTCTCAACCCCTTGCGAGATCACTTCATAGACACTCTTCTCCGGGAGCAGATCGTGGTGTGTCTGGTCGACATAGGCCACTTTGACAGTCTCGCCCACCTCAAACGAACCTGCATCAGGAGCCTCCTGACCCATAATGAGGCGGAAGAGAGTGGTCTTCCCTGCACCATTTGGGCCGATTACACCAACAATGCCGCCCTGAGGGAGTGAGAAACTGAGATCCTTGAAGAGCTGCTTCTTGCCAAAGGCCTTTGAGAAGCCATTGACATCTATTACCTTGCTTCCTAAGCGGGGGCCGTTGGGGATAAAGATTTCGAGTCGTTCCTCCTTCTCCTTCTGATCCTCGTTGAGGAGGCGGTCGTAGCTCGAGAGACGGGCCTTACCCTTTGCCTGACGGGCCTTGGGAGCCATGCGCACCCACTCGAGCTCGCGTTCGAGAGTCTTGCGGCGCTTAGAGGCCTGCTTCTCCTCCTGGGCCATGCGCTTGGTCTTCTGGTCGAGCCATGAGGAGTAGTTACCCTTCCAGGGTATTCCTTCGCCACGGTCGAGTTCGAGAATCCAACCGGCCACATGGTCGAGGAAGTAGCGGTCGTGGGTTATTGCAATGACGGTGCCGGGGTATTGCTGGAGGTGCTGCTCGAGCCAGTCGATCGATTCGGCATCGAGGTGGTTGGTAGGCTCGTCGAGCAGGAGTATGTCAGGCTGCTGAAGCAGCAGGCGGCAGAGCGCCACACGGCGTCTCTCGCCGCCGGAGAGGGTGGAGACCAACTGGTCGTCAGGTGGACACTGGAGAGCATCCATGGCACGCTCGAGTTTGGAGTCGATATTCCAGGCGTCGGCAGCATCGAGCTTCTCCTGGAGGTCGGTCTGGCGTGCTATCAGAGCGTCCATCTTGTCAGGATCCTCGAGCACTTCAGGGTCGGCGAAACTCTCGTTGACCTTATCGAACTCCGCCAGAAGATCCATGATGGGCTGCACACCCTCGCGCACCACCTCTATTACGGTCTTCTGAGGATCGAGCTGCGGCTCCTGCTCAAGATAGCCCACAGAGTAGCCCGGGGAGAACACCACCTCGCCTTGGTAATTCTTGTCGATGCCGGCAATGATCTTCAGCAGCGAAGACTTTCCCGAACCGTTAAGGCCTATGATGCCTATCTTCGCGCCATAGAAAAAGGAGAGGTATATATTTTTAAGCACTTGTTTCTGAGGAGGGTATGTCTTTGAAACCCCTACCATCGAAAAAATCACTTTCTTGTCGTCGGCCATAGCTATAGGTCTGTGTCAGATTTTGAAATGATAATGAATTTTTTTGTGTTATTTTTTCGGGGCAGTGCGCACCGGATAATCGCAGCGCACCTTCCCGGCAATGATATTGTTGAGTTTACTCTTGATCAGCTGCTTGCGTATCATGGAGATATGATCGATATAGAGCTTCCCTTCGAGGTGGTCGCACTCATGCTGCACAATGCGTGCAAGGAAACCGCTGATCTCCTCGGAGTGTTTCTCGAAATTCTCATCAACCCATGTGAGGCGAATCTTCTCCACTCGGCTCACCTTTTCTGAGAGACCAGGCAGGCTCAGGCAGCCCTCCTCGCGACTCTCGGTCTCGTCGCCGAGAATCTCGATCTCAGGGTTGATGAGCACCAGTTTGCGACCGGCGCACTCAGGGAAGCTGTCCTTCACCGGATCAGCATCGATGACCACAATCCTGTCGGCACGCCCTATCTGAGGAGCGGCAAGCCCCACCCCATCGCTGGCATACATGGTTTCAAACATATTTTGTATCAGCTCCTTAAGCTCGGGATAGTCAGGAGTGACCTCCGAAGCGGTCTTGCGGAGCACGGGATGTCCGTAGAGATATACAGGTAAGCGCATGATTCAATGATGGTGATATATATGTGTGTTACTTTTCTATTTTTCGGATCATTACATAGGCTGTTGACCGGCGAGATAGGAGCGGCTCTCAAGATAGTCGTTGAGGATTATCACAGCCGCCATGCGGTCGATAGCCCCCTTGTCGCGACGGTCGCTCTTTTTGGTGCCCGACTCAAGCATCGCCTTGTGGGCAAGAGTGGAGGTGAATCTTTCATCGAAAAACTTCACCGCCACCCCGGGAATCTCTTTGCGCAAACGGTTGATAGCCGGAGTGATATAGCGCATTGACTCCGAAGGGGTGCCAGAGAGGGTGCGGGGAAGCCCCACGATGATCTCATCGACCTGTTCGCGGGTCATATACTCTTTTACATAGGCCACAAGGTTGGCGGAAGCCACCGTGGCAAGGGCCGTGGCGACGATGCGCAGAGTGTCGGTCACCGCGAGGCCGCAGCGCTTCCGTCCGTAGTCTATTGCGAGTAAACGTCCCATTTGATTTTTCAATCGACAAAGTTACGAATTTTTTACCTATTTACCATCACATTGTTGGGCGTGGGGCTCAACGCACCTCAAGGAGAGAAAATCCCGAATCCAAAAACCAACATGCCGACATATTTCATCGCTCGAATCATCACCTACGTACCCCTCAAAACATCGCTTGTAGCTCTCCACATGTGAAAACTATGAGGAATACGCAGTTCGCCCCGCAACTTTACAAAGATTTTGTTGGTATTTAGGGTGTAAAAGTGTAAATTTGCGATTTTCAAGCACGTTTGGATAAGAAATTACCAAATACCACACCACATCCCGCCACAGATTCGTCCGGGATCTAAGTTGCAATAAACTAATCAAAAATAATACAAGTAACTTTTGTCTATGAGAAAATCACTACTCCTTATGGCAGCCAGCCTGCTCGCCTCAGGCGCATCGGCTCGCACGCTCACCCCTGCAGAGGCCCTCAACCGTGCCGGCGACATGGGTCGCGGCGTCAGTCTGAGCCGCACCTCGCAGGCCCCCATGCCCATCATGACGATAGGGCAAAAGGAATCACCCGCCATCTACCTGTTCAATAAGGCTGAGGGGGGATATGTCGTGGTCAGCGCTGACGATGTCGCAGCCCCGGTGCTCGGCTACAGCGACTCCGGAGCCATTGACCCGCAGAACCTCCCCGAGAACTTTGCCTGGTGGCTCGGCGAATATGAGCAGGCCATCACTTCGGCTGTGGAGGCCGGCGCCTCCCCCTATCTGAGCCTCAGCCGCGCCGATTTCACCCCTATCCAGCCCCTCATGACAACCCTCTGGGACCAGGGATCACCCTACAACCTCCTCTGCCCCCAGATAGGCACAGAGACCACCGTGACCGGCTGTGTCGCTACGGCCATGGCCCAGGTGATGAAATACCACAACTGGCCCGAACAAATCTCCTCTGACGCCGTCTTCAGCTACAATTGGGAAAGCGGCAACAAGCTCCTGAGCTGGAATGCCGGAGGCGTAACCCTCGACTGGGCCAATATGCTCGACACCTACAACGCCGGCAACTACACCACCGCGCAAGCCAACGCCGTGGCTACTCTCATGAAGGCCTGCGGTTATTCGGTATCGATGGAATATGATGTCGCCTCTAAGGGTGGCTCGGGCGCCGCAACAATCGATGTGGGCGATGCCCTCATCAAATATTTCAATTATGATAAGGGTGTCACCTCCTACTTCCGCACATGGTTTGGCAAGCAACAGTGGGAGGAGATGATCTACAATAATCTGCGCGACTGCGGCCCCGTGCTCTTCTCCGGAAGCAACCCATCGGGCGGCCACGCTTTCGTGTGCGACGGCTATCGGTCAGACGGCTACTTCCACATCAACTGGGGCTGGAGCGGTATAAGCAACGGCTACTTCCTGCTCAACGCCCTCGACCCTGACAATCAGGGAATCGGAGGCTCTTCTGCCGGCTACAACAATAATCAGATGGCGATCCTCGGCATCAAGCGTCCCGGCGAAAACAAGGCCAACCCCTACCTCGCCTCTTCGGGAGAAATGAGCGCCACAATCGAAGGTGCCTCCCTCTCAATCTCCTTCCCCGACGGAATCTACAACTACGGCGCCACTACCCTCAAGGGCATCCTATATGCCCACATCGTAGCCGAGAATGGCAGCAGTGAGAAATATGCCGCCCTCATGCAGATGGAACTTGATCCGCTCTATGGCTACAATGATAAGCAGACTTTCCTCGTAGCTCTCTCCAACACCAACTTCCCCTCCGACGGCACCTACAAGGTGTCACTGACCGTGAAGCTGACAGAGACAGGCGAATATAAGGATGTGCTCCTCCCCGCTTCCGAGTCAAACTACATCCTTTTGACACGCGAGGGTAGAAACTACACAGCCACTGTCCCCGCAGCCGGCGAATTCAGCATCTATGATCTGACGCTTGAAACTCCTATGTTCACCGGCTCCACACAGTTCCTCGTCAAGGCCAACGGTTATTGGACCGGAGAGTCAAGCGTAGTTCAGACCATCTATGGCGCGCTTATCACCAACGACTTCCGCGTCGTTGCTTTAGGGTCTGCGCTGCCGCTCGAGTTTAATGCCAACAATGAAGCTACGCCATTTGAATATCTCTCAAAATGGGGCCAAATATCAGCCGGAAACTATAATTTCTGCTTCATCACACCCCAGGGAAAAATCGTCAGCCCCGCCGTCATGGTAGAGGTCTCGGAGGCTCCCACCTCAAGCGCCATCAGCGTCAACACCTCCGGAGTCAAGGTTTATGACACCCCCCAGGGACCTCTGGGCTCTATCACCGTCTCCATCCCCGTCACCTGCACTTCAGGCTACTTCTTCAACTCACTCGCCTTCGCCATCTTCGACTCGAAGTCCCACTCATACGTCTCAGAATTCGATACTAATACCATAGCACTCGAAGCAGGTCAGAGCGGGACAGTCACCGGCACCGGCAGTATCCCCGGCGCTGTGATAGGCTCGACTTATCTTGGCGCAGTATTTAATGGCAATGAACAGCTCACAAATGGCATCCCTATCACCATCGGCTTCATGTCAGGCATCGACTCAGTGATCTCCGACGAGCCCCAGGGCGAGGTTGAATACTACAATCTTCAGGGTATCCGTGTTGACAATCCCTCGGGAGGCATTTTCATCCGCCGTCAGGGTGGCAAGAGCGAAAAAGTATATCTGAAATGAAAATTCTCTCCACTATAATCCTATTCTCGGCCGTAGCCGCTGCGGGGTGCTCCTCACCCCGCAGCGCAGCGGTTGAGCAGGTAGCACCTTCCCCTGCACCTCAGGCCGCCGTAGGCACAGAGCCTTCGGCCGCCTCAGCCGTCGCTATGACCGTAGTCTATAAGACCAACGGCAACTGGAACGAATATGTCCCCGTCACGCTTAATCCAGAGCGTACAGCGGTGGTCTCCTACCCGGCACCCTCCGATCTCGTGGGAGCCACTCCGGTGAAACTCCGCGATGGTTTTCTACTCGACCGCCGAGGCATTAGCACCAACACAGCCTTCACCCGCTGGACCTATGCTGAGTATGCGGCGCTCCCCGAGCCCCCCTCCACCAAGGAGATTCTCGCCAACATCATCCCGGAGGCAAAAGTGACCGCCATCTACCGCACCAATATCCCTGTGGGCACTCCGGATGCCGTCACCCTCTGCAACGAAGCGATTTCATCCGGCTTCAAGGGATGCACCGAAGTCTACAGCGCCCCCACTCTCACCCTCGACTGAACCCGCTGTATACCCACATCCTACAGAAAAAAACCAGTGGAGGCTGTATCCAAATTGACACAGTTTCCACTGATTTTTAATATTAAAAGTTCTTATAATGGACTCTCGTTCATGTTATTGAATCTATTACAGTCCTATTCTCCTTCCTCGCATGATTTTGTTTTAAGGAAATAGATTGTCTTTTGACGTTCGATTTCTGCACGCAACTGTTCAGGCGTGGGCATATAAGTCATATATTTTGACGCATACAGATGGTCGTTGTCATGGAGTACAGAGTAACGTGCTATGTCTTCGTCAGTGTCCTCGCATAACACGATGCCGATAGTTGGATTGTCACCTTCAGTGCGTTTCAGATCATCATATATTCGCACATACATATCCATTTGCCCAATATCCTGATGCCTGATTTTTGATGTTTTAAGGTCAATTAAAACATAGCATTTAAGGAATATGTTGTAGAACACCAAGTCAATATAGTAGTCTTCTTTTTTTGTGTGGATATGTTGCTGACGGGCAACAAAAGCGAATCCTTTTCCAAGTTCAAGGAGGAACTTTTCAAGATTACTGATTATTGCGTGTTCAAGTTCTGACTCTCTGAAAGAAGAATCAGCAGTAAAGCCTAAAAATTCTCCGATAACAGGATTCTTGATAAATTCCGTTGGGTCAGGATTCTGTAGCGGAGCTGTCAGTTCGTGCATCTCTTTCTCCACAAGGTCTTTTCGCTGTGAGGCAACGATTCGAAAAAAATATTGCGAACTTATGTTACGCTGTAATGTACGTGTACTCCAATTTTGCGAAGCGGCCTCCTTTTCATACCATTTGCGAGCATCAGCATTAAGTTCTTGGGTGAGAATATAATAATGTGTCCATGATAATAAATTTCCGGATTTTCCAAGCGGTGATTGGAAAATTGTCAGATGTGTTTTGTAGAATAGAACATAACTATATAGATAGCTTTTGGTAAATCCTTTGCCATAATTAGCAGTAAGACGTTTGGAAAGACCTTTTATTATTGCAGCTCCATAAACTGCCCTATCCTTGCCATTAAGCTCTTCTTCCGCTATAAGCTTGCCAAGTTCCCAGTTCCTTCTTACCAATGTTTCATTGATCTGCCTATAAGCAGTTTCACGAGCCTGTTCAATAACAGAGGATGCCCTGCTAAAAAGAGCGTCAAGAGCAGTATCTAATGCCTTGTCAATCTTATACGGCTTCATATCGGTGGTTCTTAAAGCGTTAATAATTATGCTTTATTGCTTACGATCAGGTCTTTAACATCTATATCAAGCAATTCTGAAATCTTGAACAGAGTGTCGAGCGAGGGCTGCATTTTGTTGGAACACCACCGGGAGACGGTTGCTTCATTTTTCCCTACCTGTTCGGCAAGCCATTTACCGGTCTTCCCGTTTTCTACTAATGCTATTTTTATTCGGTTTATCTTATGTGATTCCATCTCACTTGTTTTGCCGATAGATTACAATAGATTGATGTCAGACGCAAAATTACCATTTTCTCCCGATAAGACAAAATCCTGACCTTTTAAAAGAGAAACCGAGGAATAATGACAATGAAAACACCCCCATTTCATTTTGAGGCGTTTTTTCTTATTGGATTTGCTCTAATATTTTTTGGCAAAAAGTTTGCTCAATAAAAAAAATCGGTGTAATTTTGCATCACAATTTTGGGAGGAGTCCCGAGATTCGCAAGCCGTCGCTGAGGCGGTGCAGCAAAAGCTTCAGTAGCTCAGTTGGTTAGAGCACCTGACTGTTAATCAGGGGGTC
>CAZUEY010000074.1:0-10639 GCA_964619395.1 uncultured Staphylococcus sp. | reverse complement strand
GCACGGCTCGTGCGTCCGGAGTTGCCACCTAGTCCTGAGCGATGAAGAAAAAATTGCGCAAAGGCGATACCGCTTCATTTGGGCGGGGGACGCGGCTTCACCGGACGCACGGGCCGTGCGTCCCTACATCAATGCCGGATCCCCCCTTGTGCAGTTAGTAGTGGAATACCTGCATTACCCTAAAGCCGTTGACATCCCGCTTATTAAATGTTGGAGACAGGCGGTGGTTGACCATTTGGGATGGGGCGCGTGGTGCTTATTGCAATATTTACGAATATTCGCTAACTTTGCGCTACGAAAAGCAACGACGACCTCAAATGGATATCAACAACTTCAGTATCT
Source organism: uncultured Staphylococcus sp. (assembly GCA_964619395.1). Taxonomy (GTDB): domain Bacteria; phylum Bacteroidota; class Bacteroidia; order Bacteroidales; family Muribaculaceae; genus Duncaniella. The sequence continues at coordinate 10,297 of CAZUEY010000074.1, read as the reverse complement.
CCATTTCCAAGCAGCAACTTGCCGAGCTCCCGCTTGTAGAATTTCCGGGCGAAATCACTGTGGTCGACACCCTCGAGGGGGTCTCGGCCGCTCTCGCATCGCTCCGCGGCTGTGAGGTGGTGGGTTTCGACACGGAGACAAAGCCCAATTTCCGCAAAGGGCAGACAAACACCGTGTCGCTCATCCAGATTTCCACTCTCGACCACTCCTACCTCTTCCGGCTCAACAAGATCGGCCTCCCCGCGGAGCTCACAGAATTTCTGGAATCAAACAGCATCACCAAAATAGGTCTCTCTCTCAAGGATGACTTCCATGTGCTGAGCCGGCTGAGCGACTTTGCACCCGGGGGATTCATCGACCTTCAGGAGATGGTGAAGCAATATCACATCAGCGACTGCTCCCTGCAGAAAATCTACGGCATAATCTTCAGCGGCCGCATCTCCAAGAGCCAACGCCTCAGCAACTGGGAGGCCACCACCCTCACCCCCGGACAGCAAGCCTATGCCTCAATCGACGCATGGGCATGCCTGAGAATCTACAACTATCTCACCCTGGGCGAGTTTCATCCTGAATCCTCCCCCTATCTCCAGCCCATAGAGCCATGCGAATGAAGCGGTCAACAGTCATCCCCCTCGCTCTGCTTGTCTATTTAGCGGTAATGAGCTATATCGGCCTACCCGAATATCGCCAGGGACACTATGCCTACTACTTCGGAATCATAGGTGTGACACTCCTGCTGATCGCGCTGCTGAGGGTATTCCTGCTAAAGCAGGAGCAAAAGCGCCGCAAAAAGTGACACCCCTCCCCTCTCCGCTCTCCAACTTTCCAACCTTCCAACCCAGATACATGCAGATCAGACCACCCCGCGACATCACCCGCGCAGCTGCCGAAGCAGGCACCGCGAAGGCCAATCTCACCAAGACCGACCTCCCGAGGCTCACCCTATCAGCAGCCCTCGCCGGCGCCTATATATCGTTTGGGGCGGTATTGTCGCTCATCGTAGGGTTTGGATTTCCGGAAATCACCGCCGGAAATCCCGCCATGCAGAAGTTGCTCAGCGGGTGCATGTTTCCTATCGGTCTGATACTTGTGGTGGTACTCGGGGCCGAACTATTCACCGGCAACAATGCGCTGCTTGTCCCCTCCTACATGAGCCGGCGTCACTCTATGGCCACCATGCTCGTCAACTGGGGAGTGGTCTACGCTGGCAACTTCATCGGGGCAATAATTTTTACCTATCTGCTCGTCTATTGTTGCGGGCTCACCTCGTCGACCCCCTATCGGAGCGCCATCTGCGGCATAGCGGTAGCCAAGACATCAATGCCCTGGCTGACAGTGCTTCTCAAAGGCATCGGGGCAAACTGGTGTGTATGTCTGGCCGTGTGGCTCGGCTTGTCAGGGAAGACATTTTTCGAGAAAGCCTTAGGATGCTGGCTTCCGGTGATGGCCTTCGTGGCCTTAGGCTATGAGCACTCGATCGCCAACATGTTCTACATCCCACTGGGAATGATGGAGGGAGCCGACATCTCAATCGGCCACGCCATCACCTCCAATTTCATCCCCGCCACCATAGGCAATATCATCGGGGGTGCGCTACTCGTGGGGTGTGTCTACACCTACCTCCACCGCCCCGGCAGAGAGGGGTAAGAAAGGAGTAGTGGAGGTGGGAAACACAGTGGAGGTCACTCCCCGGCTCCGGCAGGGGTCATCATTTCCCCAGGAAGCGAGGAGCGAGGATGAAGGCTCCGATCGAGATACCGAAATTCCAATTATTTTCGTGGGCAGAAGTGTAGTTGCCGTAGGCGCTGATAGTGCCGAACGGCAGAGCCACCACAGCCTCCAGCTCACCGAAGAAACGCGGGTCAGAGAACCATTCGCCGTAAGCAGCTCGTCCGGTGGTGGCATCCACCTCTATCGGTCGCGCCGGGAGGAAGCAGTGAAAGCTGCCACGAAGCTGGAAGTTGCCTGAAATCTTCACTATCGGCATCACACCCGCTGTCACAAATGAGTTGGCACGCATTTTGGGGTTGAAATAGTTGTAGGTGGAAGCTGTGGGGTGAAAGGCCTCAGCGGCGATGATCGAGGCCTCGTAGGTGGGGAGGAGTTTGCGCGTGGAGAGGAGGGCGCGTCCGGTGACACCCAGTGAGAAGAGGCGGCTGAGATTGAAATATTTAGTGGCTGAGAGATTGGCCTGGAGCCATTTCAGATGGAGAGCGGGCGAGGAGGGTTCGTCAGGGTTCGACGAGCGGAAGCGATAGTTGCCGGCCACACCCATAATGGTGGTGGTGAGGTCAGAGCCTTCGGTGGGTGCTACCTGATTATCGAAGTTATTATGCTCCCAGGTTGTAAGCAATTCGCCGAGATTGAAGATACCGCGGTCGTGGTCGCTGCGTGTTGTCATCCCCTGAAGATCATCATGGTAGCGGTCGGTAAGATGGCCGTAGCCGGCACCGATGGAGAGTTGCGAGCGCAGGGTGGGCGCTATGGCATAGTAACCTCTGACATAGGCTTCGGATTTTCTGACGAAGTCAGGGTCGTGGATCTGATAGAACAGTTTTTCGGTCTCGTGATATTTCTGGCGCGAAGCCACGGTGCGGATTCTGAAAGCCGAGGGGTGGGCGGAGTTGAAAATGAGACTGAATTCAGCCTCTGCTCCGAGATAGCTCTGGCCGAGCCATGCGTTGAGGTCGGCCTTAATCGACTTATAGTTTAGGGTATTGTAGCCGGCATTGAAGAAGAGCATACTGTTGGTGGATGAGGAGATGTAGCCACCGAGCCCCACGGTGTAGGGATTTTTCACCACCGCGCGGAAGTCGAGCTCTATCATCTTGCTCTCTACATTATAGCGAGGCGTAGGCACGAGGTTCTGGAGCTTGCCGGAACTGATGGCACGATAGTAGGCATCGCGCCCCTCCACAAGGGTGAGCGGTCCGCGGCTATGATCGAAGAATGATTTCAGGAAAGCATTCTGGGTAGGGGTGCCTCCGCTCACTTCCACACCGCTGATGCGCACCTGCGGAGTGGAGGCCTTAAATTCGGCGCGAGCGGCTTCCACCACTCTTGCCTCTACGCGGGGCTTCACTTTCATCTTTATGGAGTCGATCATCTCGAGACCACGCTGATAGCCAATATTGTAGATCTGCTGATATTTTTCAAACGCAAGCAGGCCAAATTCGTCGAGATCTATGCGGATATTCACTCCCTTGTCGTCAGGGAAGGGATAGTTGTTGGGCTGCATGATCATATCCTCGAGCTGATCGAGCATGTTGCGGGTAGCGGGTGCGCCCTTGCCGGAGCCAACATTGACACCTATCACCGCGTCAGGCTTAAACTCCTCCATCATCACATCCACGGGGTAGTTGTCATAGATGCCGCCATCGTACATAGGCACGCCATTGAGCAGCAGCGGCTCAAAAATCATGGGAAACGACATCGACATCCTGACTGCATCGCTTAGCGAACCGCGTCCGAGCACAACCTTATGTTTATTGTAGACATCGGAGGTCACACAACGGTAGGGCACAAAGAGATGATTGAAATCGGCTCCCGACTGTATGGTGTAGGGAGAGAAGATCTCGATGAAGGCATAGTTCATCGGGATGGGGTTGATCAGACTGATGGGCAACACCGAGGTGATCTGGGTGGAGTCCTTGCCGAGATTCACATTGATGAAGGAGGGCGTGTCGTGGTTGTTGAGGAAAAAGTAGGTGAAGTCTGGGTCGATCTTCCCCTTGCTCCACTCCGAGAAATCCTTTGAAGCGATGAGGCTCAGCATCTCCTCAGGGGAGAATCCCGAGGCGTAGAGGCCGCCTACTATTGCACCCATGGAGGTGCCGGTGATGTAGTCGATAGGGATATCGTTTTCCTCAAGGGCCTTAATGACACCGATATGGGCTATACCCTTGGCGCCACCGCCACTGAGCACAAGCCCCACGCTCTCGCGCTGCGGGCGGGGTACTTCACCGAACCCTCCCCCGGGGGTCATGAAACCGTTGTCGACCACACTCTCCTCCCCTGCGGCGGGAGTGGAGGCCTGGATGGCGGAAGCCGTCAGCGCAACGGCTCCGAGCGCTATTAGTATCTGTCTGAATCCCATAGTGTTATAAATAGTTGAGATGTGAAAATGTGAGAATTGGCCTTATGCCTTTAATATTATAACACACAGAGAGGGATTTTTGATTATAAGTTGGTAACTTTGTTGGAAGATTTTCTGCATCGTCAGAAATTTCCATATTGTTGGAAGATTTTCTTAATTGCTGAAAGTATTCCCCCATATTGTCGGAAGAAAAACCACAGAGATGAGCGACTATAACCAGATCCAGACCATAAAACGAAATTTCTTTGCCATGCGCAATGGCATCGTGGCCGATACCATCCGCCAAAGCGGTCTTCAGTATAAAATGGTGTTTGGACTCAACCTGCCGCAGCTGGTGGAGATCGCCGCCTCCACTCCCCGATCTGCTGAACTGGCCGAACTCCTGTGGGCTGACCGTCGCACGCGCGAGAGCATGATGCTCGCCCCGATGATATATCCTCCGGAGCAACTCACCATGGAGAGGTGTATCGGGATGCTCGGGGAGGCCCCTACCGTAGAGGTGGCCGATATACTATGCCATCGCCTGCTGCGCCATCGCGGGGATGCTTTTGAGATTGCCTGCGAGGCCTCCCGCTCCGAGGCATGGCTTACTCGCTACGGGGCTCTGCGGCTGCTCTTCAATCTGCTCTATCAGCGCCCTGAAGATGTGAGGGAGGTGGCTGAGTCACATCTCGAGGATGCCTCGTCACTCTGCCGCCGGCTCAGTCAGCAGATGATCGATGAAATAGATGCAATAGCCGGCGCATCTGAGCCATAGCATAGAGGTAGATGCGGTTGGGGGGAGTGACTATATCTGTAGCCATCGTCTCGGCCATAGTCATGGGGGGCTCGGTGCCGAACTGACCCGGATAGATGATGATAAGATTGTTGGCTGCGAAATATTTCTGGAGATATTCAGGCACGGCATCCATATCGCTGTCAAACGACACCGATGAGCGGCGGGCACTCACCACTATCATCAGATCATCCTCATTGACCTCTGTAGATTTCAGCACAAAATCGTCGAAGCTGCTGACCTTGGAAAAGGACACGCGTATCCCGAGCTTGCTGCGGCGGATCACAGCTTCAATGAGCGGGCGCGTAGAGGGATCACACCAGAATTCTATCCTGCACCCTATCTGGCGGCAGAGATTGCCCACGGCTTGCACCCAGCGACGGAAGCCGGTCTCAAACTGTGCTTTTTTGGGTACAGCCACGAGGATGCGGGTGACGGTGTTGAGGGGGATAAAGCAACGCGAGAGCACGATCATGCGGTTGGTAGTGCGGAGAAGTTGCTCTATCTTGTCGCCGAGAAATGAGTCGATGATGCGGTTGCGGCGATGCAGGCCGAGCACGAGTTCGGTTATGTCGCGCTCCTCCATAGTGTTGAGCACCCCGGTGATGAAGTTGAGGTCGAAGCGCTCGAGGGGTGTGAGGCGTGTCTCCACGGCAGCTGCGGCTTTCTCGGCCACATCGAGCGAGTTGCGGCTTATGGCCTTGGAGGAGGCGGAGTTGTCGTTGCGCACATGGATAGCGTAGAGGTCACCCTCCACCGAACTGTCGGGGAAACGCATTGAGAGGGCGAGGTCCACGATGCCGGGGGCGCTCAGCGGATTGGAGATGGCCACGAGTGTGCGCGGATGAGTGACGGCGTCATCCTTAGCGCCCTCCTCCTCGGCCTGCTCCAGGAGCTGGACCTTGAGCCGGGCGGCCGCCCGCTCGGTGCCGAGCGACGACACGGTGCAGGTCACGAGTATCATCACCACGGTGCCGTTGAGCACCGTCTCATCAAAGAGTTGCATCTGGTAGCCGATCATCACCACGGCGAGAGCCACGGCGGTGTGGGCGTTGGAGAGCTGATACATGATGGAGCGATCGATGGAGGTGAGCTTATACACCTTCTGAGCAGCGAATGCCGCGAGCCATTTCGACCCCATGGCCACTATGCTCATCACTGCGGCAGTGTAGAGCGTCGACCATCCGTCCATCACCACTCCGAGGTCGATCAGCATACCCACACCTATCAGGAAGTAGGGGATGAAGAGGGCGTTGCCTACAAATTCGAGCCTCCCCATGAGTATGGAACGCGCGGGGATGAAGCGGTTGAGCACCAGGCCGGCGAAGAAGGCACCGAACACTGCCTCAAGGCCTATCCATGAGGCAATTGCGGCGGCGCCAAACACCACTACCATCACGTAGATAAACTGGCTGATGCCGTCGCTATAGTGCTGGAAGAAGTAGCGGGTGATGCGGGGATAGATATAGACTATGCCGATACAATAGAGAGCAAGGCAGGCAAGCACCGGGAGGAGGGAGCTGAGCGAGCCGTCGCGATACACTCCCAATACCCCGGCAAGCACTATAAGGGAGCCAAGCACGGTGATGATGGTGCCGGCGATGGCTATGACAACCGCCTTGGAACGAGTGACCCCGAAGCGGGTCACTATCGGGTAGGCTATCAGGGTGTGGGCCGCAAACATCGAGGCGAGGAGTATCGACTCGAGCATCCCCATCTCCAGAGCCGTCATGGCGGCTATCGAGCCGAGGATTAGGGGAATAATGAATGTGAAGAAGCCGAATGTCAGGCCTTTGCGCAGGTTTTTGCGCAGGTGATACATGTCTATCTCAATACCTGCGAGAAACATCAGGTAGAGAATCCCTACCTGTCCGAAGACCTCGAAACTCATGTCGCGAGCCAGAAGATTGAATCCGTGAGGGCCCACAATGACACCCGCCACTATCAGCCCTATCACGTGGGGAATCTTCAAGCGGCTGAACACTACCGGTGCCAACAGGATTATCGCCATCACCGTGAGAAAAATCGGGACGGGAGCAGTGATCATGGGAGCGGTAGCCGGTATGGCAAGCGACAGTAACATCTTCGTTAAATTGATTCAGCAGTGCAAATTTAACGAAATCGCCAATTTTTTCCAAGAGGAGAATGTAAGCGAGGGGGATTTCGGCGGCTCTTACTCAGGTTTGAGATTGTCGAGAGCTTTGAAAATGTCGTCTAAGTGGGGAGCAAACATTGTCATTTGTGGAATATCTCTTTTTATCAAATCATTGATAGGGACCATTAAAATATCCTTTAGTTCCTGATATTTTTCCGGCGCCACGAGTTTTGTTGCGGCCAACCAAATAAAATATCGCCGCCCGCCCCAAAATGTTAGCGGTTGTTCCTTCTCGCCTTTGAATATAGGAAGTACCTCATTTTTATAAACATCTTCTATACCTTTATATATTTCAAAGGTCTTCTTTGAATCGGTAATTACATTATCTATAAATTTCTTACTTTCCTTTTTATAATTACTGTAATCCCGCCAAAACCAGAAATATTTTTCATGCCCAAAATCTGGACCACCTGTTACTATCGTTGTACTTTGTGGTGATTTATTGGGGTCGAATGGTTCATACCACTCGTGAAGAATATTGAATCGAATAGAATAGAATGCTCCTATTTCACAAGCGTAAAAACCTTTTAAACTATGTATGGATATTTCCTGCCACCCCCAACTAAATTTACGTCGGAATAGATGCTGACTCTTCAGATATACAAAGTCATCAAAATAGTGATCCTTTTTCATCCTTTCGATCAACTTCTCGATTAATTGCTCCCTAATTGTCAGTTTCTTTTCGCTCATTGTTTATTAATTTTTTATGTTGAAAATTAGTTATTGTTATCAATCCTTGCTCAGATAATTTATCTTACGGTTAAGATATTGCGGGGTGTTACTGTAAAAATCTTTTTTTTCACCATGATCGTATTCAAAATAGTATTCTCCATCTGAATTCTTCTTAAATCTATGAGCGCTTTCAAAAATTCTTGGATCATTTGCACCATACTTGGTATCGTCAATTGTCGCTTCCTTTGTATAAAACTTCTGGAGATCCTTGGACAAGGATTCATAGTCGGGCCATGAATCTAATACACCTTCCATAGGGAATATACGGAATCGTTGATTAATGCTGTCGCGCTGCCCTACAACTCCCATCCCTGTAAAACCCACTTCTTCATCTATAATCCCAGCTATCTGGTCATAATGCTCGGATACAATAATTAGTGCTATACAGAGTAGACTGTCCCTACTGTAAAATATTGTATCAACCATGGGTGTAATCTGGGTAGACATCTCTCTGGGGGAGACTATTTGTTTCCTATAATCTTCTCCAAGACGTATTGCCCAACTTGCAAAACTATATGGAAAATCGATCATATCCTTTTTATGATCCGGGATAGATTCCCCAGCCTCGTAAAGCATTCCTATTCGGGATGATTCAGTATTGTCGAGGAACGACTGCGCTATTGACATTTTATCATTCAAATATCTTTCACATTCAGTATTTACACCAGTCGTATGACTGTGTCCACCACAACCACCTAATAAAGACAGAAGCCATCCAGTCCATAGAGCAATTATTTTGTCCATAATGTTAAAATTATTTAGCTTTTATTCTTCTTTAATTTAAAAAGTGAATTATCCATATAATCGAGAGGATTCCGGAGCAGATGCAAAGGAAGGTATCTTTATATCGACACGGATGGAATTTCCCTATGGTGTCTAATAGCCAACCGTAAGTTTCTTAAGGGGGGCTCGGAGGCGGTCTTTTTCCTCTTCGGTGACTTTTCGATTCACATATTCGGGAGTGTCAGTATACAAATAGTATTTCTCATCCCAAAAATACATCATATTATATTCTCCTTTATCATTTTTCTTAAATTCTGGTGCCGTTTCAAAAAATCTTGGATCATTAACGCCATACTTATAGGGCTCCGCGCCAAAATATCTTGTGTTTGTATTTCCAATTATTTCTATAAAATAACTTAATTTTAATGCTAACGAGACATCCTCATATTTCGGGAAACCAAGAAAACCAGACTGACCATTTGGATAAATTCTGAACCGTTGATCTTTATTTTCTCGCCAGCCGGATAATTTCATTCCATCAAATCCGTCCCTTGCGTCTTTATATCCTTTAATTTTGGCATATTTAGTTTCAATAATTACAAGAGCTACACAGAGCAGACTGTCGGGACTATAAAAAATGGTGTCCACTTGTGGTTTGATCTGGTTAGACATCTCTAATGGTGAATACGAAATCTCATATGTGCCCTGTCGAAACCTTCTGGCATAACTACTAACATTTGAACTACCAGCTTCAAACCATTCACCAATCATGTCGGTCTTTTCAGGAGGTATAGAGTCACCTTCATCATGCCTACGATCTATTCTAAATGATTCCGCAAAGTCAAGAACGGATTGAGCTATAGAGATTTTATCTTCTAAGTATCTTGGCGTCATGATACCATTCCCTTTATGCATCTCCTTAAAATATTTTATAAAACCATATGAATACATATGGTATCCGAAGCCATCAATTATTATAATTTTGAAACACAAGGATAAAAACACCATAATAACTAAAAGTATATTAGAGACAATCAATCTCCTTTTTGAAATGTTTTTCATATTTTACTTTTTCTGATCATCACTTATTTTATTAAATATTAAATCTAAATCATCTTTAAATGAGGTAATGGAGTGTTCTTTAAATGGCCTAAAAATATATTTAAATTCTTTGTGGGTTGTAAATGAATTAAGTTGTGCATTTGGCATTTGATCGGAACCAGCTACAATGTCGTAGTAATGTTGAAATACAAAAGTTTTCACACCCTCAACCGGCTCTTGAAATGTGGGTTGATATGGAGCTAAGTCCATTTCAAATTCTATTGGAGGCTGCTGGTCGGGATAATATAATTTAAAATAGACTTGCAGTCCTCTTATATATCCTTTAGCATAGGCTGCTCCCATGCTGTGGGTTATAATTTTGATAGTTTCACCTGGTTTAAGGCGTTTAATAATAGCCTCTGCATCAGTAGCACCATCTACTTGTCCCACATTTATTCTCATATCCACGTCATAATTAAAAGGCATTTTGTGCTTCCTAAACTGCGACTCCCAATTACTCAACCCTCCAAGTGAACCATCAATATAAATAGCATTCCAGTCCCCAATACCATCCATGAACTCTTTATCCATTCCTTCCCAATAATCTTTAGAACGTCCATCGCCAGAATGCATACCATTTATGAATATGACGAGTTTCCCTTTCAGGTCAATCGCATTCACCGGGTTGATGGCGCAGAAGGAGTAGGGGTTGAGGTTGGTATAGTCGCCGGCCAAGGGGTCGGGGCGGTCCCATTGGGGGACGGTGGGGTTGTAG
>CAZUEY010000073.1:0-10954 GCA_964619395.1 uncultured Staphylococcus sp. | reverse complement strand
TCGAAACTCATCAAAGTTCCGACAATCCTCATCACACTCTTCTCCAAATCGCCGCTCGGTGGCTTTTTTTATAATGTTAACAATTGGGGTTTGCTTTCTTCGCTGAGAGGGTGTAATTTTGTCACAAAAGAAATTGTATCACATTATTTATTCCGGAATTCACAATGAATAAGTTTACAGGGCTTGCCCTTTTGGCCGGTTCAGCCATGCTTCTTACAGGATGCAACAAGAAAATGAACCAGTTTGCAGCCGATTACTTCTCTACCAACCCCAATCCGCTTGAAGTGGTTGGTCGCAATGTGCCCGCTACTGTCACAGGCAACATCCCTCCGAAATTTTTCGTAAAAAATGCCACCGTGACCGTCACCCCCTACCTCGCGTTCGACGGCACTGAGCTTGCAGGAGCGCCTATGGCTTTCCAGGGAGAAAATGTCAGGGGCAACAATCGCATGGTATCCTACGAAAATGGCGGCACCGTGACTATTCCCGTCGACTATACCTACGAGCCTCGCATGCAGAAGTCTGAACTCTTTCTCGACTTCGCTGTCACTCAGGGCGGTAAGCAGTATGCTCTGCCACGTGTGAAGGTGGCAGACGGTATCGTTGCCACCGCTGCGCTTGCCGATGCAGCCACCGTGGATCCAGCCACCGCGCCCGATAAGTTCCAGCGCATTATCAATGAAAAATACTCAGCTGATATCCATTTCCTTATCAATCAGGCAAACCTCCGCGAGAGCGAGCTTAAGAGCGATGAAGTGCTCCGCCTCAACCGCGACATCAAAGCCGCTGCCGGCGATGAAAACCGTCAGATCGAGGAGATCAACATCCAGAGCTATGCTTCGCCCGAGGGTGCGCTTGACTTCAACACTCGCCTGGCCGAGAACCGCGAGAGCAATACTCAGTCTTATCTCAAAAATCAGCTCAAAAAGGATAAAGTGACCGAATTTGGCGAACTTACCGCCAACTTCACCCCCGAGGACTGGGAAGGTTTCCAGAAGCTCGTAGCAGCAAGCAACATCCAGGACAAAGATCTGATACTCAGTGTTCTCTCGATGTATAAAGATCCCGAGCTGCGCGAGCGCGAAATCCGCAACCTCTCAAGCATCTTCGACCAGCTCGCCGACGAGATACTCCCGCAACTCCGATACTCCCGCATCACCGCCAGCGTCAATGTCATCGGCAAGAGTGACGACGAGATCAACAAGGCTTTCGACACTGACCCCTCGACACTCACAGTCGACGAACTCCTCTACGCTGCTACTCTCACCGACGATCAAGCCCGCAAAAAGGCCATATACACCGCCGCAACCAACCTCTACCCCTCAGACTACCGTGGCTTCAACAACCTCGGCAAGGTGCTCTACACTGAGGGTGACTTCGATGCAGCAATGGCAAGTTTCAAGAAGGCTCAGCGTCTTGACCCCAACTCTCCTGAAGCACAAATGAACCAGGGGCTCGTAGCACTCGTCAATGACGATCTCCGCGCCGCCAATCAAGCATTTGGCAAAGCTGGCGGTGTGCCTGAACTCGGTTCGGCTCTCGGCGTCTACTATCTGCGACAGGGCGATGTCAACTCCGCAGTGAAGGCTTTCGGCAGCGACAAGAGCAACAATGCCGCCCTCGCTCAGATCCTCGCCAAGGACTACAGCAAAGCTAAATCTACCCTCGCCGGTATCCAGACTCCGGATGCCACCACCTATTATCTCATGGCTATCCTCGGCGCACGCACCGGCAACGACCAGATGGTGACCTCCAACCTCCGCCAGTCCATCAAACTTGACAACAAGATGGCCCGTCAGGCAGCCAACGACCTTGAGTTTGCCCGCTACAATCTCTCGTCTGTCCTCTGACACAAAATCTTCCTCTGATAATACATGCCTGCCACACTCATGAGTAGGTAGTCACCCACACACGACACACCGGAGCCGGTTTTGCTTCTGCAATTCCGGCTCCGGTTGGTCTTGAAAACCAATTGCGTGTCGAAAACGTTAATTTTTATATAAGATAGTTCTAAGGCCTCTCTTCCCGGCCACTCCACGCCAACTAAAAAAACATTCATCAGATGGACAGCGCTACAGATACCTCCAGGAAACACCACTATTTAATCGATGGACTTCACTGGCTAATCATCATACTCTCCATCCTGCTGATCACCTTCATCTCGATCGACACCTTCAGCGGCAGAAACTTTTTGAACGACAGTTTCTACATGCACTTCCAATTCTGCGTATGCATCATCTTTATGGCCGACTATTTCATAGAGCTACCCATGGCCTCCGACCGCTGGGACTACATGAAATCGCGTCTCCTTTTCCTCCTCCTCTCCATCCCCTATCTCAATCTCATCAACCTCTTCCATGTTGTCCTCACCCCCGAGCAACTTTTCTTTATTCGGTTCGTGCCCCTGGCCCGCGGTGTACTCGCAATGGCAATAGTGGTTGGAGCATTTTTCCGTAATAAGCTCACATCCTTCCTTTCATCCTACATACTCACACTCACTGCTTTTATCTATCTTGGCAGTCTGATTTTCTACTATTGCGAATCGGGTGCCAATCCTGATGTCACAAACTTCGGTTCGGCTCTCTGGTGGGCCTGCATGAACGCCACCACCCTCGGATGTGACATCTATCCGGTGACCGTAGCCGGCAAGATTCTGGGGTGTGCCCTCTCTATCGGTGGCATTGTAATGTTCCCGCTCTTCACTGTCTATATCACTTCCATTATCCGCCGCTACGCCCACTCCCACCGATCCTACATCTCCCTCCCCACCACTGAGAAAAAATCATAGACTGACCTTCACTCTTTCAACTTCTCCTTCGGGAGGAGCCCGCTGACTCTGAGATACTCGTCCCACGCTTTAAAAGTGTCGCCGCCTACCTCAGCTACGATAAGATAATTGAACAGGGCTATCCCTTCAAGATTACCGGTCACACCGAAACCGGACAATGCATGATTGATCCTTAAAGAGTCAATCATATACCCATCCCCTATTTCCATATAGTGAGCCTCAAAAGCCGGAGTACCGGTCCAACTGCGATAATAACGGATATACTCACCCTCTGCATACATCATCCAGTGATCCTCCATCGCCTCCGGGATATGCCCCTTGCGCAGGATTTTCATTGCTTCGCGTGGCACCCGCAGTTCCACGTCACATAAGCTCCAGTCCCTGCTATCCTCCGGCCACGGCTCAGTATTGAAACTCTCCTTTGTTGCAACTATTTCCTTTGAGGGAAGAGGGTTCTCACCATTGAAAAATTTTGCCATATTGCCAAGTCCTAACTTCCAGAGTCTTATCGCTTGCATCTGACGAAGTTTCTCGTTGTCGGCCTCCACTTTTCTCCTCTCGCCTACACACCGACGGAATCCGTAGAGCACATCTTTCATCTCAGTCGTCAAATATGTCAAGGCTTTTTTCTTCATCCACTGCGGGATGCCCCAGATAGCCTCAGCTATCCCTCCAACGATAGCGCCGAGAGTATCGGCATCTGCCCCGAGACTGACAGCTCTGCGCAGAGCATCCTCAAACGAGTTGCTCTCGCCTATAATCCATAATGCCACAGGAACAGTGCCTTGACAGGTCTCATCAAAGCGATTCTCTACCGCAGATTTCTTAATATCAATGTCGTAGCCGGAGACCTTTACACACTCCTCAAGCAACGCTTCAACATCTACTTTACCATTGGCTTTCTTCATATTGTTGGCCATCGCGATCGCAAATGCAACAGTGCAAGCACCCTTTATCCCCTCAGGATGATTGTGGGAACATTCAGCTGACATGGCTGCTTGGCTCATCACCTCCTCAGTATCGAAAAACCACCAACCTATGGGACTCACCCTCATTGCGCTCCCATTGCCGAAGCTGCCGTAGGGCCTGGGGTCGCTACTCATCACCCACCGATAGAATCTTCCTCCATAACACCCCTTTGGATTGGGATATTTTCTACACCATTCATGGATGCTTTCGCCATAGTCGCGACCCCTCAGGAGAGCATCGGCCACCGCGATCGTGCATATAGTGTCGTCTGTAAAATTGCTTCCCGAAGCAAACATCTTAAAATTGAAATTGTTGGTGGGATTAAATTCGTAGCGGCTACCCACAATATCGCCGATAATAGCTCCTAACATATCCTATGTTTTATCTTGTGTAATAATTACACCGCAAAGTTAAATGTAAATATCCATACCTCCAAATATTTTGTGTAATTTTTACACAGGATAAAACCTATTACGTATTATCCTCACTTTATCGCATTATCCGGGCGGTAAATTTTATTGCGTCGCTAAAAAATCGTAACTTTGCCGACATAGTGACCATCGCCTCCCCTCGCCGAGGCGGAAGGTGGCCAAGAAGGCAGTTCTCCACTCAAAAAGAGCCGGTTTAAAATTATGGAAAAGATTTCGCCCAACCATCCTGACATGGATCAGTCCACTCATATCGACATCGATCAAGTGATCGACCACCTTTGTTCTCTCGATGAGATGCACCATGTATGCCCTACCCGCGAGGGTGATGGTGAGCCTTTGCTCTCCAACCGCTCTGTCAACCGCATTGTCGATCTGGCATCGCGCCTGATGTTTCCCGGTTTTTTCACCGATTCAGATCGCGGCTCATCGCTGATACGCTCGGTGATGACTCTTGACTGCCACGAGTTGCGCGAGCTTTTGGCCGATCAAATCACCGCCGGACTCTGCTTTGACCGCGACAATTGCGAAGTGAGCCTCGACGGACTTCGCGCTCAGGCTGCACGCGAGGCTGACAATTTCATAGCAAAACTTCCTGACCTAAGGCGCATGCTCGACACCGACATCGACGCTACCTATCTTGCCGACCCCGCCGCTGTGTCGGCTCATGAGGTCATAGCCTGCTACCCCGGCTTCCACGCTACCATAAGTTATAGAATTGCCCATCAGCTCGTCCTCCAGGGAATCCCAATCATCCCCCGAATGATCAGCGAACAAGCCCACTCCACCACCGGAATCGACATCCACCCGGGAGCGCAGATTGGCAAAAGCTTCGTGGTGGACCATGGGACAGGTGTGGTGATCGGCGCTACCGCTATCATCGGCGACAATGTTACGCTCTATCAGGGTGTAACCCTCGGCGCCCGAAGTTTTGTGAAAGATGAGTCAGACAATCCCATCAAAGGGATACCCCGCCACCCGATTATCGGCAACAAAGTGGTTATCTACTCCAACTCCACACTCTTAGGGCGCATCACCGTGGGCGATGGTGCGGTGATAGGTGGCAACCTCTGGGTGACCCGCGATGTGGCTCCGGGAGAGAAACTCGTGCAGGCACGGGCCGACAATTTCAGGTCGTCGGCCTCATAGGAACAACCACGTCCCACCTCCGGTTATCACTGAGACCCTCCTCTCCACCACCGCACTTTTTATACTTTATATTATAGCAACATAACCCCCGACCTACAAAAGGTCAAAAAGCAACATAAATGGAAAAAAGTTTTGAAATGGTCGCCAAGACCCTCAAAGGACTTGAAGATGTTCTCGCCGAAGAGCTCCGTGGCATAGGAGCCCTGAATGTCGCTCCCGGACGCCGCATGGTGGCTTTCGAGGGTGATATGGAGATGCTTTACCGTGCAAATATCTGCTGCCGCACAGCCCTGTCAATCCTTAAACCCATCTACAAATTCATTGCCCCCGATGCCGAGGCGCTCTATGAGATGGTCAAGGAGTACAACTGGGGGAGTGTCCTGAGTCTTGAGTCAACTTTTTCAATCGACACCACCTCCCACTCCTCGGAGTTCACCCACTCACGCTTCGTCACCTACAAAGTAAAGGATGCTATCGTCGATTGGTTTAAAGATCGCTATGGCGAGGATAAGCGTCCGGGAGTGCGTCTCAACGATGCTGACGTAATGATAAACGTGCATATCGACGGCGACCGCGTCACCCTCTCTCTCAATTCCTCAGGCGAGTCGCTCCATAAGCGCGGATGGCGCGTTGCCTCGACTGAAGCACCTATCAACGAGGTGCTTGCCGCCGGCATCATCCTCAAGAGCGGATGGCGAGGCGACTCTCCATTTGTTGACCCCATGTGTGGCTCAGGCACATTTTTGGTCGAGGCTGCGATGATTGCAGCCAACATCATGCCCGGCATCTTCCGTAAGGAGTTCACCTTCGAGCATTGGCGCGACTTCGACTCGGAGTTGTTTGAAAAAGTGCTTGCCGATTGCAATTCCCATCGTCGCGAGCCCGCCTTTAAAGTCTATGGTTCCGACATCTCCCCCAAAGCCGTTTCCATTGCCGAGCGCAATATCCTCTCTGCTGAGGTCGATGAGTATGTCAGCCTCCACATACGTCCCCTGCGCGCCTGGGACGCCGCTCCCGCCGATGGAACTCCGGGAGTGCTCGTCACCAATCCCCCCTATGGTGAACGAATCAATGTGGAGGATATGGAGCAACTCTATAAACTGCTCGGCACAAAGCTTAAGAGGGTTTTCCTCGGCTATCACGCATGGGTCATCTCCTCCAACGAGGAATACCTCAACGCTATCGGCCTCACCCCCTCGTATAAGGAGGAGATGCAGAATGGAGGCCTCGACTGCGAACTGCGTGAATATGTGATTTTCGAGGGTACTAAGAGCGAATTTCGCAAAGAGGGTGGCGTTCTCAAATCGGCTGACCGCTCCGCCAAATCAACAGATCGCCGCCCGGCTGCTCGCAAATCGGATGCCGAGTGGCGTCGCGAAGCACGCGAGAAGGGGATGGGTGGCAAGCAAGCCCGTCCAGGCCGCCACAAGCCCAACGCTCTTGAAGAGAAATATCGCCCCAAGAAGGGCGGATATGCCCGCTCAGAGGAGCGCCGTCGCAAATTCAAGGAGGAGACGGCGGCTGCAAGCGAAACTGAGCAGCTGCTCTCGCGCCACCGCAACCCCCATGCCCTTAAAGCTCTCGGAGCAGAACCAAAGCAGCCCACCATCCCCAAGCCCGAAGGCCCCTTTATGCGGACTCGCCGCAGATGGAAACGCCCCGACTCAGGCACCGAGGAGCAAACTTCACAGTCCGAAGATTAAGGGAGCCAACAGATTCTCGCGAATCTTCAGCCCCGTCCCTCTCACCATCTCCTGCTCATCTTCAATCCTATATATCGATCCATTCACGATTTATCTTCCACGAAATCTATAACCTCTAACCGCCATGGCAATACAACAGAACCTCAACGCCCTCAACCATCCTACTGAAACACAGCCTGAAAGCTCTCTTTTCAGCGACCCCCAACTTAATGAGGAAAAAAAACTCACCGTGCTTCTGCTCGGCTCGGGAGGACGCGAATGTGCACTGGCCTGGAAAATAGCCCGGTCACCCCGCCTTGCAAAACTTTTCATAGCCCCCGGCAATGGTGGCACCGGTAGCCATGGCGAGAACGTGGCTCTCTCACCTCTCGACTTCAAAGCTATAGCCGATTTCGTGGCCGATAAGGGTGTGGATATGATAGTGGTTGGCAATGAGGATCCCCTCGTGGCAGGTATCTATGACTATTTCCGGACCATCGAGGGTGCGCCGCTCATCGTCGGCCCCTCTCAGGCAGGAGCCGCCCTTGAAGGGAGCAAGGATTTTGCCAAGCAGTTCATGGTGCGCCACTCTATCCCCACAGCTCGCTATCAAAGCTTCACGGCCGACACCATCGAGGAGGGCTTCAGCTTCCTCGAATCGCTCAAGCCCCCCTATGTCCTCAAGGCTGACGGCCTTGCAGCAGGCAAAGGCGTGCTCATCATCGACTCACTCGATGAGGCTAAGGCATCGCTGCGCGAGATGCTCTCCGGGATGTTTGGCAAATCGTCGGCCACAGTGGTCATCGAGGAGTTTCTCAAAGGCATCGAATGTTCAGTCTTCGTGCTGACTGATGGCAATGGAGGTTACCGCATCCTCCCCGTCGCCAAAGATTATAAACGTATCGGCGAAGGCGACACCGGCCCCAACACCGGCGGCATGGGCGCAGTAAGCCCCGTAGTGTTTGCCGACAAGGAGTTTATGCGCAAGGTTGAGGAGCGTATCATCATCCCCACCGTAAAAGGCCTTATCGACGAAGGTATCACCTATCGCGGCTTTATCTTCCTCGGCCTTATAGAAGTAGGTGGCGAGCCCATGGTAATCGAATATAATGTCAGGATGGGCGACCCCGAAACTGAAGTGGTCATGCTCCGGATAGCTTCCGACCTCCTCCCGCTGCTCGAAGCCGCTGCCAAAGGCAATCTCGCCACCCTCCCGCTCGAGGAGGATCCCCGAACTGCCACTACTGTAATGGTGGTGTCGGGAGGCTACCCCGGCTCCTACCCTAAGGGCAAACTCATCACCGGAACCGACAAGGTTGCTCCTGCCATCCTCTTCCATGCCGGCACCAAACTCACCGACGATGGCGAACTCGTCACCTCCGGAGGTCGAGTCATAGCCTGCAGTGCCTACGGCAAGGATATCGACGAGGCTCTCGCAGCAAGCTATCGCGCTGCCGACACCATCGACTTCGAGGGTAAATATCTGCGCCGCGACATAGGCCAAGATCTCAAAAAACTCGAGGAAGCCTCCATTAAATGACACGCAAGGAACTCTCCTTCACGCGAATCATCCGCTCTCGCGGGGCGGCGGTGATGATAGCCATTGCGGCTGTCATCATGATAGTCCGCGCCTTTGCCGAGGGGAAAACGATCAACACCCCCGATGGGGGCACCATCGCCATTCCTCAGCCTGACACGTGGATCTCCGACGGAGTGCTCTCGCTCTGGGTGTCAATCATCCTGCTGCTTCTCACAGCCGTTATCATGGTGGTGATCAACCGCAGCTACAACCTGCTGCGTACACCCTCGTTATTCTTCGCCGCCTATTTCCTCTTCACGTCGGCAGCCATCCCGGCTGTAGCCACTCAGCTCTGCGGCGCATCGCTGCTCGCACCTGCCCTTATGGCTATTACTTGGGTTGTGTTCAGCATCTACGATGTCCGTCCATCCGCCCGGAGGGTATTCCTGATTTTCTTTATAGTGGGGTTTGGACTCCTCACGGAATATAGCTTTGCGCTTTATATCCCCGTGCTTCTCGTAGCCTTGGCTCAGATGAAGATTTTCAAATTCAAGAAACTTCTCGCAGCGCTTTTAGGCATCCTGGCACCGGCCTGGATAGTGTGGGGACTGGGAGTAGTGCCTGCCCCCGAGATGCCACACTTCTTTTTCACATCGCCCCAACTGGTTTTCTCCGTCCCGGGCGGCCCCGCCATGCTCGCAGCTGCCGCGCTGACTCTGCTTACAGGCCTGATACTCGGCTTGCTTAACCTCATCAAGATTATTGGGTTTAATGCTCAGGCGCGTGCCTTCAACGGCTTCCTCGCCATCCTCTCCATCTCCACGGGTCTCTTCGCCATCGTAAATTTCACCAACATAGGATTCTACCTCCTTCTGCTCAATGCCTGTGTAGCATTTCAGGTAGGCCATTTCTTCCGGTTTACGGTGATGAAAAGAGGCTATATCGTGGTGACATTTCTCATGGCTGCATATCTCGCCATCTACGTATGGGCTCTTTCTGCCCCGACAGCCTCTTTCCCAAATATCAACTGACACTACTCCCCCCTATGTCATCAGAAGTATCAACCCCGCGTAAGGTCAGAATTGTCACTGACCGCAATATCCCCTATATCCGCGAGGTGCTTTCGGCTCTCCCCCCGCTTTGCGAAGTGACCTATCTGCCGGGAGACGGTGTTACGCCGCAAGTGATGACCGACACGGATATCCTGCTGACCCGCACACGCACACGCTGCGACGAGCGGTTGCTCCGCGACTCACGCTGCTCCTTTATTGCCACCGCCACTATCGGCACTGACCATATAGACCTTGACTACTGCCGCAGCAGGGGTATCGAAGTAGCAAACGCGCCGGGTTGCAACGCGCCGGCCGTCGCCCAATACCTGCTTTCGGCCATAAAGAGCATCTGTAACCTAAAAGGCAAATCTATAGAGGGGAAAGGATGGGCAGACCTAACCCTCGGTATCATAGGCGTCGGAAATGTAGGGAGCATACTTGCCCGATGGGCTAAAGGATTAGGGATGAAAGTGCTGCTCAACGACCCGCCGAAATGCCTCCTTAATCCTGACTTAGAGGGTTATTGCGACTTGGAGGAGATTGCCCGCGAGGCCGACATAATCACTCTCCACACCCCGCTCATCCGGAGCGGTCAATTCCCCACATATCATCTTATCGACAAGGCCTTTCTCGACTCCACACTGCGCAAACCTGTGATAGTTAACGCTGCGCGAGGCCCTGTAGTCGACACCGAAGCGCTTAAGGAGGCGCTGAAGAAGGGGAAGGTCTCTGAGGCGGTGATTGACTGCTGGGAGGGTGAACCGGATATCGACAGCCAACTGCTCAGCATGGCTGCCATCGCCACTCCCCACATTGCCGGTTACTCCCGTGAAGGTAAAATCCGCGCAACCCGCATGGTTGTAGAGGCCCTCGCCGGTCATCTATCAAAAATGAAAGGCCTGGAGGAAGTCACCCCTGAAAAACTCCTCGCCCTCCTCCCCACAACACCTGAAATCCCCGTCACTATCACAGAAGAGATGCTCGACTACGACATTCTTGCCGACACAACAGCTCTGAAATCCTCTCTCCCCGCCTCTGACAGCACCATTCAATCAACGGAAGTTTCCGTTCATGCCATAGATGGTGGAGCCGCAGCACCCTCCCAATCCATCTCGCAGACATTTGAATCACTCCGCAACAACTACAACCTCCGCCACGAACCCTCCACCATAAATACTGTTCCTGCTTCCGGGAGCTCCTCTACCGTGCAGATTCAATAAAAATTTCGATCAAATTTCGATGATGCTCAAAAAAAATTGTAAAATTCTTTGCATAATCCAAAAAAGCATCTTACCTTTGCATCGCTTTAGGCGAGAAAGGGCGCTTAGCTCAGCTGGTTCAGAGCGTCTGCCTTACAAGCAGAGGGT
>CAZUEY010000072.1:0-11483 GCA_964619395.1 uncultured Staphylococcus sp. | reverse complement strand
ATTCTCGCAAAATTTCATATCTATGTCAAGGAGGAGCAACGGTAGATGCCCGTGGTCGTGTAAACGTCACAGATTCGGTCGTAGTCTCGTGAGAGACCCTTTCCGGATACTATGTTTGCATATACCGGCGTAGGGCTTCTGCAGTTGCCGTCCGACATAGATAGGGCAATGCGAGAAGCCTCAGAACGTAGGACGGTAACAGATACAGATTCCTACGCTTTTTCTATTATTAACATACTGACAGCCAAGGAGAGGAGTCCGGGGGCAACCAATAAATCACCAATGAAAAAAGTTTTATTTCTGCTCCTCGGAGTGCTTATGGCTCTTCCAACATTCGCCCGCGACTTCCAATACACCTATGAAGGCCAAACCCTTACCTATACCGTCATTGACGAGGCCGCAAAAACTGTAAAAACAAAAGATGGTATCGATTTTGATTCTCCCGGTAACAACGTTTCGGGAACACTAAATATACCTTCAACTGTTTACTATGGAGAAACTCCATATAGAGTTGTAGGAATCGGTAAGAATGCTTTCTATTGTTGCCGCCTGACTTCAGTGACTATCCCCAACTCGGTTACTGAAATCGGGAATTATGCTTTCTATGGTTGCGGTGACCTTACTTCCGTGAATATCCCCAACCCGGTTACTGAAATCGGTAATTATGCTTTCGATGGTTGCAGTGGTCTGACGAAAGCAGAATTTGCAAGCATAGAAGCACTTTGTAATATTAAATTTGGTAATGTGAAATCCAATCCTCTATATTACGCTCATCATCTATATATTAATGGAAAAGAAGTAACTGATGTAGTAATTCCTGAATCTATCACATCGATAGCTTTCACTTTTGCCGGTTGCAGTTACCTAACTTCTGTAAATATCCCCAACTCGGTTACTTCAGTCGATTATGCAGCTTTCTTTGGTTGTGAAAGTCTGACTTCCGTGAATATCCCCAACTCGGTTACTTCAATCGCGAGTTATGCTTTCAATGGTTGCAGTGGTCTGACTAAAGCTGAATTTGCGAGCATAGAAGCGCTTTGTAATATTAACTTCGATGGCATCAACTCCAATCCTCTATATTATGCTCATCATCTATATATTAATGGAAAAGAAGTAACTGAGGTAGTAATTCCTGAATCCATCACATCGATAGCTTGCACTTTTGCCGGTTGCAGTAACCTGACTTCAGTCACTATCCCGAACACCGTTACTAAAATCGGTGACTATACTTTTGCTAGTAGTAGTCTGACTTCTGTAAATATCCCCAACTCGGTTACTGAAATCGGGAATTGGGCTTTCGGCTACTCCGGCCTCACTTCGGTGAATATCCCCAACTCTGTTACTTCTATCGGTGACTATATTTTTGCTAGTAGTAGTCTGACTTCCGTGACCATCCCCAACTCGGTTACTGAAATCGGTAACGGTGCTTTCTACAGATGCTCTGGCCTGACTTCGGTGCATATCCCCAACTCGGTTACTTCAATCGGTGAATATACTTTTGCTGGTAGTAGTCTAACTTCCTTGACTATCCCCAACCCTGTTACTTCAATCGGTAAGAGCGCTTTCGAATCTTGCGGCAGCCTTACTTCGGTGCATATCCCCAACTCGGTTACTGAAATCGGTGACCTTGCTTTTGATTCATGCCACAGCCTTACTTCCTTGACTATCCCCAACTCGGTTATTAAAATCGGGAATTTTGCTTTCGACGGATGCTCTGACCTTACATCCGTGACTATCCCCAACTCGGTTACTGAAATCGGTTACCATGCTTTCGACGGTTGCAGCAGCCTGACATCAGTCATCTACAACTCAGATTCCCCCGTAATTGCCTACACAAATATATTTCTTAATTCTACATACCAACACACTGAGTTGATCATCCCGGAAGGCACTCTTGAGAGATTCAAAGCCACTGAGCCATGGAACAAGTTTAGAAACATCCGTGAGGCTGACTTGAGTGGAATTGACGATGTTGAGATCGATGGCACGAGTGGCGAGATTGACTATTCCGCTCCCTACGATGTATATGACCTCCGGGGCATAAAAGTGGCCACTTCTACCGAAACCCTCACTCCGGGCATGTACATTATCCGCCAGGGGAAGGCTGTCAGGAAAATCTCCGTGAAATAATCCGATCCTTCAATACATCTCTATATGGAGGCTGTCTAACTAATTCAGGCGGCCTCCATTTCATTGTGATGGCTTACGTCTTGCCGACATTCTGAAACTTTTCAGGCGCGCCCTTTTGAGAAAGATGGTGATTTTTTCGGTAGGATTTTTCGCTGAGGTGAGGGTGGAAACGGTGCAAATTAGCTATATTTGCATATCAACACTAAATCTCCCGTATCATGGATAATATCAAGACTACTGCCACTGAGTTGATGGAGTTTCTCGACCGCAGCCCGGTGAATTTCTTTGCCGTAAAAACTGTAAAGGAAAGACTCGACGCTGCCGGATTCGTGCAACTTGACCCTTCAGAGGCCTGGCACCTTTCACCCGGCGGCAAATATTATATAGTGAAAAACTCAAGCGCGATTTTCGCCTTCGTCACCACAACCGAGGGTGCTGATGCCGGATTTCGCATCATATCCGCCCACTCTGACTCTCCCGGCTTCCGCATCAAGCCCAAAGCGGAGATGATCTCGGAAGGTGGAGTGGTGAAGCTGAATGTGGAGGTCTACGGTGGCCCGATACTCTACACATGGTTTGACCGCCCCCTCTCGGTAGCCGGGCGGGTGATACTCAGAAGCGACGATCCGCTCCATCCGCGCACCGAGTTGGTGAAATTCGACCGTCCTCTTCTGACCATCCCACATCTCGCCATTCACTTCAACCGCGCCGTCAACGAGGGGAATCCCCTCTCTAAGCAACGCGACATGCTCCCGGTGGTAGCCATTGTGAAAGATGCTGTAGAGAAGGAGAATCTGTTGCTGCGCACGGTCGCCGAAGCCCTCGGATGCAAGGAGGAGGATATCCTCGACTTCGACCTCTCACTCTTCGACACCACCCCGGCTTGCCTCGTAGGGCTCAATAATGAGTTTCTCACCTCAGGGCGTCTCGACGACCTCTCGATGGTTCACGCAGCCATGAAAGCACTCCTTGAGACCGGCTCCACCTCCCAAACACGCGTAATGGCAATCTTCGACAATGAGGAGACCGGCTCCGGCACAAAACAGGGAGCGGCCTCGCCGGTGCTGATGCACCTGCTCAGAAGAGTGACCACACAGCTCGGAGGCACCGAAGAGGATTTCCTCCGCGGGATAAGCAAGTCGTTCATGATCTCGGCAGACAATGCACATGCCTTCCACCCCAATTATCCCGACAAATACGACCCGACGAATCACCCGGTGGTAGGTGGCGGCCCGGTAATCAAGATCAATGCCAACTGCAAGTATATGACAGATGCCGACTCTGCGGCTGTCTATCGCTCAATCTGCGAGAAGGCGGGAGTGCCCTACCAATATTTTGTGAATCATAGCGATGTAGCGGGCGGTTCCACATTAGGCAACATACTGACGTCGCAGATCGATCTCCGTGGCGTGGATATGGGAGAGGCCATCTGGGCCATGCACTCGGTGCGCGAGACTATGGCAGCTGCCGACCATGCCTATACGATCAGCTCATTCAAAGAGTTTTTCGATCTCTGAAACTCCCCCTCGCAGCCTCGTCGCAAATTCCGCCCGGTCAGCCGCCTGAGATCCTCGTCGGGTTTATTGCCGGAGGGATTCAGCCGGTGACAAGCTCAAAGGGGCGGTCGCCCGCCATGGCAGCGCTACGCGAGAAGTAGCCTGAATACATCCGGTCAAATTTCAACTGATAAACTTTCTCGGCTTTTCCCAACATGAAAAAGTCGAGAAATGTTTTTGTATGGTCCTCACTTTGAGCCGTATCCACATGAGCAATCACCCCTTCGATGACATGCACGTAGGGGAGCGCCGAGGCGGCCGCCAGAAAGAGGCTGCTGTCAGAGGTGACAAGGATCTTGTAGCCTGGCCACCGGTGGTGGATTTCGGCAATTTTCGCGATACAGCGGTCAATAAGCCTGTCGCGTTCGCGAGGTTCGAGGCGCAGATATTCCTTCGGCTCCCGGAAATCCCCCAAGAGATCGAGGAAGCGGGTTGCCACAGCCACATAGGGAGCACCGATAGCCACCGTCTCGCGGTCGATCAGATGACGGATAGGATCGGTAGGCTGGAAGAGCCGGCGGAATGTAGGCCCGAACTCCTCCCCACCATCAACAAAGGATGAGTAGAAATGATGCTGCTGACGGTGATTGTTGCGCAGGAATTTGTCATAGACTTTGTCGCGAAATCTCAGTTCGCGCTCGCCGGTATCGCCTGAAGTATCGGTATAGAGAATATCTGTCTCCTCGGAATTGAAGGAGATCTCATTGTCGTCAGTACGCCAATCATATTCCACAGGCTTAAGGTAATCCTCAAGCCTGAAGGGGAAACGATGGTAGATGGCAAACGGCAGACCATGGTCCATGCAGTAGCGATAGAGGGCCGTGTAGGTGCGTAATCGGTCGCAAAGGCCGCCGTGGTGGCAGAAGCCGTTGGCCATAGCCACTACAAGCCCCTTGCGCCCCGCTTTGCGAGGCGCATCAGGGGTGTAATGTTTCCGCAGATGTCTGCGTACCTTCCGTTTGAATCTATATTCACGGAAGAAAAGATAGTTGATTTCGGTACGGAGCCGTCTTTTCAGAGTCTTGAGAACTGACATTTTTACTCAGCTTGGAAATTTTCCACTCATTCACCATTGAAGCGAATCAATCACTTCTTGCGGTCCATGGCATACCATGCATAGACGATATATGCGAGCACAAAGGGGATGATGACTGATACCCAGCTCATGCAGGTGAGTGTGAAAAGGCTGGATGAACTATTGTAGATAGTGAGCGACGAGGTCGGGTCGGTGAGCGAAGGATAGTAGGGGGTATTGTTGTAACCCGCTATCCAGAAGAGGGAGAGCACCACGAGGACGGTGCCTATGCCTGACCACCAGATTCCCTTGGTGAAGTGGGGCGCAAAGGCTGAGCGGATAATGCCATAGAGCACCATCACGACACCGAGGAGAAACGCAACCAGGGCAGCGGGGAGCTCGATGAGATTGAAGAAATATTTGAACCGGCGGGGCTCAAAACTGCTGACACCCCCGTTGATACTGCCATTGTGTGTGAGTTCAAGACCTGTAGAGGTCAACACTACAGCGACAAACGCCAGGAAGAATACCAGGAATATCACTGCATTGACAAGCACACGCTTGCGGTTAGCGCTGAAGAAGGCATCGTCAGCAGGATTATTGTTGAGCAGATAGAGAGCAGCCTGAGTGCGGGCAAGGAAGAGCACTGCAAACCCGAGCAGGAGGTTGCGCCACGAAAATATTGCTTCGAAGCCATGTGTGGGAGCCCAGACTGAGATAACAGGAGCTCCTGTGTCGAGGATATTACCCTTCACCACCGTAAACTCAGCGCCGTTGAAGAACATTGCGACCGCTACCCCGAGGAGCACACACCCTACTGAGCCGTTGATGAAAAGGAAGCAGTCGTAGGTGCGGGTGCCGAAGAGGTTGCCCGGCTTCGAGCGGAATTCGTAGCTGACGGCCTGGAGGACGAAACTGACGAGGATGAGCATCCAGAGCCAATAGGCGCCACCGAAACTTGTGGAATAGAAGAGGGGGAATGATGCGAAAAATGCACCGCCGAACACCACCAGTGTTGTGAATGTGAGCTCCCATTTGTGGCCAAAGGAAGCTATCATTTTGCGCGATGCCTCAGAGCTGTCGCTGACACCGAGAAGGAATGTCTGCCCACCCTGCACGAAAAGTAGAAAAACGAGGATAGCACCGAGCACTGAGATAAGCAACCACCAGTATATCTGTAAGGATTCGAGTCCCATATTTAGGTCTTTTTGAAGTTAAAATGAATTTTTTGAAACTGACACTGCTGAGAGGGGCGGATCACTGCTCCGTTTCGGGGCCTTTGCGGATGGCCTTGAGCATGATGACGACCTCAGCACCTAACAGTGCGGTAAACACCGCTGCAAACATCCAGAAGGTGATCTGCACGGTTGCGGTAGATATGGCTGAGATAGCGGCACGGTTGGGCATCAGGCCCTCGATGATCCAGGGTTGACGGCCCACCTCGGCGGTGACCCACCCTGCCTCGGAGCATATCCACACAACTATTATCGAAAGGAT
Organism: uncultured Staphylococcus sp.; assembly: GCA_964619395.1. GTDB lineage: Bacteria > Bacteroidota > Bacteroidia > Bacteroidales > Muribaculaceae > Duncaniella. The sequence goes on along the minus strand of CAZUEY010000072.1, from coordinate 5,285 downwards.
CGCCACCCATTGCCACCAACGGCGCTCCCAGAGGCGCCCGCCACGCATTATGCTCACCACTGCAATGATGAAGAAGAGCAACAGATAGCCGCCGGCAAGCACCATGATGTGGAATGAATAGAAGGTCATGCCAACCGGTGGCACAGCCTCTTCAGGCGAATCAAGATAGCCATAGCCGAAATATTTATAGTTGGCTTTCAGACGCTGATTGGCATCGGCCATCGCGGCACTGTCAGAGACCACCATGGCGGCGTCGAAGTCGCGAAGGGCTTCATGGGCTTTGCGCCCTATGGCAATGCGCTCAGCATAGGTATCGCCCTTGATTGTGTCCCCTTCAGGGGTGATGGTAATACCTGCAAGGAGGTCGTTGATACCGGGGACAAAACTTTCAGCGTCGTGGTTGGCAAGGATCGAGAGGCCCTTGGGTATTGAGATTTCGAAGAGATAGGGGGAGCAGCTGTTGTCGGGAGCAGGTTGCGGTCCGAGAATACCGAAAGCCACTATTTCCTGCCCAACCTTACCGTTGTAGAGCCCCTCCATAGCTGCAAGTTTCATAGGCTGCACACGCGCTACCTGCACGGCCGAACCGTCGCCGGTCCAGGAGGTGAGGATGATGCCTACGAGACCAAACCATGAGGCGATGCGGATGGAGTCGAGCGCAAATTCGCGATTGCGCTTCTTCATCAGATACCATGCGCTGATGCCACACACGAAGACAGCGGCAAGCACCCATCCGTCGAACACGGCGTGGAAAAACTTATTGACAGCAACCGGCGAAAAAGCCACAGCCCAGAAATCGTCCATGACGTTTCTCATCTGTGCGGGGTCAAACTCCATCCCCACGGGATATTGCATCCAGGCATTTGCCACGAGGATCCAAAGGGCCGAAATGCTTGCACCCAGAGCGGTGAGCCATGTGGCGGTGAGATGGAAACCCGGGCTGACCTTCTTCCAGCCGAAGAACATTATGGCTATGAAAGTGGCTTCCATGAAGAAGGCGAGCAACCCTTCGATGGCAAGCGGCGCACCGAATATATCACCTACAAACCAGCTATAGTTAGACCAGTTTGTGCCGAACTCAAATTCGAGGATGATGCCGGTGGCAACTCCCATAGCGAAGTTTATGCCAAAGAGAGTCATCCAAAATTTGGTGGTAGAAAGCCACTTTTCCTTCTTGGTTCGGAAATAGATAGTCTCCATGATGCCCACTATCACACTCAAGCCGAGTGTCAGCGGCACGAAGAGCCAATGATACATGGCTGTGAGGGCAAATTGCCATCTCGACCAGTCGACTACTGTCATCAAATCGTCCATAATATCTCAATATTTTGGTTATTTATTCTAAAGGCTATCAGTTATTGATGTCTGTTTCTGTCTTTGCAGGGGGTATGGCAGGTTTCAGGTTAGCTCCCGGGTGGTATCATCGATCTATCAGTGTTTTTCTCACTGCCGCTGCGCGCTGGCTGTCAGTGTCGTAGTCGCGCTCGAGAAGATTTGGAAAAAAGAAGAGCTTGAAAACGAAAAAAAGTATGAAGATCTTGATGATGATAAGCAGCCAAAGATTCCTCCCTACGGTCATGGAGCGAAATCCATCCACATAGAAGTCCACAATCCTCCGAGGGAGTGATCTCCGGGGTGCACCCGCTTGATCGGCTTTCCCGGAAGAGTCAGCCGTGCTCTTCAGGGCCTCATCGGCAGATTGTATCGGATGAATATTTTGGCGTGGAGGTGTCATTATGAGTATTGCTGTTCCCTATTCAGGAGATAGCGCAAATTTATAAAAATATACCCAACGCTCAAAATCTCAACTTCTGCTTAAAAACACATCTCAACATATTATCTCCTGTAGCGATAAAAAAAATTCCGCTCCAACAGGCGGAGATGCCTATTGAAGCGGAATTATGGGTTGCGGGGGTGATGAAACCCGAGCTTAAGCGAGCTTCACACCTTTATTAGTGCGACGGTTTTCGGTGAGGTAGGCAACCGGAGCCGCAATGAATATTGTGGCGAGTGTACCGATGATCACACCGAAGATCATAGCGAACACGAATGAGCGGATAGCGTCACCACCGAGCACGAAGATACAGAGCAACACGAGGAGTGTGGAGCATGAGGTCATGACCGTACGTCCGAGTGTAGAGTTGATCGAGGTGTTGATAGTAGTGTAGAAATCCTGTTTGGGATAGAGCTTCACATTTTCACGAACACGGTCGAAGACCACCACGGTGTCGTTGATCTGATAACCGATCACCGTAAGGATGGCAGCGATAAACGACTGGTCAATTTCCATAGCAAACGGGAATACACCCCAGAAAATCGAGTAGAAGCCGATGATGGTGAAGGCTGTGAAGGCCACGGCAGCGAGTGCGCCGAGCGAGAAGGCGATGTTGCGGAAGCGGAGCAAGATATAGAGGAACATTGCCAGAAGGGCAAGGATCACTGCTATCACTGCATCAGTGCGCATATCGCTGGCCACGGTAGGACCTACCTTCATCGCCGACATGATACCCACATTCTCGTTAGTAGTCGAGAAGTCGGTCTTGCTCATGCCATTGAGCTCAGGCTCGAGACCTTTGTAGAGGATTTCGGTGATTTCATTGTCGACACCCTCATCGTCAGAGTCAATCTTATAGTTGGTAGAGATACGCACCTTGGTATTGTCGTCGATAGTGATAACACTCAGCTGAGCGCCATCGAAGAGGGGTGCAAGCTGAGCCTGGAGCTCATGAGTCTTGACGGGATGATCGAATTGCACCACATAGTTGCGACCACCGGAGAAGTCGATGCCCTGGTTGAGACCACGGACAAAGAAGGAGATGATGACTACCACTATGAAGGCGGCAGCTACGATGAAGCTGGTCTTGCGGGTTCCGAGGAAGTTAAAGTGGGTGTTGGTAAACATCTTTGCCGAGATCGGAGTCATGAATGTGAGATGCTCGAAAGGCTTGGTCTTGGCAAACATTCTATAGATAAGACGGGTCAGGAAGACGGCTGTGAAGAATGAGCAGATGATACCGATGATAAGAGTTGTGGCAAAGCCCTTGATGGGTCCTGTACCGAAGAGGAGCAGGATCACGCCTGTGATAATCGAAGTGAGGTTGGAGTCGAATATCGCAGAGAAAGCGTTGGAGTAACCATCGGCGATTGCAGTGCGGACACTCTTGCCGGCGCGAAGTTCCTCTTTAGAACGTTCGTAGATAAGCACATTGGCGTCCACAGCCATACCGAGCGCAAGCACGATACCGGCGATACCTGAAAGAGTAAGCACAGCCTGGAAGGATGCGAGGATACCGAATGTGAAGAAGATGTTGAATACCAAAGCGATATTCGCGATGAGTCCGGGGATGAAGCCATAGAAAAGGCACATGAAGATCATCAGGAGCACAATGGCGATCACAAACGACCAGAGACCATCGTGGATTGCCTGCTCACCGAGCGACGGGCCGATGACGGTGTCGGAGATGATGTCGACCTTCGCTGCCATCTTACCACTCTTGAGCACGTTGGCAAGGTCTTTTGCCTCATCGGTGGTGAAATTACCGGTAATCTGCGAGCGGCCACCCTCGATCACTGAGTTGACATTGGGGGCTGAGTAGACCTGGTCGTCAAGCACGATAGCCACCTGCTTGTTGAGGTTGGCAGCAGTGATGCGTGCCCACTGGCGGGCTGCATCAGGCTTCATGTTCATCGACACATAGTTACCACCGTTCATGGCATCATAGTCGGAAGTTGCGGAGGTGATCACGTCACCTGAGAGGGCAGCCTTACCATTAGTTGTTTTGAGAGCCACAAGCTGGTAGATGCTTACGTTGCGCTTGCCGCGTACGGAGTCGTCGACCTGCACAATCTCGGGCTTAAATTCCCAAGCAAGCTTGAGGTTGGAGGGGAGGATATTTTTTGCAGTGGGCGACGCGAGCAGGGCGTTGATGGTGTCGCGGGCTGTCTCAGTAGCCACACCCACGGTGATCGTGGGGGAGCCCATCTGAAGGAAATATTCCTGAAGGCCTTTGCCGCCATTGACTGAGTCGGCACGCAGAGCATTGTCAAGTGTCTGAAGCACTGAGGCAATCTCCTCAAACTTGGTGGTCTCGTAGAACTCGAGGTTGGCACTTGATTTAAGAAGTTCGCGCACGCGATCATGCTCTTTCACGCCGGGGAGCTCGAGGAGAATCTGACCATCCTTCTCAAGTTCCTGGATATTTGGAGCCACAACGCCAAACTGGTCGATACGGGTGCGCAGCACATTGGTAGAACTGCTGACACGGTCTTTTACCTCCTGACGGAGTGCGCTCTTGACAGCACCGATATTGTCGCCGCGCTTCACCTGATCGCGGAACACCACAGAGAGGTCGCCCTGGGGATCGAGCTTGCGATACTGGTCGCAGAACACATCGATGAAATCATTGCTCTTATTGGCGCGGGTGATGGAGTCTGCTGCTTTAACAGCGGGCTCGAAATAAGGATTGCCCTCTGCGTTGGCCATAGAGCGGAGAATATCGGGCACTGACACCTGGAGGGTCACATTCATACCACCCTTGAGGTCAAGACCCAGACCTACGCCGAGTTTCTGAACTTCATTGAAAGTATAACCTAAATAAACCTTCTCATTAGCGATGTTTTTGATATACTCGCTGTAGGCTTTGCGTTTAGTTTCGGGGCTATTGTTGTCCTTAGCGGCCTCTACGGCTGCATATTCCTCTGCTTTCTTCTCATAGTGATTTGTCACAAGAGTGAAAGAGAGATAGAACAGGCAGATAAGCACCATAAAAATGGCTATCACACCTGCGACAACACTTCCCAAAGATCCTTTGCTTTGCATGTCGTAAAAAGTGATGTATTTTAAGAGTTAGTTAATATATTTTCAGACTGTTATTCATGGTTGCAATCCGGGCTCCTCCGGATTTCAGCTTGCAAATATACGAAATTTCTTGTAAATAACCCTACTATCAGCCGAATTTTCAGAATATGACAAAATATTTGCATGAAATAAAAAAATTCCCTACCTTTGCCGAGCAAAACAATTGGAGAGATGCTCGAGTGGCTGAAGAGGCACGCCTGGAAAGCGTGTATAGGTCAAAAGCCTATCCCGGGTTCGAATCCCGGTCTCTCCGCTGAAGAGAGGATACAATCCTCTCTTTTTTAGACTAATATCTACTATTGAAGTACAACTTCAAATTATTTGAAGTTATACTAATAGACATCTACATTTCTTACAATAGTGAAACTATGCGTGAATATATTCCAAGATTATTATCCTCTAAAATAGAGGAAGCTGCTAAGTATTA
>CAZUEY010000071.1:0-11567 GCA_964619395.1 uncultured Staphylococcus sp. | reverse complement strand
GCAAGACTGACACTGGCTCACCTGAAGCACAGATTGCATTATTCTCCATCCGTATCGCTCATTTGACCGAACACCTTCGGTCAAATCATAAAGATTATACGACCGCGCGAGCTCTTAAGGCTTTGGTAGGTAAGCGTCGTCGCCTGCTCGACTATCTTATCCGCAAGGATATCAACCGCTACCGTGCCATCATCGCTCAGAAAGAGCTCGGTATCAGAAAGTAATATCTCTGACTATCCAGGTCAGGCTATTGCTTGAAGATTACACAAAAACGACTGCCTTAACCTCGGTTATCGCAGTCGTTTTTTTGTCATGCTCCTATCCATCTCTTCCTCTTTTCTCGTAATGACCGCACAGGCCCAAATATTTCCGCTGACAGCTTCTGTCATCTAAAAGCCATGTCTCCAACCACCGAACCGACCATCCATTGGGGCTTTTTCACTCCGGATTCGACAACACCGGCCTATCATTCGGAGCCTGTTATTGCCTGTGCCTTATCTTCCAAGCCCAACCCCCTGCGGACTTTTTCATTTTTTTTGAAAATTTCCGCATAATTTTATTTTATTTATTGACTCTATAACAGCAGTTTTTCACTAACTTTGTACCCAAATTAGCCATTGAAAATTCTTAAGCAAAATTTTACATAGATGTCTGACAACAAGAAAATCAAAACTGCGCTTATTTCAGTCTTTTACAAAGACGGTCTTGAGGAAATCCTTTCGCTACTCAACGCCGATGGTGTGAAATTCCTCTCCACCGGTGGTACCCGCTCCTTCATCGAGAGCCTTGGCTACTCTTGTGATGCCGTGGAAGATCTCACAGGTTATCCCTCAATCCTCGGTGGTCGCGTGAAGACTCTTCACCCCAAAGTGTTCGGTGGCATTCTCAATCGCCGTGATAACGAAGGTGACCGCAGCCAGATTGACCAATATGAAATACCTGAAATCGACCTCGTCATCGTTGACCTCTACCCCTTCAGTGCCACTGTAGCGTCCGGAGCTCCTGAGGCCGACATCATCGAAAAGATAGATATAGGTGGCATCTCTCTGATCCGTGCCGCCGCAAAAAATTATAATGATGTGGTGATCGTGGCTTCTAAGGCTCAATATGCTCCCCTTGCCGAGATGCTCAAGCGCAATGGCGGAGCCTCATCCTCGCTCGCCGAGCGTCGTTGGTTTGCTTCGCAGGCGTTTGCCGTCTCTTCAGGCTACGACACTGATATCTTCAACTATTTCAATTCTACACCCGTAGAATCGCCCATCGCTCAACAAGACGCTCTCCGCATCGCCATCGACGATGCCAAGCAGATGCGCTACGGCGAGAATCCTCATCAGAAAGGCACATTCTTCGGCGATTTCGACGCCATGTTCACCCAGCTTCATGGCAAAGAGATCTCCTACAACAACCTCCTCGACATTGATGCTGCCGTAAATCTCATCTCTGAGTTCTCAGATCCCACTTTTGCCATCCTCAAGCACAACAATGCCTGTGGCCTCGCGTCCCGTTCCACCATTGCCGAGGCATGGAAAGATGCCCTCGCCGGTGACCCCGTGAGTGCTTTCGGTGGCGTCCTTATCACAAACGGCACCATTGACGAGACTGCCGCAGAGGAGATCAACAAGATTTTCTTTGAGGTTATTATCGCTCCCGCTTATACTGAGGCTGCTCTTGAGATCCTAAAGCAGAAGAAAAATCGCATAATCCTTGTCATCAAGAAGGCTCTCGACACCAAACGCCAGTTCCGCTCTATCCTCAATGGAGCACTCGTACAGGACCGCGACCTCAAGATCGAGACTCCCGACGATCTCAAACAGGTGTCAGTCAAGGCTGTTACTCCGGCCCAGATTGCCGACCTTCTCTTTGCCAACAAGATCGTGAAAAATTCAAAGAGCAACTCCATTGTACTCGCAAAGGATCGCATGCTCCTTGCAAGCGGTGTAGGTCAGACCTCTCGTGTCGACGCGCTGAAGCAGGCTATCGAAAAGGCTCACTCCTTCGGTTTCGACCTCCACGGCGCCGTTATGGCTTCAGATGCTTTCTTCCCCTTCCCTGACTGCGTGGAGATCGCAGGTGAAGCCGGTGTAACTGCTGTGGTTCATCCCGGTGGCTCTATCCGAGACCAGGAGAGCGTTGACTATTGCAACGCCCACGATATGGCAATGGTTATAACCGGATTCCGCCATTTCAAACATTGATTTTTATTATCTCTATTTAGTATATCCACCCACACTAACCCCTGAATATTAAAAAATGGGATTATTTTCATTAACCAAAGAAATCGCTATTGACCTCGGTACGGCCAACACGATCATCATACACAATGACAAGATTGTCATTGACGAACCTTCAATCGTAGCTCTCGAGAAGCGCACAGGTAAGCTCATCGCCGTGGGCCATGAAGCCAAACTCATGCAAGGCAAGGAAAACGATGGTATCGAGACCATCCGCCCCCTCCGCAAGGGTGTGATCGCCAACTTCAACGCCGCCGAGATGATGATCCGCGGCCTCATAAAGAAGGCAAGTTCAAAGAGCAATTGGTTCTCCCCCTCCATGAAAATGGTAGTTGGTATCCCCTCCGGCTCCACCGAGGTTGAAGTCCGCGCCGTGCGCGACTCTTCCGAGCATGCAGGCGGCCGCGATGTCTACATGATCTATGAGCCTATGGCTGCCGCCCTCGGTATCGGTATCGATGTGCTCGCTCCCCAAGGAAATATGATTGTAGATATAGGTGGTGGCACCACTGAGATCGCCGTAATCTCTCTCGGTGGTCTTGTCTCCAACAAGAGTATTGTGGTGGCCGGCGACGACCTGACGGATGATATCATGGAACACATGAGCCGTGTCCACAATGTGAAGGTAGGCGAACGCACTGCCGAACTCATCAAAATCCATGTTGGTTCTGCCCTCACCGAGCTCGATAATCCCCCCGAAGATTTCATTGTCCATGGTCCCAATAAGATGACTGCTCTCCCGATGGAGGTGCCTGTAAGCTATCAGGAGATCTCCCATTGCATCGAGAAGTCTATCTCGCGCATCGAGGCTGCTGTCCTCCAGGCGCTCGACGAGACCCCCCCTGAACTCTACTCTGACATCGTCATGAACGGCATCTTCCTCACCGGTGGTGGAGCAATGCTCCGCGGTCTTGACAAGCGTCTTACCGATAAGATCGGTATTCAGTTCCATATCGCTGAAGACCCCCTCCTGGCTGTTGCCAAGGGTACAGGTGTGGCGCTCAAAAACATTGAGACTTTCTCATTCCTGATCCGCTGATCTGCTCCCACCCCTGACTGAAAAGCCATCTCATATTCATTTATATGACTCCCGGCGATAGCCTCTTGAAGGCTATCGCCTCTTCCCCCATTAAAACTTTCTATAGAAATTGAGCGAGCTTCTTAAGTTTTTCATCAAATATAGCTCATGGTTTCTCTTTGCGCTCTACCTTGTAGCGGGCTTTGCACTGCTCTTCTCGCGCAATCCATTCCAACACCATGTCTGGCTCTCTTCAGCTAATGCCGCCGCATCAGCTGTCTACTCTGCCGCCAATGGTGTAAACTCCTATTTCTCGCTCAAGGATATCAACGAGGACCTCCAGCGCCGGAATTCTGATCTCGAGCTCGAAATCAATCGCCTCAATGCGGTAATCAACAGATATCGCGAAACCATCTATGCCGACACGATGACTACCGATTCGGCTCTCACCCGCTATGAGTTTATCATCGCTCATGTGATCAACAATTCCATCAACCACTCCCACAATTATATCACCATCCACAAGGGGCGGCTCGATGGCGTAGAGCCGGAGATGGGGGTCATGGATCAAAATGGTATCGTGGGGATTGTCAATGTGGTTGGTGACCATACCGCGCGTCTTATCTCTGTCCTCAACCCCTATTTGCGTCTCTCATGCAAAGTGAAGGGGCAGGCTCAGGTGGGCTCTCTTGTATGGGATGGTAGAGATCCCGGCGAAGCTATCCTCCAGGAGCTCCCGAAACATGCACGCTTCAATAAAGGCGACACCATTATCACCAGTGGTTTCTCTTCGGTTTTTCCTGAGGGAGTTCCTGTAGGCACTATCATCGCCGGCGAACGCGACCATGAGGACAATTTCTATACTCTTCGGGTGAAACTCTTCACCGATTTCTCCACCCTCTCCACCGTCAGAGTGATCCGCGATAAGATGAAAGACGAGCTATCAGCCGTAGAGACCGACCCTGAGATTAAGAACGTCAACTGACCCGTTATCACCGATGAACAAGACCACACTGCAATTCATAATTCTTGGTATCATTCTGGTGCTTGCTCAGGTGATTGTGTTCAACCACATCTGCCTTTTTGGTGTGGCTGTTCCATTGGTGTTTATCTATCTGATAGTCAGACTCCCTATCACCATGCCGATCAACGGAGTGCTTACCGTGGCCTTCTTCCTTGGTCTTATCGTGGATATTTTTTCAGACACCTATGGCATGAATACCATCTCGTGCACCATCTTGGCCATGTTGCGCAGACCGGTGCTTCGTCTCTACATGCCCCGTGAAGAAGATCTTACAAGGCCGGAGCCATCTATGTATTCACTCGGCACTGTCACCTACCTCAAATATCTCCTCACGATGACGCTACTCTACTGTAGCATGATTTTTGTTATCGAAGCTTTTACCTTCTTCAATCCTCTCCTTCTTGTCATGCGTATCATATTCAGCACTCTGCTTTCAATGGCTATTATGGTAGGGATTGACAGTTTTATGACACCGAAAAGTGAGAAAAGACTATAATCTCAAGAAGCGTCGCTATGTCATTGGCGGTTTCATCGTTGTAATCGCCTTGATCTACTTGGTGCGCCTTATAAATCTTCAGGTTCTTGACTCGAAATATAAGGATTTTGCTGACTCAAATGCCTTTCTGCGCAAAGCGGTCTATCCTTCACGCGGCATAATTTATGACCGCGACGGTCGCCTTGTGGTCTACAATCAGCCCGCCTACGATGTAATGATGATACCCCGCGATGTCAAGGAGTTCGACACGATTGATTTCTGCCGAGCACTCAACATCACCCCCGACGATTTGCGCAAACGCCTCATCGACATGAAGGATAAGCGCCATAATCCCGGCTACTCATCCTACTCACCTCAGCGCCTCCTCACCCACCTCTCTGCCGAGGAGTATGGTCGACTGCAGGAGAAGCTCTACCGCTTCCCCGGTTTCTATATCCAGAAACGCATCCTCCGCGAATACAATTATAAGTCGGCCGCCAACGTCCTCGGCAACATCCGCGAGGTGTCGCAGAAAGATATCGATAAGGACGATTACTATATGCCCGGTGACTATATCGGCGACATCGGCATCGAGCACACCTATGAAGAGTATCTCCGAGGCACTAAGGGCGCTGAGGTGCTTATGCGCGATGCACTCGGTCGCATCCAAGGGAGGTATGAGGATGGTGCTCTCGACCGCGACGCTGTGGCCGGACGAAATATCAAGCTGTCGCTCAATATCGAGCTGCAGCAATATGCAGAATCTCTGATGGTCAATAAGAAGGGGGCCGTAGTGGCTATCGAGCCCTCCACCGGCGAGATCCTTTGCCTGGTGTCGGCGCCCTCCTACGATCCCTCCCTCCTCGTGGGGCGCGAACGAGGTGCCAACTATAATAAGATGATGGCCGACCTCGATAAACCCCTCTTCAACCGAGCCATTCAAGCCACCTATCCTCCCGGCTCTACCTTCAAGCCTACTCAAGGACTTATACTGCTTGAAGAGGGTATAATCACCACCGGCACCATGTATCCCTGCTCCCACGGCTTCATCTCCGGTGGTCTGAGAGTGGGATGCCATGGACATGGCTCCCCACTCCCGCTGAAACCCGCACTCCAGACCTCCTGCAACGCCTATTTCTGTTGGGGTTTTAAAGCGATGATCGATCGCAGGAGCAAGTATGGGTCCTCTGCAAGTGCTTTCGATGTCTGGAAAAAGCACATGGTCTCTATGGGCTACGGCTATAAACTCGGCATCGACCTCCCGGGCGAGTACCGAGGCTTTATCCCTAATGTCGATTTCTACAACAAATGGTATGGCGCAGGCCATTGGAGCGCCAACACTATCATTTCGGTCGCCATAGGCCAGGGTGAGATCCTTGCCACTCCCCTCCAGATCGCAAACTTATGCGCAACGATTGCCAACCGGGGACATTTCATCACTCCTCACGTCGTGAAAGAGATACAGGACACAGTCATGCCAAAAGAATATCTCGAAAAGCACACCCCGTCGATCGCCTCCCACTGGTACAACGACATCGCCGAGGGAATGCGCATGGCTGTCACAGGTGGTACTTGCCGCGCCGCAAATCTTCCTGATATCGAGGTGTGTGGCAAGACCGGAACTGCACAGAACCCTCATGGGCGCGACCACTCTGCCTTCATGGGATTCGCACCCTACCGCGACCCCAAGATCGCTGTCGCCGTCTATGTTGAGAATGCCGGCTTCGGAGCGGCCTATGGTGTCCCCATCGGTTCGCTTGTCATGGAGAAATATCTCCGAGGCCACATCCCTGAAGGGTCTCGTAAAGAGATGGAGCGCAGAATGTTAACCTCCAACACTATCCAATTTGCCGGTACAAGGAAACACTAAATTCTCAGCGCCCATTCTCAATATTTCCCCCTCTAAATAACTCCTCCACACCATAATTCAGGCATCAAAGTGAACAACGAGAACAACGGCTCAACTCTCAGATATGTCGACTGGTTCACAGTCGTGCTCTACCTTATCCTTGTCTTTGCAGGGATGGTCAGCATCTACGCAGCAAGCTACGATTTCGACCATGCCAATATGCTCAGCTTCACCGAATTTTCCGGTAAACAGTTCCGTTGGATCGGCCTGTCTCTGCTTTTGGGGCTTGTGCTTCTTTTAATTGACGTCAGGGTCTACGAAAACTATGCCTACGTAATCTACGGCTCGATTCTGCTTCTACTGCTTGTCACGATTTTCATTGCACCGGATATCAAAGGCTCTCGCTCCTGGCTTGTACTTGGGCCTATGAGTCTTCAACCGGCTGAATTCGGAAAGTTTGCCACAGCTCTCTGTCTCGCAAAACTCTTTTCGAGCTACAATTTTGTGCTCAATGCCTCCCGCAAAAACTATATGCTCGCCCTTATGATCATCTTTCTGCCATTCATCCTTATCCTCGGGCAGAAGGAGACCGGGTCGGCCCTCGTCTATCTCTCGCTTTTCTTTGTGCTCTATCGCGAAGGTATGAGCGGACTGGTTCTTCTGGCAGCTCTTTGCGCGGTGACATTTTTTGTGGTCGCCGTGAAGTTCACCGGCTCGTTGCTTCTCGGCATCCCGGTGGGACAGGCAGCCGTTTTCATTATGATAATGGTGCTTATCGTAGCGATGCTGGCTGTGTATTGCAAGGAGTATGTAGCCGCACGCAATGTTTTCCTCTGGTATATTGGCACCGGTCTGATAGCAACTCTCCTTGAAGTCTGTGGCGTCAGCGTGCCCGGCACTTTCTTTTTCACCTTCGTTATCATTGCCTCGCTTGCCTACACGGTGTTGCTGATGTTCCGCGCCCCTGCCCGCAAGCTGCTTATCACGGTTGGAGGTGCACTCGCGGCCATACTTTTCCTTTTTTCAGTAAATTTCGCTTTCACATCTATCCTCCAGCCCCACCAGCAGATGCGTATCAAAGTGGCTTTGGGCATTGAGGAGGATCTCAGGGGAGCGGGCTACAATGTCAACCAGTCCAAAATCGCCATTGGCTCCGGAGGGCTCTGGGGTAAAGGTTTTCTCAACGGCACTCAGACAAAACTCAAATACGTCCCCGAGCAGCACACAGACTTCATCTTTTGCACCGTAGGTGAGGAGGAAGGGTTTATAGGCTCGGCCGCTGTAATAATCCTCTTCCTCATACTGATTCTCCGCATCATAAACATAGCCGAGCGCCAGCCCACGGTCTTCGGACGTGTCTACGCTTATTGCGTTGCCTCTTATCTCATATTCCATATCTGCATAAATATCGGCATGGTCATCGGTATCTGTCCGGTGATTGGTATCCCGCTCCCCTTCTTTAGCTATGGAGGGTCGTCGCTCTGGGGCTTCACTTTCCTCCTCTTCATCCTCCTTCGCATCGACGCTTCCCGCCGCGAACGCTCCTTCTAACCACTCTCCCCTCCTCACCACACGCCCTGATTCACAAAAAATAATCAACCCGGTCGGAGTATTCTGCTTTAACTCTGACCGGGTTGATTGTGTTATTGCAACCTTGTAGTTTAGACTACCTGTTATGGTTGTTATGCTTCGCCGTCGAGGCGCACATCTTCAAAATCGGCTTTAATGTTGGGCTCTTCAAGGCCGTAGTGATACTTGGCATTCATCGACTTAAGTATGATACCGAAGATGAGGGCCAAACCGCCAAGTGAAGCGAAGCAACACATCGGAATCGTATAGTCATACTGCAAGGGATCAGTAACACCGGGGTTGGACCAGGTGATGACATTACCAATCAGTATGGGTACAAATGCCAGACCGATGTTCTGCACCCAGAAGGTGAGTGAGTAGGCACTCCCGAGGAATCGTTTATCCATGATTTTGGGCACTGAGGGCCAAAGGGCTGCCGGCACAAGCGAGAAGGAGATGCCGAGCACCACGATAGCGGAGTAGGTGATGGCGGCACTCTTTGTCGCGGGCACTACGAATGCAAAGGTCAGATGGCACACTATCATAAGCAACGCTCCGAGTATCAACATGCTCGCTCCCTTACCAACCTTGTCAAGGAAGTAGCCCAGGAAGGGGGTCAGGATAGCAGCTCCGATGGGGAACCAACGGAATATATCGGAGGCCTGTGTCTCAGTAATTCCGAGGTTACACTGGAGCATGTTGGCGGCATATCGCTGGAAGGGGAAAATTGCCGAGTAGTAGAGCACACACAGGAGCGCGATGATCCAAAAGAGCTTGCTCGAGAAAATCGCCGTCACATCCGAGAGTTTGAATTCCTCGTCGGAGTCAGCTTCCGCTGCGAGACGGGCTGCGCCGAGCTGCTTGTCGAGTTTTGAGTCCATGAATGTGAAGACTATGAAGCAAAGAAGCCCTATGCAGAGCAGCGCCGAGCAGAAGGCCACCGGAACTACTACGCTCGGGGGAACTACGCTATCGGCCAGACGAGGCGAGATGGTGAATATGAAGAACACACCCACACGGGCTATTGCCATCTCCAGACCCATAGCCAACGCCATCTCTTTACCTTCAAACCATTTGGCGAGCGTCTTGGAGACAGTGATGCCGGCCATTTCACATCCGCAGCCGAATATCATGAAGCCGAGAGCAGCAAGTTTAGCACTCCCCGGCATTGCAGTCCACCATGAGCTCAGCCAGAGGTCGAACGCCGTGCCCTGAAAGGCATTACTGATAGCGTAGAGCTTGATGAAGGCACCGACCACCATCAATGAGGCCGAAAGCGTCCCGGTAAATCTCACGCCCATTTTGTCGAGGATGATACCGGCGAGTATCAGGAAGCCAAACACATTAAGTATATACTCCGCGCCTGCATAGTAGCCGAATGCATCAGGCGACCATCCGCGCTGGGTCTGGATGAGCGACTGCAGCGGCGACATCACATCGACAAACATATAGGCGAAGAGCATCATCGATGCTACAAGCGCCAGAGCCGTCCAGCGCGCCCACGCTTTGTCGCAAAGCAGCTGCTTGACAGACCCGGTAAGGTTTTGATTTTCTTTTTCCATTTGTTCGTTCATTTCCTTTTCTATTAGGGGTTATTTCACATAAAAATCTTTTTCGAGTGCTTGGAGTAGCCAAGCATTGGCAATTGGAATCTTTAAAAATGCTATTTTCGATTGTTGGATGAGGATTAAAATCCTAATTTGTCTTTAATCCACTCCAAAAGTATATATAAAACTACTCCAATAGGCAGAGCCACACAGAAAAGGAAAGTTAGATACCCGGGGCAAGCGAGACTAACGATTACAAAGATCATCACGAGCCAAACAATAATGCCGATCATAATTTAAATATCATAATTATTTAAAAATTTTATTTTCGCTTCAATTCATCCTCCCTTTCTGGAGAATATTTAAAGTGTGATTCACTGTGTGGATTTCACTGAAATTCTATACTGCCATAGATTATTGCACACAAAAGTAAGCAAAATAAATGGTATTAGTGATTTTTTTGAGTAATTTCGTGGCAAATTGGATTAACTCACTTCCACCATGATAGTACGCCAACGCTACGATCTTGACCGCACCGTCAGACTCATCATCAACTGTGTGCTCTTTGCGGCTGCCCTTTGGCTCCTCCACATCCTCAAAGGGGTGCTTCTCCCCTTCTTCGTGGGGTGTCTCATCGCCTATCTGCTCGAGCCTTTCGTGCAGTTCAACCGCCAGCTGCTCAAGCTCAAAGGCAGAGTTATCGCATCGATTGTCACACTCTTCGAGATGACCTTTTTCTTTGTTGTGCTCTGCTACTTTTTCGTGCCGGTCATCATCAATGAGACTGCCCACATGGCCTCCATCCTCAAGGATTACGCCAATTCTGATCTCTCCATCCCCTGGATTCCGTCGCAGTTCCATGACTTCCTCCGCAACCATATAGCCTGGCAGACCATAGCCTCAAAGCTCTCTCACGAGGAATGGATGAGGATGATCGAAGAGGGCATTTCTGCTTCATGGTCGGTTATCACAGGCTCTATCGGTCTGGTTCTTAGCCTCTTCAGTTGGCTTATTGTGCTGCTCTATGTGGTCTTCATCATGATCGACTATGAGAAGATTGCCCGCGGATTTCGCAGGATGATAATGCCCAAATATCGCCGCATCGTATTCAAGATAGCTCATGATGTAAAAGTGTCCATGAACCACTATTTCCGCGGACAGGCTCTGGTGGCATTTATCGTCGGCGTGCTCTTCAGCATCGGCTTCCTCATTATCGGGATGCCACTGGCCATCGTGCTGGGTATGTTTATCGGGTTGCTCAACATGGTGCCCTATCTCCAACTTATATCCCTGATACCTACCACATTGGTGTGTATTATAGTGTCAATTAGCGGAGGTGCCGACTTCTGGGTACTCTTCTGGGAAATGATAGCTGTCTACTGTGTTGTGCAGGTGATACAAGATCTCATCCTCACCCCAAAAATCATAGGCAAAGCCATGAGTATGAATCCCGCTCTCATTTTCCTGTCGCTCTCGGTTTGGGGCACCCTCCTCGGCATACTCGGTCTCATCATTGCCATCCCCCTCACCACCCTACTATTGGCTTATTACGATGAATTTTTCATCCTCCCCCACGAAAAGCGCACACATCACAACCATCACCACACTACCAAATCCTCAACACCCACAAAATAAACACTATCGGCCCCCAGGTTGCCGCGATACCTGACTAAATCACCTGCAACGCCACGGCCTCAAAATGTTAACCAGTGTTAATCCCGCCTGAAAATTTGGATGTAATAACAAAAGTCCATACCTTTGCATCGCTTTTGGAAAACAAAGCAACCCTCCCAAATAAAAAATCGGGGTGTAGCTCAGTTGGTTAGAGTACGCGTCTGGGGGGCGTGAGGTCGC
>CAZUEY010000070.1:0-11638 GCA_964619395.1 uncultured Staphylococcus sp. | reverse complement strand
ATACATACAAAATCACATAAAAAGCTCCAGCTAAACCAGTTGGAGCTTTTTTATTCGTTTTTGAGTTTTTGAAATTTACATTTCGTAAAAAAGTCGGTGGGGTGTGGTTAGAAGCCTATCACCTCTAAAATTTTACCCCATACCCCAAAGTTACGTTAGGTACATCTACATTCTCAGTCTGCTCTATGATACCAGCATCTTTAAGAGTGTTTACTATCTCTGCTATCTCTTCAGTTGGAGTACCTACTGAGAAGGTATCAGCAGAGCGACTAATGAAGGCTATAGCTTCATCATCTAGGCTATAGTTTGCCTTCAGTCCAGCCTTTATTACTGGATTATCCAGCTCTTCCTTTACAGCTATAATATCTGGTGTGAACCTATAGCTTACCACTTCATCAGCGGCTATACCCAGCTCTCTATCTATATGGTGTTTGGCTGCTATACCTAACTCTTCATTAGTGAGGATTGGTAGCCCTGCTTTCTGCTCAATATCATCCATCACATCCTTCATCAGAGTAGTAAATGCACCATCCTTAGAGTAGAGCGGCTTACCTTCATAGAAGATACAGCACTCTTCTTTTCTATGGCAATTAAGCCAAGTATCATACACAAATACAAAGGATGCACCAGTCTTAGCCACTATAGTAATCTCTATGCAAGTGTGCTTACCTTCCTTAAACTCTCTTAAAGATACTCTGTCTATGTGCTGAAACATTATATCTTTAATCTTCTTTCTATCCTCATACTCTTCTGTATCTAACTCCATCATTAGGATAGATTCTAGGTACTTATCATTAGCAGGAAGTTCTAGCTGCTCTATCATCTTAGCCACTTCTCCCAGCTCATTCTTTAAGTTGGCTAACTGGGATTTAGCTTGAAGTTGTTTGGCTCTTAGAGCTTCAGAGCGTTTATTAAATTGAGCTTCTGTCATTTTGCCCTCAATATAATAATCATCTTCAACTACGACTAATCGCTCTCCTATAGCAGCTATTTCCTTATCTACAGTAGATAACTTTAGCTTCAGTATATTTTCCTTCTCCTTATACTCTGCAATGTTTACAGAATCCTTAGCCATAAGGAAAGACTGGTGAAGGCGTTTAGTTACTAGCCAGAGTAATCCATCCATTACATCCCTTCGGATATTAGGAGATACACAAACATCATCCTGCTTTAGTCGGTTAGCCTTAACTTTGCCATAGCAGGTATAGCTTCTATCCATATTTACATAGTTACTTCCACAGTGGCATTTCAATAAGCCTACCGCAAAGTTTACATTTCGGCTCTCCTTAGTTCTTTTAATGGCTATAGTTTCCTCTTTGAGAGCAGCACACTTATCATACAGCTCTTTATCTATAAGGGGTAATTTGCCACTATAATAGCTTTCATCAGCTAAACAGTTGCGGACTATATTAAAGGTGATATGCTGACCTTTTTTAGTTACACCTCTAGAGTTAAGTTCATCCACTAGCTTATATATGCTATACTTGCCAGTAGCATAGAGTTCATAGATAAGGCGTACTATAGCAGCTTCATCTTCGTTAATGATTAGGTGCTTAGTTTCCCCTATAGAATATCCGTATTTCAGTTGTCCGCCTACATAAATACCCTGCTCTCTATTGCGGTCTTTACCTCTCTTCATCTTAGCAAACATTTCTTTAGTTTCCTCTTCTACCATAGCAGAGTAAACAGAGAAGGCTATAGATGCTCCCAGAGTTTCCTTACCATTAGCATCCAAAAGGGGCATATCAAAGCCATTTTTAACATAGAGCTGTATCTGGTTTTCTACCAGAAAATTCTCCATATCTGTAAGGCATTTCTTAACACGTCCTAAGCGATTCAAGTGCCAGAGAGCAACAGTTTTTATAGTTGGAGTAGTAAGGATGGTAGATTTAATATCATCCAGCATTTGTAGATACTCCTTATTGAGCTTTCTAGCGGATGCTCCAGCTACCTCAATAAATAGCATCTCATCTTCCACAAAACCCTTAGTTTTGCAAAATTCCACCAGTTCCTTCTTTTGGGATTCCGTTTCTTGATTAACGGTACTGGCTCGTATGATACAAAGAATTGTCTTATTCATCTGTTCTAGTTGGTTTTATACTGCAAAGTTACAGATAAAATAAGAGCTGTGCAATAGCCTTTATAAGTTTGATTTCCTTATTACAGAGATGGGCAATGCGAAGGCCTCAGAACGTGGGACGGGCAACGGGTTCGGCACCACGCTTTTTTTGTGTCATCACGATTTATGGACGTTTATCCCCGAGTCACCAACAAATAACCTTAAAAATCAACTTGTTTATGAATTTTAAAAACCAAATCAAAAAAAGGAGTGGTCTTCTTATTGCTCTCCTCCTATTATTGCTATTCCCGGCCGTTTCAGCTTACGCTCAGAAGACTTTCGATGTCAGTAATCCAGCC
Organism: uncultured Staphylococcus sp.; assembly: GCA_964619395.1. Lineage (GTDB taxonomy): Bacteria > Bacteroidota > Bacteroidia > Bacteroidales > Muribaculaceae > Duncaniella. The sequence continues at coordinate 9,220 of CAZUEY010000070.1, read as the reverse complement.
GGGAGATATACCATTACCGATTATCAAGGCCGTAAGATAATACTAAATATTGGAAAAACTACCTCTTCCGACATTCTCGCTATGCCTCATGGCACCGGAACAATAACCCTGAATGGACGTACATTAAAAGGGAAATGGAATGTGACAGATTTTAACGACTCTCTATTTCTTGCGTTTGAAACTTATGATAATATCAGAATCACATATAGCTTACCATCAGGCTCGGCTAAAACCGATCAGATAATAATATCTCAAGACGGAAGAGCATCTTATAATATCAGCGAGCTATTGAAAAATGATGGCGATTGGATAAAGGTGAAACGAGCACCGGCATCTACGAAAAAGGCATCTCCCAAGAAATAATAAATTATCATAAACCTTATTTGAAATTTCGATGAAATTCTACAATCGGTTTGCACTACAAACATCAGTAATCCTATTATGTGCAACACTCTTTATAGGGTGCAGAAATAAACTCCCTGAGAATTTAACACCTGCAACCTGCAGAATCACGGGAAATTTAGGCGAATATTTTGAGGTTGTCGAAGGTGAATATCCCATATCCGAGTCTACCAGTAAATTTGTATTTAAAGTTAAGCGAATTAAAGAACCGGAAGAAGGCATTATTACCAAGTTTGGAATAGGTTATGCAATTTTTGACAAAGAGGGCAAGGCCTTAATCGCACAAAAAGCTAAATTAGAGGATCTCAATCCTCTGATGTCCTTATCTTTTCTGCAATTGAAAATGGACGAAACAGGAGATATAAGTATCTATATCGAAGGCTGGCCTGAGAAACTAAAAGGAGCCAAAACATTCAGAATCGCACTTGACTGCCAGGAAGAAATTCCTGCATCCAAACTTATATCTCTTGAAGAGTTTATAAATCCCCCAAATTTAGCAGTTAACTTTGACCAATTAAAGGAAAAAGGGTTCTCCATGAGTGAAAATAAAGAAACAGGAGAATATGTATTGGAAAAAGATAATCTTACGATTGAATATTTTGAAGATTTCGATGATGACGGAGAGGGCACAACTGTGGTAACCATAACCTTCCCTGAACTGGAGGATGTTTCCAATTTTATAGCGCCCATCAACGACAATCTGAACTGGGGAAAGCGACCGACCTCTTTGGGGTCACTCTTCAAATACCGAATGGGTGATTTAGAAGTCCTTACTGAGGTTAACAAAGTGCAAATAACTAAAAGAAGTTTTATACCTACGCCATAAGTTTTTGAAAGCAAACAGTATGTAACTTTCATATATATGCAGGAATCTATCCAAACCCCAAATTATAGATGACAAGTTATCAGTCCACATACTTTTCATTTTTTCCGTCTTCTTTCGTGGATTGGTGAAGACTTCAAAATTTTATCCCATGAAAAAAATTACGTATTCTCTCGTAATCCTCTTAGGATTAGGACTCACTGCTTGCGGAAGCAAATCTGACTCTTCACAAAACAGTTCTGATGAAAACTTTGAATCTGTCAACATCGAAGCTGATCCTGTTGAGGAGGTGGAAGCTGTTGCCGTAGCAGAAGAATCAGCTAACACAACCTCAGAAGACAACTCCAAGATAGATAAGATGCTTGATGATTACGAGGCTATGATAACTGAGTATGATAAATATATATCACAATTAAAGTCAGGTAATGTTGACATGCAAAGCGCCATGAATATGGCTTCAAAAGCCGAATCCTTACAAAGGAATTTGGAAGGCATGGAATCTCAAATGTCCGTTGCTCAAACTCAGCGTCTTACTAAATTAGTTTCAAAATTATCGAGTATTGCTGCCAAAGCGGCAAGTGTGAATGTTGAAGATATTCAATCGGTCGGGGGAGTTAATCTAAAGGAGCTTGGCCTCTAATCTGACTCACACTGTATTGAGTATGGCCCGTCGATATCTTTGTCTGATATTGGCGGGCCATTTAAAATGGTAACCGAAAATTTAAGCTTCGTCAGTTTGCTTCGAGTACATTTTACCATTAAATTTGTAATCCAATCCCACCATTAGTCTTTATGCTCCCTCAATATATCCTTGACAAGATTCTCGCCAAATATGGTAAAGACCGGATTTTTTCGGCTGACTGCGCGCCGTTAGCCAACAAAATTGGCCTGGGCGAAACCACTATCAAACGCATGTTCGGACTTGTGGGTGCCGACTCGAAGGAACGCTTCCGCACTCCCCATAAATCCACAATGGAAATTCTTGCAAAATGGCTTGGCTACGAAAGTTATACAGCTTTGCTGAGCGAATTTGGGGAGGGCAACTATCCGTCGGAGTTCACATCATTAGACTCAATCGATGTTGACAAGCTTGACGTGGGTACGCAGATACGCCTCCGCTATCACCCCTCCCGGAGAATTGACATGACATATGCAGGGGATTATGAATTTTTAATCACCGATTCCCAAAACAGCAAACTAATAAAGGGCGACAGGGTCAAGATTACGCATCTGATTCTCAATCAGGAACTGATCTCCGGCGATGTGGTGCGCAACGGGGTCTCGCTCGGAGCCTATCGCGCCGCCAAAGACGGCGGCTTAATATCGCTCGAAGTCATTGCATAGCGCCGTTATTCGCGTGAGTTCCTGATTTTCTCCGTCCTTGCATTGACAGTGTCAAGCAGCTCCTTATTAAAAGATTGCATTATTTGAATAGTTCTACTGTTACCCAACGCATTAGCCAGGGCAGTGTGGGCGTCGGAATCAGAAGCGTCGGGATGCTTTCGCTTATATTCCTCTCTCAATTCATCGCAGGTTGTGAGATAGAGATCCGAAACTTGCGCTGCAAGACTCTGAAGTTCAGAATCGGTCAGCTTCCCGGATCGAAGAGTGGCGGTAGCCGATAGGGCTGCTTCTGTAAATTTCTTCATTCCGGAGTCAAAGTCAGTCATTTGACCCTTTTCGGGTGCTTTGCGATGAGCGGCCGACAACTCAACAGTTTTATTATCCGCCTCCCGTGTTGCTCTCATACCCCTCTCTACCTCGCGGGCACTTTGCGTTATCGTATCCTCGACTAAACTCGGACGGATATCTGCGTCGTGACCTCTTCTATCAGCGAAGAGGACAACACCTATTACCACTACAATACTAAGCGCCGCAATCGCGTTTATAACCGTACTGATAGGCAGATCAGGCCGTTGAAGCGACCGCCGGAGCTTATCGGCGGAGACACCCGGAGCGTCACAGAGACTGCGGAATCTCCTGAAAGCCCGCGGTATACCATTTTTATCACCACCCGTGATAATATCCACCACCCTCCCGATGGCAGCGAAATCTTTATCGGCTGTGGGCTTCTCCGGCCTATTGACTGCATCACTTATTCCCGGTGTGCCGCCATGAGTCAGATCATGTGTATCGCAGTAGGCTTTGTCGAGATCTATGAGCATAGCGGCGCGATCGCTGTGGCGCAACATGATATTGGCCGGCTTAAGATCGCAATGGACAACGCCGCTGCGGTGGAGATAGCCGACAACATTCAGGAGCTCGGTAAGGAATTTTCTCATATTCTCCTCATCCCTGAAATAGTCACGCCCCTCGGCAGTCTCAGCGAAGTCGTCCAGATTATCGCCGTCGATATAGTCCATTACAATATATACCTCGACGGCATCGGCCCTAATCTCGCGGTAAACGGGGAGAGCATCATGTCTGAGCCTACGACCTATCTCAAACTCTTTGCGATAAGCGGCAACAAATCCGGCATTAAGGCGCTGACGCTCCGAGAGGCGTTTCGCGGCAACCAACAGCCCGTCAAGCCTCACGCGGTAGACCGTACATTCAGCCCCCTCTCCACAGATGTTTTCAGGGAGAAATTGGGCTGTTACGGATTCTCGCGAAAGCACCGGAAACTCCGATCCGAAACCGGAAGGATAATTGCATGCCATATCTATCTCTCTACCATTTTGTTATTCTCAGTTTTCTATCAGCGCCAAACCAAAAGCAATCCAAAGATAGTGAAAAGTTGAGGGCTTAGGAGGGGTGGTGGAGGGTTAGTCGTTGATGGAAAAGGTGATGTCTTCCTGAGTGAGGATGTCGACGAGGTGGCGGGTGATAGGGATGCGTCGGGAGGAGCGCAGGTGGAGTGTGCGGTTGATCGAGGGATCGAAGATGCGGAACGATAGTTCGCCCAGGGATTCCTGTGTGCCTGCACTTAACAATTCATCAATCAGGGTTCTGATATGGAGTGTCACTTTGTCGGAGGGGAGATCGATGGTGATATTGTTGATGAGTTTGCCTTTTATATCGTTGAGCAGAGAGATGGAAGTAATGTTGAATCGCAGGGGCTGGGTGGGGAATCGGCGGGAATAGACGCCGCGAATGAGCACCGGGGTCCCCTGCTCGCCGTAGTTACGGAATTTGTAGTAGTTGTCGTCGTAGAGACGGAATTCCGTAGTGCCGGAGTAGTCTTCGACTTTCATCACACCGAAGTTTCCGCCATTTTTGGAGGGGAATGTCTGGAAGCTCACTACCATGCCACCGAAAGTGACTTCCATATTTTCCATGGGTTCAGCTTCGTTGAAGGTCTTGATGTCGCATTTAGTGCCATAGTTGAGCTCCATGTAGTAGGGGTCGAGGGGATGGGCTGAAAGGTACATCCCCACGAGTTCGCGCTCACGCTGCAGACGCACTGCCATGGGCCACTCCTCCTGGGGGACGATCGGCGGACGCCCGGAGGTGTTGAGCTCGGCATCGTCGCCGAAGAGCGACATTGCTGAACGGTTTTTATCGTTCTGGAAAGCCTGTCCATAGCGGACAAGGGTCTCGCTGAAGACCTGACCTGAGCTGTTTTCGGCGAAGAAATCTTCGCGCTTGACACCCTCGAAATTGTCGAAGGCACCGGCGCAGACAAGATTTTCAAACACTCGGCGGTTGACTGCTGCGGAGGGGACTCTCTCCACGAAGTCGTAGACCGACTCAAATGGTCCGTTGGCGTCGCGCTCGGCTATGATGGCCTTGACTACATTCTCCCCCACACCCTTGATTGCAGCGAGACCGAAGCGGATATCGCCGGCCTTGTTGACACCGAAGCCGGTGAAGCTCTCGTTGATATCAGGGCCGAGGACAGCGATCTTCATCCGCTTGCACTCATCCATGAAACCGGTGAGCTTCGTGATGTCGCTTTGGTTGCGTGTAAGGATTGCGGCCATATACTCCGAGGGGTAATTGGCCTTGAGCCATGCGGTCTGGAAGGCAACCCAGGAATAGCAGGTGGCGTGGCTCTTATTGAAGGCGTAGGATGCAAACTTCTCCCAGTCTTTCCATATCTTGTCAAGAACCTTGGGGTCATGGCCATTGGCCTGACCCCCTTTCAGGAAGAGGCCCTTGAGTTCGTTCATCTTATCGATGAGCTTCTTACCCATAGCCTTTCGGAGGGTGTCGCTCTGACCGCGGGTGAAGTTGGCGAGCAGACGCGAGAGGAGCATGACCTGCTCCTGATAGACGGTGACGCCGTAAGTATCCTTGAGATACTTCTCCATGATGGGGATATCATAGGTGATAGGGCTGCGGCCATGCTTACGGGCTATGAAGTCGGGGATATAGTCCATAGGCCCCGGGCGGTAGAGGGCGTTCATGGCGATGAGGTCCTCGAAGGTTGAGGGCTGGAGCTCGCGGAGATATTTCTGCATGCCGGCTGATTCAAACTGGAAGGTACCTGTGGTGTGGCCCTGACAGTATAGGTCGTAGGTCTTGCGGTCAGTGATGTCGATGTTATCGATGTCGATATCTATACCCTTCGTGAGCTTGATGTTGGCGATAGCCTCCTTGATGATCGAGAGGGTCTTGAGGCCGAGGAAGTCCATCTTTATGAGGCCGGTATCCTCGATGATAGAACCTTCATATTGGGTTACGATCATTTTTGAGGCCTCTTTGGATTCGACGCTCTTATCGACAGCGGTAGCGACCGGTACCCAATCGGTGATAGGGTCGCGGCAGATAATTACACCGCAGGCATGGACACCGGTGTTGCGGACATTTCCCTCGAGGCGACGGGCATATTCGAGAGTCTCGCGCACAAGATAGTTGCCGGAGTTGAGTTCCGGAGCAAACTCCGGGACGTAGGCATAGCAGTTCTTGAGGTTGGTCTTGAGCTGCTTGCCCGGCTTATCGGGGTCGTCGGGCATGCGCTTTGGCACGAGATTGGCGAGGCGGTTGCTCTCGGGGAGAGGCAATTGCTCCACGCGGGCCACATCCTTTATGGCCGACTTTGCAGCCATGGTGCCGAAGGTGATGATATGAGCCACCTTTTCCTCGCCATAACGCTCGGTGACATAGTGGAGGACATCGGCACGGCCATCGTCGTCGAAGTCCACATCGATATCGGGGAGGGAGATACGGTCAGGGTTGAGGAAGCGTTCGAAAAGTAGGTCGTATTTTATAGGATCGACCTGAGTGATACCGAGGCAGTAGGCCACGACGCTGCCGGCTGCCGAGCCACGGCCGGGACCCACGCTGACACCGAGCCGGTGTCGAGCCACATTTATAAAATCCTGGACTATAAGGAAGTATCCGGGGAAGCCCATGGTTTTCATGATATAGAGCTCAAAGCGGATACGCTCCTCGAGTTCGGGGGTAAGCGGGGTGCCGTAGCGCCTCTCGGCTCCTTCGTAGGCGAGTTTTGCAAGATAGTCGGCCTCGAATTTTATACGATAGAGCTTCTCGTAGCCGCCGAGCTTGTCGATTTTCTTCTTGGCATCCTCGGGGGAGAGCACCACATTTCCATTCTCGTCCTGAGTGAACTCGTCGAAGAGCTGCTGCTCTGTGATGCGTGAGCGATACTCCTCCTCGGTGCCGAAGTCGGCGGGAATCTCAAAGAAGGGCATGATGGGTGCATGGTCGATAGAGTAGGTCTCGACCTTAGAGATGATCTCAAGGGTATTGTCGAGCGCCTCGGGGAGGTCAGGGAAGAGAGCTTCCATCTCCTGCTGACTCTTGAACCACTCCTGCTTTGTGTAGCGCATGCGGTCAGGGTCGGCGACATAATTGTTGGTTGAGATGCAGATGAGACGGTCGTGGGCTTCGGCATCCTCGGCATTGATGAAATGGGAGTCGTTGGTGGCCACGATTTTTATGCCATGCTTACGGGCGAGGGAGATGAGTGTAGGGTTGACCCTCTGCTGCTCCTCGAAAGTCTCACGGTTAGCACCGGGAAGGTCTGTGGGGTGGCGCTGAAGTTCGATGTAGTAATCGTCAGCAAACACTTCCTTGAACCAGAGCACACTACGCTCAGCTTCGGCAACATTACCCTCAGCGATAAGACGAGGAATCTCGCCGCCGAGGCATGCGGAGCAGACGATGAGCCCCTCGCGGTGGGCGGCAAGCGCCTCCTTGTCGGTGCGCGGATGGTGGTAAAATCCCTCGGTGTGGGCCTGAGAAACGATCTTGATGAGGTTTTTATAGCCGGTAAGGTTCTTGGCGAGGACCACCAGGTGACGCCCCTTGTCGTATTTATCACTACGATCCTTGAGGGAGCCTTTTGCCACATACATCTCGCAGCCGAAGATGGGCTTGAAGTCGAGTTTGCGTTTGATCTTGTCGATCTCAGGCTGGAGCTGCGCCCTCACCTCCTCGGTTTGATCTTCGGGAGCCTCGGCAATCTTGCCCTCAAGCTCGGCGAGTTTGCCTTTATACTTGCCCTTTAGCTTATTGACATAGTTGAAATACTCTTTTATGCCGAACATGTTGCCATGGTCGGTAAGGGCGAAGCCGGGCATCCCGAGCTCCATGGCCTTGTCGACAAGGCCTGTCACTGATGCTTGTCCGTCGAGGAGAGAATATTGGCTATGAACGTGGAGGTGAACGAATTGTCTCATTGTATAGTATGTCGGGGGGAGTTTGGAGATTGGGGCGCACAGTGGGAGAGAACCCGAGCGGCCGCAGTGCAAATTTACGAAATCCCCGCCATCTTTCCTACCCTCGGGCGAAGCCGGAGTGCATAATAAATGTTAAGGAACCGGACTGCAGAGGGTCGCAAAGGAGCCCGGGGCTTGTGGCAAAGGGGGAAAAGTTGTAATTTTGTGGTGATTAGACAGTTCCCACCAAATCGCTTTGAAAATCCATGACTTCCAACCCTGACAGCACCCTGTTGCTGACTGCCTGCGTGAATCCTAACGGCATGTCGCAGACTCGTCTTCAAAACCCGCAGGAGCGACTCAAACAATATGTCGATGCCCTGAAATGGTATCTCGAGAACACCTCGATGAGAGTGGTGGTTGTAGAGAATACCCTGACTGACTACTCAGCTGATTTTTCGGACTATATAGGGAACGGACGGTTGGAATTCATAACATTCGACGGCAACAGCTACGACCGGAGTCTCGGCAAAGGATATGGCGAGGCACTGATAATAAAGGAGGGGCTGGAGCGCTCTCAGATCCTACGACAGGGAGGGAATATCATAAAGGTGACCGGGAGGCTGGTGGTCAATAATATCAATGAGTTGGCAAGAGGATTCTCGGCGCCTGACACAGTGAGCTCCAACACCGAGCTCTCGGGAGGTAGGTACCTGAGCTACAGCATGGTATTTGCCGCTCCTCGGGAGTTTTTCGCTGACTATTTCCTGCGTGACATCAGCGCTCTCAACGACTCTGCCGGCTACTTCTTTGAGCATCTGCTTTTCGAGAGAATTGCAGAGTGGAAAAGGGATGGACATCTTCACAAGGAAATATCGATCCCTGTGAAGATTGAGGGGATAAGCGGATCGACCGGGATGCCCTATCGTAATCCTTCGTGGCTTGAGGGGATCAAGGCAGCAATCAAAAGCTTCCTCCACAGCCATAACATCTACATCAACCACCCTCAGCAGTAGGAGGTAAACTCCTCGTTAAGTGGTATTTGTGTAAGGCTTCCTGAAAATGGTTCAGGGGCAAAAAAAAGGTTGTCATCCCGACAACCAATCTTTTTTGTAGAGATGCTTGAGGAAATCATTCAATCTCAAAAATCATTTCCTTCGGCAATCTCCCTACGATGTAGTTAACCTTAAATCTAATACCATGAAAAACACGATGCAAATTTAAGGCATTTGTGGATATTATGCAAATTTTTGAAAGAATTTTTGCAGAATTTGTGAAATTTTGCCACAAATCAACCCGAAACAATAGCAAACTGCTCTAAAACCCACCTTTTTCCACCATTGTCACTATACCCCAATCCCCATTATCCGGTTAGCTTAGAGCCTGTCCCATAATATATGTTAACGCTGAGGTCGCATATCTCGGAGGG
>CAZUEY010000069.1:0-11650 GCA_964619395.1 uncultured Staphylococcus sp. | reverse complement strand
AAAGGTAATGCTTTTTTCCGAATCCCCAAAAAGAATCGTCAAAAACATTGAAAACCCGTCAGCATATTATCATATTATCAAAATGCTGAAATGCTGAAAGCGGACCGTTAGCAGATCGTCACTCAAAGAGGAAGCCACCGAGACTTCAAGTACCCCACGAAAAAGACCGCGCTACCTTAACGGCCTTCACGATATAGCACAGCAACTTTTAGCGGTTCAATCGTTATTGTTTGACAGCAATTACTTTGTCCACTCACGCCCTCGCCCATCACGGCGGGGGTGTTTTGACTTTATAGTAAAAAAACGGCTCCGCGTGGGAGCCGGTGAGCGTCAAAGGGTAAAGGTTGTCAAATTAATAAGCACTTTGGACGCTTTAATCCCTTAATCATACCCGTTGTGGAAAAGTGGCTAACTGCAAGCCTATTTCGTGAAGTGCCTGGATGAAAGTAGCTTCTTCTGATTCAGTGAATGCCGCGGGCTTCCCATTTACCTCCTGACCTTTCAACCGTTGATAAAGCCACTGACGCGTTTTACCGAAATAGTGACGGGCTATGTAAGCAAGGTTGATGATTTCGGTAAGCTGACCCATACGCTGGTGCATAGTGTAGGAGTTATACGTACCCTCGATTTTATCAAGATGCTTGTCGGCCGACTCAGTCAAGTACTGAATAGCCTCGTTCATTTCCTGAATTTTACCCTCGGCTTTGGCCTGGGCGGTTATTTCCTTCAGGTATTCGGTCGCTGCAGGATCTCCGGCGGCTTCCATCTGCTTCCATTTATCAATTCGTAGTTTCATAATCTATTGTTTTATTAGGGGAGGAGTTGTCCTCCCCTCGGTTTTTACTTTTGATTCCTTACCTCTTCAATCAGCTTTTCGAGTAACATCTTTCTGTCGAGCATATTGTCAAGGTGCTGCTTAATCTCTCTCGTGGGCTGGACTCCTGATTGAAGAAGGAAGGTGATTTTTTCGAGTTCCATCTTAACTGCAAGAAGTTCACCAGCCCAAAATTTTAATAGTGATTGCTTGTCCATGATTTAAATGTGCATGGTTAACTTGACAATACAAAAATAATACACTTTAGTGAATTATGCAAATTTTTCAAGGACTTTTATATATTTTTGCACTACCATTGCCACGCCGCCCGACGTGGATGATCCAACCAACGACATTCCCACGGCGTCATATTGACGACAGCCTTTCTAAGGTATCTCCCAGGTACCTATATACATACCGGGGAGATACTCTTTTATGTTATATAACATATTTATATATTTTGAATATGTCCGACAAATCAGTAAATTTGCGTAAAATCAAAGAATTATGGGTGGAATAGGAAGCGGAGGCACACGCGAAGGCGCCGGAAGAAAGGCTACCGACGGGGCGAGGACTAAAATTTCAGTCCGTCTCCCTCTGTGGCTCGTTGACCTGATCAGAAGTGAGGCCTCGCGCCGAAAGGTTTCAACCTCTCAACTCATTACCGAATTTTTGACGAAAGGGCTTGAGCGATGAAAGAAAAGATTATCAACGGGGTTATATGGCTGGCGATTGCCGGGATCGTCATTTTTTGGACGTGGTTTTTAGAATGGATGTCGCCCGGCACTCCGTTTCAGGCTTTTTTTGCCTCTCTTTTAATAGCCACGCCCATAACGATCTACATTATAATACTAATTATGGCTATATTCATAAAGATAGAACGAGGCGACCCGTTATGGGAATGGCATGAGCCGAAACCGCGTAAATTGCCGTTATGGTATAGAATATTATCCATATTTTTTAGGTAAGAGAGTGTCCTTCATATACTAATAACAGGGGGGGGTAAATTTGTATCAAAAAAATTTACCCCTCTGTTATGTCAAAACTTAATGACTCTAAAGTTTCGCTTAAACTTGACCTGAAAGCTCAAAGGGTACAGGAAGAGATACGTCGTTTGACAAAAGCGACCGAGGCACTTAGGAAGCAAAACACCGAACACCGCTGAGAAATATCGAGGCTTACGAAACAGGCGAAATTATTAGGTTTATATCAACACCGCCACATCTTCAGAGGTGGCGCAGTCTCAATCCATTGTAATGATAGCTTTATATTGGAGGTGAGCCGGGAGGATGAGGGTGGGAAATAATGCAAAATCACGTGTCAGTGTTAAGATTTGTTAAGAGCGGCATTTTTATTGTAACAGGTTTGATGTAGTGTTGTAACTATGTTGTAACTTTGTCGCCGAATCACATCATTCGTACCAAGATGACACAGCATATCAAGTTCATTCTCATCGCACTAATTGCACTCCCGCTCATTGAGAGTTGCCAAAGCAAAAAAAACTCCATCGATAAAGAAGATGATAATATCAAGGTTGCCATCGCGCAACCGGCAAAATTCAATAGCGACAGCGCCTACTCCTACCTCAAGCAGCAACTCACCTTCGGGCCACGCGTGCCCGGCACTGAGGGCAATGCAGCCTGCCGCGAATATATAGTGTCGGAGCTCAAACGCCACGGCGCTTCAAATGTCAATATTCAGACCGGCGAGGTGACCCCCTTCACCGGCGAGAAGATACAGATTGGCAATATCATGGGATCGTATTCACCCGAGAAAAAAGACCGCGTGCTTCTGCTTGCTCACTACGACACACGCCCCTGGGCCGACAACGACCAGACTGAGGAAAACCGTTTCCAGCCTGTGCTCGGAGCCAATGATGGTGCCAGCGGTGTGGCAGTGCTTCTGGAGATAGCCCGTCAACTGGGTGAGACAGAGGCTCCCGTGGGGGTAGACCTCCTCTTTGTGGATGCTGAGGACTACGGACAGCAGTCAGGCTTCTCCACCCACGACTCCACTTGGTGTCTGGGCACCCAATATTGGGTCGAAAACATGCCCTACGACTCCGATTCCCTCCCTCGCTTCGCGATTCTCCTCGACATGGTTGGTGGCCTCGGCGCACAATTTCACCGCGAATATTTCTCGGATGAGGAAGCCGCAGATATCGTCAACAAAGTGTGGGCAATAGCTGAAAAATCAGGCTATGCTGACCGCTTCCCTAATCAGAAGGGTGGCGCCGTGGTCGATGACCATCTTTTCATCAACCGCGCAGGCATCCCCGCTATCGACATCATCGAGTCGAAGAACAGCAACACCGGCACTTTCGCCCCGACATGGCATACCGTCAACGACAATCTCGACCACATCGACCGCTCCTCTCTCAAGGCAGCCGGTCAGACGGTGCTGAATGTGCTCCACAATGAGGAGCCCTCCAAAAAGGCCTGAAAAATTGGCCCCTTCTATTTGCTAAAAATTTATTAAGGTAAAAAGTTTTAGGTTCGTTTTCAAGAAGAAAATGACAGCCCTCGGGATCTGATCCCGGGGGCTGTCGATTTTTTTACTTCTTGAGGGTGGAGTCAGAGGGTCTTACATATATATATTATGAGACAGACTCTGACTTAGCGTCTTAGCGGAGAGTGCCGTTGTTGGCTTCCTGAATCATCTCATGGCTGGCTGTGATATAGATAGCCACGCGGCGGTTCTGGGCGCGACCCTCGGCTGTGGCGTTGGACGCGATATAGTCCTGCATAGGCAGACCCTCAGCAGAGAGGCGCGAAGCACTGACACCGCCATTGAGCAGATAGTTGCGGACAGCGTCGGCTCGGCCTGAAGCTACACGCTCATTCACAGCGAGCGAGCCGGTGTCGTCAGTATAACCATAGATCTGCACGTTGGTGCCGGGATTATTGATAAGAGAGGTCGCGAACTTGGTTAGGTCGGCCTTAGCGCTGGGGCTGAGTGTGGTGCCATTAGTCGGGAAGAGGATACCACCATTGAAGGTCACCTGTATAGCCTGGAGACCATTTTCGTCGGTCACCTGCTTGATTTCGGCCTGCTTGGCGAGCTCTGCCTGGAGCTCTGCCTGCTGTTTGTCCATGCGTTTGCCAATGAGGACGCCTGCACCTGAGCCTACGGCAGCTCCGATGGCTGTACCGATAGCGGCTCCCTTGCCACCGCCAATGAGGGCACCGATGCCGGCGCCGAGAGCGGCTCCTCCGCCGCCACCTATGGCAGCGCCTTTACCTGTGTTGGTCCATGAAGAGCAGCCGGCGGCTGAAAGAAGCACACACACGGCCATTGCCGGAATACCTAATTTTTTCGCGAGTTTCATAATCGTAGTGGTTTATCTTGTTAATGATTTGAAAATTTTAAGTTAAGAGTGTTAATTGCGGTACAAATATAGCAAAACTGCCCGACAAAAACTTACACCACTCATTTTTATATACACGCAGGGAGCAAATAAAGTTTTTGGAGTTGGAAGAATTCACCGAAAAAAATGCGTAATTTTGTAACCTCCAATAGCACACAACAGTATTTCACACCATAGCGATGCCCAACGGACACCACTTCTCCACAAAAAGCTCAATCATCTACCATATAGGGGCTGCCCTTACCGTGGTAGGCTGGGGTATATCCTTCATATCGACGAAGGTGCTTCTCGAGGGGGGGCTTCATCCGATTGAAATCTATATCTACCGCTTCGCCATAGCCTACATAGCGCTCCTGCTGATATCGCATAAACAGTTGCTGTGCAACTCGTGGCGCCACGAAGTCCTGTTCATGCTCTGCGGCCTCGTCGGCGGTTCGATCTATTTCATAGCCGAAAATGTGGCCCTGGAGTACACGCTTGTGAGCAACGTGTCGCTCATCACCTCCCTCTCCCCGCTGCTGACAGTGCTCCTGCTGGGCTTCCTCTATAAAAGCGAAAGGCCTCGCAAGGAGACGCTCATAGGCTCCTTCACTGCTTTTTTAGGGGTGGGCTTGGTGATTTTCAACAGCAGTTTCAATCTCTCCATCAACCCTCTGGGCGACCTCCTGTCGCTCCTTGCAGCCCTCTGCTGGGCCATCTACAGCATATTGCTCAAGCGGGTCAATGCCCTCTACAGCGCTCTGTTCATCACCCGCAAGACATTTTTCTACGGCGTGCTGACGGCTATACCCTTCCTGCTGATAGAGCCGGAAATAGCGCCCCCTTCAGTGCTTATCCAACCCGCGATGATGGTCAATATCCTCTTCCTTGCGCTCTTCTGCTCCATGTGCGCCTACCTTATCTGGGCACTCGCGGTAGGACGCCTCGGAGCCGTCACCACCAACAATTATATCTACTTCCAGCCCGTAGTGACCCTCATTTTCTCCTTCCTCATCCTCGGGGAAAAGATCTCGATCATCGGTATCACAGGATGTGCCATGATAATCTGCGGTGTATGGATGGCAGATAAACTTAAATCAAGCCGTGTGAAGCACTGACGCCCACTACCCGGAGCACCCCGAAGGTCCCGCTCCCTCCCCCAACGACAGAAAAAAACGATAAATCATACATACAGATGAAAAAACAGCTTCTCAGCGCCCTCTTCGTGGCCATGGCAGCGACAGCAGTCGCCGACACCCCCCTGTGGCTCCGCGACGCCCGCATCTCGCCCGACGGGTCGAAAATTGCCTTCACCTACAAAGGCGATATATTCACAGTTGCCGCCACCGGCGGACAAGCTACTCGCCTCACCACCAATCCCGCCTACGACACAGAGCCCGTGTGGTCGCCCGACGGGACAATGATAGCCTTTGCGAGCGACCGCTCCGGAAGCACTGACATCTTTCTGATGCCTGCCACCGGCGGAGAGCCCAAGCGCCTCACCTTCAACTCAGCTGAGGAACTTCCCACGGCCTTCACCCCCGATGGTAAAAATGTGGTGTTCACCGCCTCCCTTCAGGATGCACCCCAAAGCATGCTCTTCCCATCCGGTGCCCTGACCGAACTCTACAAGGTCTCCACCGCCGGCGGGCGCCCCGTGCAGATCCTCTCCACCCCTGCCGAAGCAATCTCATATCTCCCCGACGGCAAATCTTTCATATATATGGATAAGAAGGGTGGCGAGAATCAGTGGCGCAAGCACCACACCTCGTCGATCACCCGCGACATCTGGAAATATGATGCTTCCACCGGACGCCACACCAATCTGACATCGCGCCCCGGCGAGGACCGCAACCCGGCAGTCACAGCCGATGGCAAGACCGTCTACTTCCTCAGCGAGCGCGACGGCGGATCGTTCAACGTCTACTCCTTCGACCTCTCCAACCCTTCGGCAGTAACCCCTGTCACCAACTTCAAGAACCACCCCGTTCGCTTCCTCTCGCGCAGCAACGATGGCACACTTGCCTTCACCTACGATGGCGAAATCTACACCATGCGCCCCGGCGGGCAACCAGCGAAAGTGACCGTCGAAGTGACAAGCGACCAGACAAACGAACCGCTTATACGCAACTTCGCCACCGGCTCCGGGGCTGCAACCCCCTCGCCCGACGGCAAGCAGGTGGCCTTCGTGAATCGTGGCGATATCTTCGTGACCTCCGTGGAATTTCCCACCACAAAGCAGGTGACCACCACACCGCAGGGCGAGGGGGGTGTCAGCTGGGGTAGCGACAACCGCTCGCTCTACTACCACTCTGACCGCGACGGCCACTATAACATCTATAAAGCTGAAATAGCCCGCGAGGCCGACCCCAATTTCCCCAACGCCACAATTATCAATGAGAAGCCCCTCTTCTCACCCTCCGATAAGACTGACCGCCAGAACCCTGTGGTGTCGCCTGACGGCAAGAAGATAGCCTTTGTCACCGGTCGCCGCGACATCGCCGTCATGGACCTCGCTTCCGGCGCCGTCAAACAACTCACCGACGGCAACATCTACAATGGCCGCGACGGCGACATCGAATACACATGGTCGCCTGACAGCCGATGGCTTGCTGCCTCCGTGGATATGCACAGACGCAGCCCCTACTACGATATCGCCATTATCAACACCGAGACCGGCGAACTGACCAATATCACCAACTCCGGCTATATGAACGGGGGACCCCGCTGGGTAATGGGTGGCGACGCCATCATCTTCATCAGCGACCGCTACGGCATGCGTAGCCAAGCCTCCTGGGGGTCGCTCAACGATGTGCTGGCGGTGTTTACCAACCAGGCAGCTTTCGATCGCTACAGCCTATCCCCTGAGGACTATGAGCTTAGCAAAGAGGTGAAAGCCTCACGCTCAAAGAGCGCTAAGCCTGCCGCCGCTGCCGGTAAATCAAAGAAAACCGGCTCCAAGAAGGATGCCGACACCAAAAAGGATGGCGATGACAAGGAGAAAAAAGCTGAAAAGAAGCCTATAAATGTGGAACTCAAGGGCATAAACGACCGCATTGTGCGCCTCACCCCCTTCTCCTCCAGCCTTGCGGATGCCTATGTTGACGATAAGGGCGAAAAGCTCTACTTCCTCTCTTCTTTCGACGATGGTTTCGACCTCTGGGAGAAGGATCTCCGCAAAGGGGATGTGACTCTCAAAAAGAAACTCAATGCCGGCCATCTCGCCATGACTCCCGATGCCGAGGGGAAAAATCTCTTCCTAATGGGTCCGCGTTCAATGAAAAAGATGGCTCTCGCCTCAGGCAAAATCGAGCCTATCACATTCAGGGCCACCCAGAAAATTGACACTGAGAAGGAGCGCGAGTATCTCTACGACTATATCCTTCAGGAGGAGGAGGCCCGCTTCTTCGACCCCGGGCTCCACGGAGTTGACTGGAAGGGGATGGGCGAGACCTACCGCAAATTCCTCCCCCACATCACCCACAATGCCGAGTTTGCCGAACTCGCCAGCGAACTCCTTGGCGAGCTAAATGTGTCGCACACCGGAGGCCGCTACTACTCCTCTCCCTCTCAGGAGCAGACAGCCTCGTTAGGCCTCCTCTACGACATGACCTACAGCGGTGATGGTCTCAAAGTGGCCACTGTACTCGCTGACGGCCCATTCGACAATGCCTCGACGGCCATGCGTCCCGGCGCCATCATCACAGCCATCAACGGCTCCCCTATTGGCACTGACAGCGACTACACTACCCTCTTCAACGATATTGCCCGCAAGAAGACCCTCGTCAGCTTCACCCTCCCCTCAGGCTCCAAGAAGGAGGAAGTGGTGCTCCCGATCAGCGCGGCCAAACTCTCCGACCTGCTCTACCAACGCTGGGTGAAGCGCAACGCCGCTCTCGTTGACTCCCTGTCGGGCGGTCGCCTGGGCTACGTACACCTCCGCGCCATGAACGACCCCAGCTAC
This sequence comes from uncultured Staphylococcus sp., assembly GCA_964619395.1. GTDB lineage: Bacteria > Bacteroidota > Bacteroidia > Bacteroidales > Muribaculaceae > Duncaniella. The sequence continues at coordinate 3,526 of CAZUEY010000069.1, read as the reverse complement.
CGCACTATCTATGCCGACATCCTCGGCAAGTACAATGAGTGCGACGGTATCGTGATCGACACCCGCTTCAATGGAGGCGGTCGTCTGCACGAGGATATAGAGGTGCTTTTCAGTGGCAAGAAGTATCTCACTCAGGAAATTAAAGGTGTAGAGGCAGGGCAGATGCCCTCGCGCCGTTGGAACAAACCCTCGATCATGCTCACATGTGAAGCCAACTACTCCAACGCCCACGGCACTCCATGGGTCTACTCCCACCTGGGACTTGGTAAAATCGTGGGTATGCCCGTGCCCGGCACCATGAGCTCTGTCAACTGGGTCACCATGCAGGATCCCTCGCTCGTGTTTGGTATCCCGGTGGTAGGCTTCCGCACCGCCGAGGGCAACTATCTGGAGAACACTCAGCTGGAGCCCGATGTCAAGGTGGCCAACGATCCGGCTCGCATAGTGCTCGGCATCGACGACCAGATTTCAGCAGCCGTCAGCACCCTTCTCTCCGACATCGACAACGCCTCGAAAGCTCAAAAAAAATAGGAAAAAGTATTATTACTTTTGATAAAACCTTATCTCAAATCATTACCGCAAAATGAAAAAACTTGCACTCCTCCTTCTCCTATTTGCGGCCTTCTGCAGCACAGCTCTTGCAGAAACGACCAAAATCGACTTTGAAAATGGAGCTATTCCCTCCGGCTGGACAGCCACGGGAGTCACCGTGAAAAAGGACAATGGGAGCAACCGCGCTGCCATGAGCGGAAATGCCACTCTGACATCTCCCGACATCAAAGGCCTCCGCAATGTCAGCTACAAACACCGCGGCTCCGGCAACAATAAGCAACTTAATGTAGAGGCTTCGACCGACGGCGGCTCTACCTGGCAACAGATAGGCTCCTCTCTGGTGTCGTCGGCATCATCCTATGGCTCGGCATCCCACCCAGTCAGCGCTTCGCCCGACGCTGACGTAAGGATTCGTTTCACCTGTCTGAGCGCCACCATATATATCGACGACATCGAGCTTACCTACGATCTGCTTGACGAGGAGCCGGCTACCCAGGCCACCATCAAGGAGGGCGAAGTGACCGGCACGAGTATCGAGGCTCTCATTGGCAAAGGGAGCGGCAGCGGTCGTCTCGTGGCGATCACAAAAGGGAGCACCCTCGACTGGACCCCAGCTGACGGCACTGCCTATACAGGCTCGTTTCCAAAGAAGGAGGGTGAGGTGACAATCCTTGCCTCAGCCGATATCGAGAGCATCACCGCTACCGGTCTGCTCCCCGCCACCACCTATACAATAGGTGTGTTTGAGTATAAGGGCGATGGAAGCAAACGCAACTACCTCACCTCTCCGGCCGCTACTCTAACCGTCAGCACCCCGGCAGTCCCGGTGTTCACCCTCCCGACTACTTCTGTCGACTTCATGAACACCCTCACGGGTGGTTCGAAGGACCGCACGATCACCGTCACCGGCTCTTTCCTTACCCCCGAGGCAGGGATAATCACACTAACATCCTCAGCTGCAGAGTTCACTTTGAGTCTTGACGGCGAAAACTTCGCGTCCACCATCCGGTTTGACTATGCCGGAGGCTTATGCGACAAGCAGGTCACCGTGCGATTCGCTCCTACGGCTCTCGGGGCTGTGACGGGAAACATCACCATTGCAGGTGGAGGCGCAGAGGCCACTCTGGCTCTCAAAGGCAATGGCTCAGAGCGCGACAACCGCGAATATTTCATAGCCCCCGATGGCAACGATGACGGCGAGGGTACCGTTGACTCCCCGTGGCTCAATCTCCAGAAAGCGGCCGATGCGGCAGCTCCCGGCGACATTATCTATTGCCGCGGTGGACGTTACCACTTCACGCAGCGCGACAGTAGCGGCAAACTGACCGTGCGGCTGCGCACATCGGGTACTGAAGGCTCCCCCATCACCATCACCGCCTACGAGGATGAGCAGCCGATCTTCGACTTCGAGCAGCAACTGCTCGACTGCAAGCGCGACCGTTCGAAAGTGGGCGACCGCGGTGTGCTCCTCTCCGGCAACTACTGGCATCTCTACGGCCTCCACATCATGCATGCCGCCGACAATGGCATAAAACTCGAAGGCAGCCACAACCGCATAGAGCGTTGCGAGTTCAGCTACAACCTCGATTCAGGTCTGCAGATGGGTTTTGGCCACGATTTCTCAGCAAGTGGCCTCGGTTCAAAAAACGATGGGTCGTTCTGCGCCTACAATGATATCATCGACTGCGACAGCCACCACAACTGCGACTATGATGCCAACTATGGCAGTGATGCAGACGGATTTGCCTGCAAAATGCATAATGGTAAAGGCAACCGTTTCATCCGTTGTCGCGCATGGCGTAACTCAGACGACGCCTGGGACCTCTACGAGACCGACTTCTCTGTGACCCTTATCGAGTGTTGGGCATGGGAGTCAGGTAAGGCCGAGGACCATACGTGGGTCTACGAATATTTCGACAAAGGTCCCAACTTCTCCGGCAACGGTAATGGTATAAAACTTGGTGGCAACGGCTCCGGCGGCAGCTCAAAGGGTGTCCACTACGCCTACAACTGCATAGCTTTCGGCAACAATAAAAGCGGTTCTACCAAAGGCTTTGACTGCAACAGCCACAAGGATGGACACGTGGTAGTCGGTGGTCTCGCCTTCGACAATGGCTACGATTTCATGTTTGAGTCAGGAGGGGGTGCCAACTCTGAGTTTTATAATAATGTGTGCTTCGGGCGTCAGGAGATCCTTGTAGGTCAAGAGAGCAACAATGCTCTCGGTGTCACCCCACAGCAGGGCAAGACCTTCTTCAACAATGTGGTGACAGGCTTCTCCCGCTCTGACTATGAATCGCTTTCAGAGGCAGATGCACTTGCTCCCCGTGGCGAGGATGGCAGCATGCCTGCAAAATTCGGGCGGCTCAAGAGCGGCAGTGTGCTTGTGGATAAAGGTCTTGACAAGCCCATCCCATTCACCGACGAATTTCCCGCGCTCTATCAGCCCATCTATAGCGATGCGCGCGATCTGGGGCCCTACGAACTTGCTGAAGGTCCCCTCTCAAGCATGCCCCAGCTCATCACTGACCCCTCGGCAGAGCTCTCCCTCTCTATCGATGGCTCAGGTATCGGCAGTGAAGTGATAGCACGCGTGTCGGCCGACCGCACCGCTGAGGCCTCACTGGAGATTGTAGACTTGACAGGCCGCACACTTTCACTGCTCCCCCTCGGCATGCTTGAGGAGGGCACCGTGACCTATCACCCCCTCTCCACAACCCAACTCCGGACCGGAATCTACATTGCCCTCCTCCGCATCGATTCACTAATTCTCTCTGCAAAATTCGCAGTCCACTGATAAACGCCGGGAACCGGTTCCCGCGTCTCCCTCAGGTTTCGCTTCATTCAGACTCCGGACTTTGAGTCTGAATGGAGCGATTCTTCTTACCGAACCCGTGCTTATAACGGTGGCAGTCCGGAGTTAAGAGCCTGTCCCATAATATATGTTAACGCTGAGGCGGTCAGCCATTGAGCA
>CAZUEY010000068.1:0-11737 GCA_964619395.1 uncultured Staphylococcus sp. | reverse complement strand
AATTTTCAAAACCTGCAAACATTTTCGCGGTGTTTAACACATTTTAACTTCCTTAACCCTCTCCGGCGAAGCCGAAGCAGAATGGGCAATGGAAAGAAAAGTGGCTTACACGCCTGCCAGCCCGCTCCCGGACGGCCGCTTCCTCAAAAGCGAGTGCAAAGGTAGAGCTTCTTTACCACTTCACCAAATCATTACACCAATTTAACAAATATTTAACACTTCACTCAGCAACCCCTACCCCATCGCAGCCTGAAGCCACCAGAAAGAAGCACCCAACCCCATCATCACCTTCGACAAACCGGCTCCGCGCTGGGGCAGGGAGCAAGCCTGGGCGGCGGGGCCCGAGGGCCTTAAGGAGCGGAAGTCTAAGCCCTCTTTAACGACAAAACCATGGAAGCTCGACAACGCCCTCCGCTTCTTCACCTTCGACAAACCGGCTCCGCACTGGAGAAGGGAACAAGCCTAGGCGGCAGCGAGGAGCTTTAAGGAGCGCAAACCGCCTAAACTTTCTTTAACGCCAAAACCAGGAAACAAGGGAAACGCCCTCCTCTTCATCACCTTCGACAAACCGGCTCCGCCTTGAGGAAGGGAACAAGCCCGGGAGGCGGGGCGACTGCCGCTGGGCTATTGGAAGCAGGGGAACGCCCTCTACTTCACCACCTTCGACAAACCGGCTCCGCGCTGGGGAAGGGTACAAGCCTGGGCGGCAGGGCGCGCGGGGCTTTAAGAAGCGCAAACCGCCTAAGCTTTTTTACGACAAAGCCAGGGAGGCAGGGCAACGCCCACCCCATCTTCACCTTCGACAAACCGGCTCCGCTTTGGGGAAGGGAACAAACCCGGGAGGCAGGGCGACTGCCGCAGGGCTATTGGAAGCAGGGAAACGCCCTCTGCTTCACCACCTTCGACAAACCGGCTCCGCGCCGGCGAGAGGGGAGCGCTTGGTGTGGATGTCTCTGTTATAACGGTTATTCGCCTAACCAGGGGTTTATTTATGGGAAGGTCAGGTGGGTCGGGGCATCGATGGTTAAGACACGGGTGGTACCGTCAGGGAGGATTATGGTGGTGACCTTCGGTGTTGTAGCGGAAGGGGCAGGTTGAATGGTGCATTCTGTGATGTTCCCATTAGACCAGGTGAGGTCTACGATGTAGCCTCCGCGAGCTCTGAGGCCGCTCACTGAGCCATCTCGCCATGCTTCGGGGAGTGAGGGGAGGAGACGGATTGTGTCAGGGGTTGACTGCAGGAGCATTTCAGCCACACCGGCTGTTCCGCCAAAATTGCCATCTATCTGAAAGGGGGAATGTGCGTCAAGGAGGTTTGGGTAGGTTCCTCCTCCAATGCGTTTATCGGGGCCGTCGTAGTTGTCAGGGCTGATATAGCGGAGGAGACGACGATACATGTGGTAAGCACCTTCGGGGTCGCGGAGTCTTGCGAGGAGATTTACTCGCCAACCAGTGCTCCAGCCGGTAGTCTTATCACCTTTGATTTCCAAAGTGCGCGCAGCAGCTTTTGCAAGATCGGGGGTTGAATCGAGGGTTATGTGACGGCCGGGAAATAGGCCATAGAGGTGTGACTGATGGCGGTGTTGAGGATCCTTATCATCCCAATCATGATACCACTCCTGAAGATTACCCTTCTCCCCCACCCTATAAGGATGAAGACGGGAGAGAACCGAGTCTACCTCTTTAATAAACTGTTCCTCGCCTCCAACAATGGTAGCAGCTTCGCGCGAGTCGAGAAGACACTGGCGGATAATAGCAAGATCAGCAGTTGCTCCATAGAGTGATGCGCCGGCGTAGCCTTCAGGTGTAAGATATTCGTTTTCGGGGGAGGTGCCCGGGGAGGTAAGCAGTTCGCCATCTTTTTCAACGAGCCAATCGATGCAGAACTGAGCAGCGCCCTTCATAAGAGGGAAATACTCGCTGAGGAATTCAGAGTCAGGATTGAAAAGATAATGCTCCCAGATGTGACTGGAAAGCCAGGCACCACCCATGTTCCAGTTAGCCCATTTAGGGCTGCCAGTATTTAGTCCCACCGGATTTGCCATGGCCCAAATATCAGAATTATGCCCTGCGCTCCACCCGCGATTGACACCGTAGTAATTACGGGCTGAAATGGCACCGTCGACTGACAGATTTTTTATCCATGGCAGAAGAGCCACTCTTTGCAGTTCTCCAAGCCCTGTTATCTCAGCCGGCCAGTAATTTTCCTCAAGATTTATATTCGTGGTATAACCACAACACCATGGTGGTACGAGTTTCTCGTTCCACAGTCCTTGAAGATTTGCAGGCACCCCCTCAGTGCGCGACGACGATATCAGCAGATAGCGGCCATACTGGAAATATAGCTCCTCAAGGTCAGGGTTGGATTCACCGAGGTCAGTGTAGCGCAGAAGCTGAATATCAGTGGGGAGTTCCTTGATAGAGTCTGGTGTTGAGCCCAAATCGAGGGTTACAGTTGAAAACAAGCGACTGTAGTCAGCCTTATGGTCAGATAGGATAGCATCAAACCCCTTGGCGGAAGCGTGCTCAATTCTCGCCTCAGCGAGAGCCAGACAATCTCTGCCCTCGGTGAGAGGATCCCGGTCGAAGCCATTAAAACTTGTGACATTAGTCACATAGAGCAATGCCTCCTTCACTCCCTTCAAAGAGAGACAGCCATCCTGAGAGACAGTCACCTCACCCCCATCAAGGGGTATGGCCTTTGCAAGAGTGACAAACCGCATACCCCCAAGGGAATCATATTGCAATTTCTCACCCACGCGGACATAGCTCGGTAGCGAGTGAGAAGCCACATGACCACTCATTTTGATCACCCCACCGGGGAGGCTTGAAAGAGACACAGGTTGTTGTGACCCCAGACATATTACGGCATCCTGTGGTTTCTCCGAAGATATCCTGACTACAATCACCGAGTCAGGAGCCGAAACGAAATATTCGGTCGCAAACCGCGCTCCGTTTACCTGGAAACTCTTAGAGGCAACTGCATCATTGAGATTTAGTTTGCGGTGATAATTATCAATCTTAGCCTCCACCATGCCGGGATAGGAGATATAGAGGGAACCTAAAGGTTGGTAACTCTCACTATAATGTCCTTGGATCTTGCGTTGCAGTGCATCGGCCTTGCGATAGTCACCACTATCGAGAGCGGCTCTAATCTCAGGCAAAGCCTTATACGCATCGGGAGAATACACCCCGCGCTCCGGACCACCCGTCCAAAGAGTAACGTCGTTAAGAGAAAGACTGTCACACTCCACGCCGCCGTAAACCGAAGCTCCAAGATTGCCATTGCCAACAACCAGAGATTCCTCAAAAAAGATTGCGGGGCGATCATAGTGCAGTTCGAGCCTCGTGGCATTTTTAGGAGAGACAGACGCCGAAACGGTGGCGCCAACCAGCAAAGGGAAGAGGAGGTTTTTCAGCATTTCAAAAGATAAGTATAATGACAGTTAGACTCTGAATTCCGGAGTGAGCGACAGGAGATAACACTTCAGAAATTAAACATTAAAGAGGAAATGCATGATGTCGCCATCCTGGACCACATAATTCTTTCCTTCGATGGCCATCTTACCGGCATCGCGGACAGCCGACTCCGAGCCGAGAGTGACAAAATCATCATACTTAATCACCTCCGCACGGATGAAGCCCTTTTCAAAATCAGTGTGGATAATACCAGCACACTGCGGAGCCTTGCTACCACGCATAAAGGTCCATGCTCTCACCTCATCGGCCCCTGCAGTAAAGAATGTCTGGAGGTTAAGAAGGGCATAGGCAGCCCTTATCAGACGCGCCACGCCAGACTCCTCCAAGCCTATCTCGGCAAGAAATTCCTGACGCTCCTCGAAGGTGTCGAGTTCGGCAATCTCGCTTTCGGTCTGAGCGGCCACAATCAGCAGTTGGGCATTCTCGTCCTTAATAGCCTCGCGGACAGCGTCGACGTACTTATTCCCGTCGACAGCCGATGCGTCGTCGACATTACAAACATACATCACAGGTTTATTGGTAAGCAAAAAAAGATCGCGAGCAAACTTCTGCTCGTCTGGCGTCTCAAGCACTACAGTGCGCGCAGGTTTCCCCTGAGATAGTGCATCGTAGTACTTCTTGAGCACCTCATACTGGAGCTTTGCCACTTTATCACCACCTGTCTGGGCCTGCTTCTGAGTCTTTGCCATACGGCTCTCTACCGTCTCAAGATCCTTAAGCTGAAGTTCATAATCGATAATCTCCTTATCCCTGACAGGGTCGACAGTATTATGGACATGAGTGACATTATCATCGTCGAAACAACGGAGCACATGAAGAATGGCATCCGTCTCGCGGATATTGGCGAGAAACTTATTGCCGAGACCCTCACCGCGGCTCGCACCCTGGACGAGACCCGCGATATCAACAATCTCAACAGTGGCTGGAACTACACTCTTGGGCTGACACATGTCAACCAACTTATTCAGACGGCCATCAGGCACAGTTATCACGCCCACATTTGGCTCTATCGTACAGAAAGGGAAATTGGCAGACTGAGCCTTAGCGTTGGAGAGACAGTTGAAGAGAGTGGACTTCCCTACATTGGGAAGGCCGACTATACCACATTGAAGTGCCATAAAATATTATTATGCTTTGTTAAAATAATTCGTTGGTAAAAATCTGTCTGCAAAAGTACAAAATAATTTCGGGATTGAGGTATAACAGAGCCGTTCCAAAAGATTAGACGAATCTGAACCGGGACAATTCAGCAGGAAGATGCCGAGATGATATCGGCCGTATAATAAGGAACAAAAGTAATGCTAAGGAGGAGTGAGGAGGAGTGAGTCACCGTTAACGACTCAAAATAGGGCTTCCTCGATGTCCAGTCTACCCCATCTATGCATCACATCTTCCCTGACTTTGCGGCGCACATCTTCAGAAGAAGGATCGAAGGGATAATAGCGGCATGAATTGGCCTGGACAAACCTCGTGGCCTCCACAGATTTCGGGCAGCAGAAAGCCACTCTGAAATTCTGATGGCGCAACTGAAGGATCCTGTCGGAGATCCCGCCCACTTCAGCCGCAAACAATAGAGCGACCTCTCCGGAGGGTAACCCTATATTTCGCCGGCCACTGAATCGACCGGCGCGGTAGTCCTCCATTTGTTTTTCGAGATAGTTATCAGCCATTGAAGGAAAGTTTCTGCAGATGAAGTTAGAAAGGCACAAATTTAGTAATTTTGCAGTTCAAAACAAAGTCAAAACCATTACTGACCCCACGCCGATGCCCAACTTTTCACGCCTACGTCAGATTATCAAACCCTGGATGCTCCCCATAGCGATGGCGGCAGGGATACTTTTTCACGATTTCATCGACAATCTACAATTTTTGGCACCGTGGCTCATTTTCGTTATGCTGTTTATCACCTTCTGCCGAGTAAAGCCAGGAGAAATCAAGATTACATCGCTGACAGGGGGACTGATAGCAGTGCAGATCATAGGGTCGGCTGCGGCCTATTTCCTGCTTCGACCTATAAACGAGACGGTTGCCCAGGGAATTTTCATCTGTGTCTTTTGCCCCACAGCCACTGCAGCTCCGGTGATCACCGGGATGCTTGGGGGAAGCATACCAAGAGTAGCTACCTACTCCATCATCTGCAATCTCTGCGTAGCCGTAAGTGCTCCGATCATCTTCACTCTGATAAACTCCGAGGCAGAGATTGGGTTCACCTCTACCCTACTGACTATCTCCTCCAAAGTAATGCCCCTGATCATCGCCCCCCTCATCCTGGCACTCTTACTTTTGAAGATAGCTCCCAAGGTTCATGCAGAGGTGTCGCAGCGCCAGGCACTCTCGTTCTATATCTGGGCCATATCGCTCTTCATAGTTGTAGGGAGAGCTGTAAGTTTTGTAATGCAGGAGCCGGCCGAAGCCATCCCGGTAATGACAGGGCTCGCGCTGCTATCGTGCCTTGTGTGCTGTCTGCAATTCTGGATTGGGAGAAAAATCGGGGGAAGATGTGGCGACAAAATCTCAGGTGCTCAGGGTTTAGGACAGAAAAACACCGTGCTTGCCATCTGGATGTGTCTCACCTACCTGCACCCCCTCTCGTCAGTGGCTCCCGCATCCTATATTGTTTGGCAAAACATCATCAACTCGGCCCAGCTCTACTATAAGAGTAAAAAAGATCAGAAAGTCAGATCCTGAGGTTTCAATTCCGATACCGATTTCGATGCTTTAGCGGGATTGAAAATTTGGAGCCTGAGTCAGAACCAAAACCTCATTGGAGATGTTAAAATTATAAAAGAATTTCTAATCGACAGGCTAAGAAGTTCGGAAAATCACAGATCAACAAATAAGATAAACATATCAGGGTCATGGCTATAAAAAGCATGTATGAAAATCTTATGGGGCTGCCCTTATTTAATGGAGTAAGCTACAATAGACTCTCGGAAATCGTAGGGACCACTAAACTCTCTTTTCTGAAATTTCTCCCGGGGGAGAAAATCATCTCATCCGGTACCCCATGCAGCGATCTTATGTTTATCATCGGAGGGAAAGTAAGACTCACAATAACCAATCCGAGCGAACGATTTTTCCTACATCAGACCCTTGAGGCTCCCTCGGTGGTGTATCCAGATTTTCTATTCGGACGCAACACTCTCTACCCTGCGACAGTCAATGCCATCGACACCGTATCGACACTACGGATTGCAAAAAATGACTTCATCTCGATCATGAAACTCGATGAGGTAGTGCTTTTCAACTATCTGAACTACATATCTACAAATGCTCAGAAAGCGGTTGACGGAGTGCTTGCCCTCACCTCAGGCTCTCTCGAGGAGCGCATTGCATTCTGGATCATCTCCCTCTCGCAGCGCGATGCTAAGGATATTGTGCTCTCATGTCGGCAAAAAGATCTATACACTCTTTTCGGGGTGCAGCGATCATCGCTCATTGCAACTCTTGACTCGATGAAAGAGCAGGGGTTGATAGATTATTCCACAAACGAGATCAGAGTAGTATCACGCAACAACCTAAGAAACGTGCTTTTGAGAAGGCCCGATTGACCTTACAGCCTCCCCTATCCATAGCACCAGAGAGGTGGAACCGACAATGATTACCCAATCCTGAAAACTCAGGGGGACAACATTGAAGAATTCACCTCCAAAAGTCACTATTACAACCTGCCCCAGAAATATCGCACAGGCTATTGCTATGAATTCGCCACACTGCCCCAGATGGAATGCACTTCTATTTGTAGCGAATGCTCTTGCATTGAAAAGATTCCAGAATTGCAGCATGACGAATGTTGTGAAGATGAGTGAAAGCTCATAGGGGGTTAATTTGTTGCGATGTCCCAGATGTGGGTGCATCAACTGGGAGAGCGAAGTGATGTCGGCGTATTCACATAAGTAGACCATCGCCAGTATAATCAATGCGAAGACCACACCCATCCCTGAAATAAAACTCCACATTGGGGTCGAGATTATAAAACTATCTCTCGAACGTGGGTGGTCAAGCATCACACTGCTATTTGGAGGGAGTGAAGAGAGAGCCATTGAGGCGAAGGTATCCATAATAAGGTTTACCCAAAGCATCTGAGTGACAGTCAGAGGCGCCTCCGTGCCCATGAAAGAGCCGACGAGCACCACAAGGCAGGCCACCACATTGACAGTAAGTTGGAAAAGGATAAAGCGCTGAAGGTTGCGGTAAAGAGAACGTCCCCACATCACGGCGCGTCCTATCGAGGCAAAAGAATTGTCGATGATAGTAATGTCGCTCGCCTCTTTAGCCACGGAAGTCCCATCACCCATCGAAAGACCTACATTGGCAGTTTTTAGTGCTGGAGCATCATTAGTACCGTCACCGGTCACCGCCACCACATGGTCTTTGGCTTGAAGGGCCTCCACGAGGCGCTTCTTATCCATGGGTCTTGCACGTGCTATGATCTTGATGTCCTCCACCCTCTCGGCGAGCGCACCAGAGTCAAGAGCACCAAACTCGGGACCGGTGATGATCTGATCATCCGTGTCACTTTCTGTCCAAAGTCCGATCCTACGCCCTATCTCGCGAGCGGTAGCCGGGGTGTCGCCGGTGACAATCTTCACCTTTATTCCTGCATCAAGACATTCCCTGATGGCATCGGGGACATCCTCGCGGACAGGATCGGCAATAGCGACAATACCATCAAATCTGAGGTCGATGACATCGAGTCCTGACTCTGTTATAGGATTGACCCCCTTCGGTAGAAGAGCAGAAGCAAAACCGAGAGTGCGCATTGCATGGCTCTGGAAACCTGAAAGGGTAGCAGCGATTGCATTTCGATCTTCTCCTCCCGCCACAGCTGTACACATCCCCAGCACTATCTCGGGAGCACCCTTCACATATAAAATATTGCACGTATCACAGTCGGAAGCAGCCACCAGGGTAGCCATATATTTTTTTTCGGTTGAGAATGGCAGACGAGCCTCTACCTCAACGCCATCGTTGAGAGTGCGATAATCAACGCCCTGATCCCACATCCAAAGCAGAAGAGCTCCCTCGGTAGGATTGCCCAAAACTGAGATTTTCTTCGGGTCGGAGAAGTCGAGATGGGCGGTAGAATTAACAGCAATTCCTCTGAGCACCTCTTTGGGGCACTCCCCTTCAGGAGCTCCATAGAAAATAGGTGTATCGACTCTCATCTGGTTGCAGGTAAGAGTGCCGGTCTTATCGGTGCAAATCACTGTAGTAGCTCCCATTGTCTCGCAGGCATGTATTTTCCTGACAAGATTATTTGTGCGCAACATGCGACGCATGCTGTAAGCAAGGCTTAAAGTCACTGCCATAGGCAATCCCTCAGGGACCGAAACCACCACAAGCGTCACAGCTATCATTATGGTCTTAAGAAGATAGGCCAGGAAGTAGAGCCAATCGAACTGCGACATGGAAATGAAATACATCAAGATGCGACCTGCCACAACTGCACCACCAATCACATAGCTCCATTTGGCTACCGAAGAACCAAGCCGCTCAAGCTGTTCTGAAAGCGGAGTCTTTGTACCATCGTCGAGATGAGCGGCCTCGTAGACCTTACCACATTCAGTAGAGTCGCCTACGGCATAGACTTCGGCAATACCATTTCCCTCCATCACCCGGGTGCCACGGAGCAAATGATTTGAGGGGAATGTGGCTTCCGGATCAAAATCAGCTTCTACGGTTGTTTTATGAGTGATAGGTTCGCCTGTCAATGTCGACTCGTCGACACTCAGCGAAGTTGACTCGAGCAGCACAGCGTCAGCGGCAATCTCCTGACCGGTGTTGAGAATAAGGATATCACCTACGACAATCTCCCTGCGGGGTACAGCGGTAGAATTGCCATCTCTGATAACCTCCACCAGTTCATCGTCGTTGACTTTATTAAGAATCTTGAACTCATCCTCTGCTTTCTTTTCAAAATAAAACGACAGGCCTGTGGCAATAAATATTGCCATGAAAATACCAACCGGCTCGAAAAAGACGGTAGAGGGTTGATGCAGCCCGTAGAACTCATAAATGGATATCAGGATTGAAAATACCCCTGCAATCATAAGCACAATGATCAGAGGATCCTTGAACTTTGAAAGAAAAAGTTTCCACATTGACTCCTCCGGAGGTGGAGTGAGCAGATTTTCGCCATGTTTCTTCCTGCTCTCTTCGACTTCAAGTGGAGTTAAACCATTGTACTGCTGATGATTTTGAGACATAACCTTACTTTATATTGGAGCACAAAATTACTACAATCTCACGACAACACAAAACACTCGGCTGCTACATCCGGTATAAATGTAGCAGCCGAGGACGATATTGTGGACCGACCGGAAGAATTCCAACCGGTGTGAGTACAGAATCAGAGGATACCCTGAGCCATCATGGCGCGAGCAACCTTCATGAAACCGGCCACATTGGCGCCGCGGACATAGTTGACAAATCCGTCGCTCTCTGTGCCATATTTCACGCACTGATTGTGGATTTCAGTCATGATTTCCTTGAGCTTCTTATCTACCTCTTCTGAGCTCCACGAGAGTTTCTGGGAGTTCTGAGCCATTTCAAGACCAGAAACTGAAACACCGCCGGCATTGGCAGCTTTACCGGGAGCATAGAGAATCTTAGCTTTCAGGAACTCGCGGATAGCCTCGGGTGTGGAGGGCATGTTGGCGCCTTCGCTAACGGCAATACATCCGTTGGCAATGAGCACTCTTGCATCGTCGCCATCGATCTCATTCTGAGTAGCCGAAGGCATAGCGATGTCACACTTCACGTGGTGCCATGGACGTTCGCCTTCGAAATACTCGCAACCATATTCCTCAGCGAACTCGCGGATGCGGCCACGATAGATATTCTTAAGTTTAAAGATATAGTCGAGCTGCTCCTGAGTGATGCCATCGGGCACATATATAGAGCCATCGCTGTCGCTCATCGAAACTACCTTGGCACCGAGCTGCAGGAGTTTCTGAGCAGTGTAGGTTGCAACATTACCTGAACCTGAGATAGCTACACGCTTACCTGCGATATCAAGGCCACGGGTCTTGAGCATCTCGAGGAGGAAGTAAACGTTGCCATAGCCGGTTGCCTCCGGGCGGATGAGAGAGCCGCCAAACTCGATACCTTTACCGGTGAATGTACCTGTAAACTCGCGGGCCATCTTCTTATATTCGCCAAACATGTAGCCAACTTCGCGGCCGCCTACACCTATATCGCCGGCAGGTACATCGGTATCAGGTCCGATCTGACGCCAGAGTTCCTGAATGAAAGCCTGGCAGAAACGCATCACCTCCATATCGCTCTTGCCACGGGGTGAGAAGTCAGAGCCGCCCTTGGCACCGCCCATTGCGAGAGTGGTGAGCGAGTTTTTGAAAGTCTGCTCGAAAGCGAGGAATTTGAGAATAGAGAGATTGACAGAAGAGTGGAAACGGATACCACCTTTGTACGGGCCAATAGCATTATTGTGCTGGACACGATAGCCCATATTGTTGTGCACCTTACCCTTATCATCAACCCACGAAACGCGGAAAGCGAAGATACGATCGGGAATACAAAGGCGTTCTATAAGGTTATAACGTTCAAACTCAGGGTTTTCGTTATAGACATCTTCGATAGTTGTGAGAACCTCCTCTACGGCCTGGATATACTCCGGCTCATTTGGGAAACGACGTTTCAGATCGTCGATAACTGCTACTGCTTTCATAGACTTTTTCCTTGGAAATTGTTGTGATTATGTTTAAATTTTCGAATTAACAAGTTGCATTTTGCCACCTTTCCGGCAAATATTTCGGCAAAGTTACATATTTTTCACACAAATACAAAGCAAAATGCCAAATTTCCAACTTTTTAATCATAATAACATATAAATGTGTAATTTTGCAGATAGATTAACCCTAAATATTCAACCCTACAATTATGCAACGAGAGTGGAAAACCATCAAGAAATATCAAGATATTCTCTTTGAGCAATATGGCAAGATTGCCAAAATCACAATAAACCGTCCTCAGGTCTACAACGCATTCCGCCCGCTGACAAACACCGAGATGCTCGACGCCATGGCCTACTGCCGGGAAGCCTCCGACATAGGTGTCATCATTCTGACCGGTGCCGGCGACAAGGCTTTCTGCTCCGGTGGCGATCAGAAGGTGAAAGGAATAGGAGGGTATATCGACGACAATGGTGTGCCGCGCCTGAATGTCCTTGACCTCCACAAAGCGGGAGTTTGACAGTTTTTTCAAAAAAATATTTGTAAATAATTGACTCTAAATT
>CAZUEY010000067.1:0-11876 GCA_964619395.1 uncultured Staphylococcus sp. | reverse complement strand
GTGTCGATGACCATGAACGGCGCTGTGCTTCCTGTGCTCGCCTTCTACATCAACGCCGGACTTGAGCAGGGTGCCAAACTCGAAGAGATGGCCGGTACAATCCAAAACGATATCCTCAAGGAGTTCATGGTGCGCAATACCTATATCTATCCCCCGGAATTCTCAATGCGCATCATCGCCGACATTTTTGAGTACACTTCTCAAAATATGCCGAAATTCAACTCCATCTCCATCTCCGGCTACCACATGCAGGAGGCAGGTGCCACCTGTGATATCGAGTTGGCCTACACACTTGCTGATGGTCTTGAATATCTCCGCGCAGGTATCAATGCCGGCATCGATATCGATGCATTTGCTCCCCGCCTCTCATTCTTCTGGGCTATCGGCATGAACTATTTCATGGAGGTGGCTAAGATGCGTGCCGCACGTCTGCTTTGGGCTAAGATCGTGAAGCAGTTCAATCCCAAAAACCCAAAATCGCTTGCACTGCGCACCCACTCCCAGACCTCCGGTTGGTCACTTACCGAGCAGGATCCTTTCAACAACGTAGGGCGTACATGTATCGAGGCTATGGGTGCAGCTCTCGGCCACACTCAGTCGCTCCACACCAACGCTCTCGACGAGGCCATCGCCCTCCCCACCGACTTCTCGGCCCGTATTGCCCGCAACACTCAGATTTATATCCAGGAGGAAACCATGGTCACCAAGCAGGTTGACCCATGGGGCGGTTCATACTATGTAGAGGCTCTCACCAATGAGATAGCCCACCGTGCATGGGAGCACATCCAGGAAATCGAGAAACTCGGCGGTATGGCTAAGGCTATCGAGTCTGGTCTGCCAAAGATGCGTATTGAGGAGGCTTCAGCCCGCACTCAGGCCCGCATCGACTCCGGCCGTCAGACCATCGTTGGTATCAACAAATACCGTCTTGACCACGAAGATCCTATCGACATCCTCGAGATCGACAACACTGAGGTGCGCAAGGATCAGGTTGCCCGTCTGCAGGATCTCAAGAGCCATCGCAATGAGGAAGAGGTGAAGAAGGCACTCGCTGCCATCACCGAATGTGCCCGCACAGGCGAAGGCAACCTCCTCGACCTCGCTGTCAAAGCTGCAGGTGTGCGCGCAACTCTCGGCGAAATCTCCGATGCTTGTGAAGAGGTGGCCGGACGTTATAAGGCAGTAATCAGAACTATTTCAGGCGTGTACTCATCAGAAACTAAAAAAGATCCCGACTTCCTCAAAGCGCAGCAGATGTGTGAGGAATTCGCAAAACGCGAAGGCCGCCAGCCTCGCATCATGATTGCAAAAATGGGTCAGGACGGCCACGACCGCGGTGCTAAGGTGGTGGCTACGGGCTATGCCGACTGCGGTTTTGACGTGGATATGGGACCCTTGTTCCAGACCCCTGCAGAGGCTGCTCGTCAGGCTGTGGAAAATGATGTCCATATTCTGGGGGTCTCCTCGCTCGCTGCAGGCCACAAGACCCTCATCCCCCAGGTGATCGAGGAACTCAAGAAGCTTGGCCGCGAGGATATCCTCGTGACCGCCGGCGGTGTAATCCCCGCTCAGGACTACGACTTCCTCTATAAAGCCGGTGTTGCGGCTATCTTCGGCCCCGGCACCAGAATCCCTGTGTCAGCCATCAAGATGCTTGAGATTCTCTCCGGCGAAGAATAATCCCTAACTACTGACGGACACCTGTCAGCCCCCGACCCTTTCAGAGGTCGCCGAGGCCTGAGGGTGTCCGTCACTCTTTTCCACCTTTTTTACCACAATGGACAACTTCACCTACTATACCCCTACGCGCTACATCTTCGGGCGTGGGGCTGAGGAGCAGGCCGGAAAACTCGCGGCTTCGCTCGGATGGAAGAAAACCTTAATCCTCTATGGGGGCGGCTCGGCTGTGCGCAGCGGTCTGCTCGAAAAAGTGAAAAAAGCGCTCGCTGCCGAGGGAGTCGAAACTATAGAGTTCGGTGGTATCAAACCCAATCCTACCGACGATCGTGTCTATGAAGGCATCAACCTCGTGCGTCAATCGGGCATTGACTCGCTGCTCGCCGTTGGAGGTGGCTCAGTCATCGATACAGCTAAAGCTATAGCCTGCGGTGTGCCCTACGAGGGTGACTTCTGGGATTTCTACTGCGGCAAGAAGATCGTGGAGAAGGCGCTCCCCGTAGGTGTGGTGCTGACAATTCCCGCCGCCGGAAGTGAAGGGAGCGGCAATTCAGTCATCACCCGTCTTGACGGTCACATAAAACTCTCGCTTCGCACCGACTCGGCTCTTCGCCCTCTCTTTTCGTGTATGAATCCCGAGTTGACTTTCACCCTCCCGCCTTATCAGACTGCATGCGGCATCTGCGATATGATGATCCACATCATGGAGCGGTATTTTTCACCCACAAAGGATGTCGAGGTCACTGACCGTCTCGCCGAGGGGCTGTTGAAAGCCATTATCGATCAGGCTCATCTTGTGATGGAAAATCCTGAAGACTACGAAGCCCGCGCCAACATAATGTGGAGCGGAACGCTCGCCCACAACGGTCTCTGCGGCTGCGGCCGCCGTGAGGACTGGGCTTCGCACTTCATTGAGCATGAGATAAGCGCGGCCTATCCACAGGTGGCTCACGGTGCCGGATTGGCCGTGGTGGTGCCTGCATGGATGGACTATGTGGCAGGGAAAAAACCTGCCAAAGTTGCGCAGTTTGGTCGCCGGGTTTTCGGCATTGATATCGAGGATGAACACCGGGCTGCTTCAAAGGCTGTTGAGATGTTACAACAATTTTTCAAGAGCATAGGTCTTCCCACAAAGATGGATGAACTCCCTATCGATGAAAAGATCGACATCGAGCAGCTTGTGGCCCACCTCCATGCCAACAAAGGCGCTGTGATTGGTGGCTACATTGGTCTGTCGGCTGACGATACCAGAGCCATCTACCGAAAAATGTTTTGAGAATAGACATAACTGATTCCCCCCTCCCTTGATTCTCGCATGAAGCGACATGAAGAGAATAAGATCGAGGGGGGAATTTTTTTGTCATGCTGTCAGCAGCACAAGTATAATTCCGAATATTATAAGGAGTGTATTGGAGACTGCATAGGTGATCGTATATCCAAGAGCCGGGACGGAACTTCCGAGCCGCTCCTGCACGGCGCCAAGGCCTGCAGTGGTCTTCCTTGCACCGGCGCAGCAACCCAAAGTCACTGCCGGATGAAATTTAAAAAGCTTGTGGCCAATGAGGATTGCAAGGAATAGTGGAACGAGCGTCACTATTATGCCGGCAATAAAGATCTTCGGCCCCACCTCGGTGAAGGAACTTACAAACGAAGGACCTGAGGCAATTCCTATCACCGCGATATACATGTTGAGACCCAGATTGTTGAACACCCAAAGCGATGCCTTGGGGATAGCACCGTAGACAGGACGTTTGTTTCTGAGCCATCCCATGACAAGACCTGCGATAAGCGCACCTCCGCTCGCTCCGAGGCTCACTGTGACACCTCCGATTTTGATGGCTAATGCTCCAAGCAAACCACCGAGGAGTATCCCGAGTCCTATGAATACAAAGTCTGTGGCTACGGCTGTGGTGTCGGCGAAGCCTATTTGTTGGGCAGCTCGCTTTAGATGAGAGGCCGACCCTACAAGTTCCACCACATCCCCGGCTTGCAACGACGTGGAGTGCATAGGGTCAATCGCTCTGCCGTCGCGTATCAAGCGCTTCACATCCACGCCATCCATCCAGTCGTAGTCAAAGAGAGCTCTGACTGTTGCTGCCGGGCAGTGGCGACTCACAGTTACATTGACATCACGCACCGGGAAATTCAGAATCCCCACACCCGGCACCTCACTGCCAAACCATGAGAGATCGGTGACGATCATCTCTCTGCGTGCTGCTATCGCTACAATATCGTTTGGTTCAATGATTGTGTCGGGAGTCAATTTATCAAGCAGCTGCCCGTCGCCGGCTCTCTTTATCCGCTCAATGGTGACACGTTTGCCCTGCGAGGCACATTCCGCTTCCAATTCTCCGATGCTTCTGCCCTCTCCTACCCATGGTCCATCAGCCCTGTATGCCCTGAACGCCACGAGGCGAACAGCGTTGAAACTTTGAGGATCATCAGCAGAGTCGGAGGGCGAAAGGGTCTTCTCGAGTTCGCGGGTCATGGCTCTCACCTTGTCAATGCCACCCATCATAGCGGGTCCCACATAACCGAGCAGCCATACGGCTCCAAGAGTGCCAAACACGTAGGTCATTGCATAACATACCGGTATCGCGGCCACCATCGAGGCGATAGCGTCATTGCTCCCCGGCAGAGTATTGATTGTATCCTCAGCAGCTCCTACCACCGGCGAGGCCGTTGAGGCACCTGCCATCATACCGGCGGCTTGGCCCGGATTCAAACCAAACAGCAACGCCACTATCCACGACACCCCGAGTATCAACCCGCAGACCACTACCGCAAAGAGCACTTCACGAAGCCCCTCACCCTTCAAAGAGCGAAAGAACTGAGGCCCCACACTATAGCCGATGCAGAAGAGAAATAGCAGGAAGGAGACGCTCTTCAGCGGACCTCCAACCTCGATGTCAAGCTGTCCCACGAGCACACCCACGATAAGCACCGAGGTGACTGTGCCCAGTGCCATCCCTTTAAACTTTAATTTCCCCAGCCAAAAACCTATTCCTATAGTGAGGAAAACTGCCAGAGCTGGTGTGTGCCGCAATACTTCTACAAACCACATAATATGACGGATAAAATGGATGAAACGTAAGTCAGAGAGTCATGACCCTCTCATTATAATTAACAATTTTCACATTCATTAAGTTGCATCGTTAACCATCCGAAAAATCATTTTTAGGTGAATTTTTTTGATCAAAAGCGGCTTATGAGACGCTCCGGCATCATAAAGCGATCTCTGCATTTTTGGAAACAGCAGTTTATTCGTAAGCACAAATCCTACATTCTCCATCAAAACCTCGCATCCCGCATCTACCTGTCTTTCCCTGAATACATTCCCAAAATGGTAAACTTTTCATGGAGGAATTTCGGCTTGGTTTTGGTAGAATTGGGGAGAATTTTGACGTGATTTACGACTTTATTGTTAAATTTGCATCTATGAATTTTTTGCATTTAGGTTTGACTATGAGTCATTTCCTAAAAAATTCCAAATAAGGATATAAAATGTGACGCCAAAATGAGAATTTCACTCTTTTCAATATTATTTTTAGTGATTGGCTTCCTCTCTTCCCATGCTCAGACGGGGGTGTGGAACGGAGAGCTTGACATCCAAGGGATGAAGCTACCCCTTGTGTTTCATTTAGAGGACTCAGCTCCCAAACTCGACTCTCCGGCTCAAGGTGTGAAGGGGATCCCGGTAGAGCTGTCGAGATTCCCTGGAGATTCTATCGTGGTAAGAATCCCGGCTCTCGGAGTAAATTTTTCAGGTAGATACACTGATGGGGTGATTGTCGGAGTGTTCTCTCAAAGAGGCTATGATTTTCCACTGACACTCACTCCGGGTGAGAGGATAGTGAGACGCCCTCAGACACCTCATCCCCCATTCCCCTACTCGCAGGAAGAGGTCACTTTCGCGAATGGTGAGGCTCTATTGAAGGGTACACTGACTCTCCCTGAGGGATACAATCGTGAAACGCCGGTCGTGATCATGGTGACCGGTAGCGGTCTGCAAAATCGTGATGAAGAGTTGTTTGAGCACAAACCCTTTGCAGTGATCGCCGACGCTCTGGCTCGAAACGGTATCGCATCGCTCCGCTACGACGACCGCGGGTTTGGAGAGTCGACAGGAGATGTTGTAAACGTCACCACGACCGACCTCATGAACGACGCTCTGGCCGGCATCGAGCTGCTGCGGGAAAGATTCAGCCACGTAGGGATTATTGGCCATAGCGAAGGGGGGACTATAGCCCTCATGATTGGTGCCGATAAAAAGGCCGACTTCATCGTCAGCCTGGCAGGAATGGTAGTGTCCGGCAGGGAGCTCCTTCTTTTGCAGAACCGCTATCTGCTCGCACAGGCAGGCTATTCTCAAGAAGTAAGCGACGAGTACTGCGCCCTGCTCTCCCTGGCTTTTGATATGGACGATTCGCTGAATCAAAAACTTGACACCTCAAATCTTCCCAAAGAATTAGCCGACAATCTCCGGACGAGCACCATGCAGGTAAAATCGCCCTACTTCCAACATTTTCTCGCTTTAGATCCCGGGAAGATCTTAGGCGGCATCACCTGTCCGGTTCTCGCCTTGAACGGAATGAAAGACACTCAAGTTTTCTTCGAAGGAAATATTGGTGCATTAAAAGAGGGTCTCCCTTCAAATCCTCTCAACAGAATCATCGCGTTAGAGGGTCTCAACCACATGTTTCAACATTGCACTACGGGCAATCTCTCTGAATATGCCCAAATCGAAGAAACCTTCTCGCCGGATGTTCTCGATGAAATCATCAAATGGATCCATGAGGTTTACCCCACAGGAAATTGAGACTACCTTATTACAATAAACTTTCATATCACTGCGTCGACACACCTCAAAAAACACTCTCCATGAATAAGACCCTCTTAGCCCTGACACTTTCAGCCACAATAGCCTTGAGTGGCGCATCGCAAAGCCGAGAAGTGGCGCTGAAAAGCGAAGTGACTGCTCCCCAGCCAATGACGGGACTCGTACTTTGGCCCGATCAGGCTGCCAGTCTCCATAAGAGCTACGGCCGCAGCATTCAACTTGAGTTTTCATATTGTCTGCCCTGCAAAGTTGTGAAAGGGTGCAAGGATGATGGTGAGATTATCTACGACTGGAAATGGTTTGACGATATCCTGGAAGATGTGGCCTCGAGAGGTCATCAACTAATAGCCCGCTTCCGCTACGAATATCCTGACTCAAAGGATGTGGATGGGAAAACCGCGGGGATGACTGCCGTCCCTCAATACATCAAGGATCGCAGCGACTACTCCGAAACCTACAACAAGGTGAAAGGGGATGGCGCTACATACTATGCCGACTGGAGCAACGCAGAGCTTCAAAGATTCACGAAGCAATTCTACACTGATTTTGCAGCGCGCTATGCCGCCGACCCGCGCCTGGCTTTCGTGGAGGTGGGGTTCGGTCATTGGAGCGAATATCATATCTATGGCACGAAGTTGCAACTCGGCAAGAACTTCCCCTCAAAGGCTTATCAGAAAGAATTCTTTCTGCACATGGCCGATGTGATGGGCGAAATACCCTGGGGTGTGTCGATCGACGCCTCAGACGACGAATACTCTCCTGTGACTGACGAACCCACCATCCTGAGTCTCCCCTTCGGCTGCTTCGATGACTCTTTCATGCATAAGGATCATGAGATCGGCAGCAGCGATGGCTACAACGAGGAGTGCTGGAATGCTATCGGCTGCGACACCCGCTGGCATAAAGGGTTTGCCGGAGGCGAAGTGAGCTACTATACTGACAACGACCAGAAAAACTTCCTCAACCCGACCGGGATGTATGGCCACACGTGGGAGGAGCAGGTGGCTAAATACCATATCACATTCATGATATCCAACGACGCACCCGAGGGGAAGTATGGCACGGCTGCAAGGTTTGCAGAAGCTTCGCTCGCTACCGGCTATCACTTTAAGGTGACACAATGCACCACCGACGGGTCGACCACAGAGCTGAAGGTGGTCAACACCGGTATCGCCCCTCTCTATCGCGATGCCTACTTTGCCATCGGTGAGATCAGAAGCGATAAGTCGCTGCGCGGTCTGCTTCCGGGCGAAGAGCAGACTCTCACCATCCCCTCCCCTCTCGGCGTGAAAGCCGACGGTAGCGCCGAGACTCTTCCCCGAATAGTCTCCGACTATATCCTCCCCACCCAGTCGATAGAATATGATGCCGATACGAAAGCCGGTGACCCCAACTCGGCAATCGAGCCAATCATAGTTTCCGCCGGCGCCAACGCTACTGCTGTCTTCGACATTAGCGGCCGTGTGGTGAGAAATCCCTCAGAGGGACAGATTTTGATCCGCTCAGGAGAAAAGTTTATCTATAAGAGTGCTGAATAACTAATCCCAAATAACTCTGTATAACAATGAGAAAAACAACTTTAGCGGCTCTCTCGCTCATGATTATCTCGGGCGTGGCAAAGGCCGATGTCACAGTGAATTTCAAAGTCCTTCCCGAGGATAGCAAAGTGGTAGCAGTCTCCCTCCCTATCGCCGACATGAATAAATCGCGCGCAGAACGACGGGCAGCCACCACCTTCGATACCCTTACCGTGGTCAACAACCGTGTCACCATGCCTCTGGACAAAGGCCCTGCTCAATACAGCATTGGCCAAGGGGATAATCTTCTTGTAAGATTCTTCGCTGCTCCCGGCGAGAATATTGTGATAGATATAAATTCGATTGATCCCATGGAATACACAATGACCGGGACAGAACTCGTGGATGGTATTCAGGCCATCAACAACGCATCTGCTCCGATCGTGAAACAGATAACTGATCTGCGCAAGCAGGAGACGTCAGACAATGCAGCCCTCGAAGCGCTCTTCGCTGACTACCAGAAGGTTTTCACCGATTTTATTGCCGCTAATCCTCAGAGTCCTGCTGTGCCCTACGCCCTTATCACCGTGGGAGGAGAGGAACTCGTCAATGGATTCGATGCCATGACCCCTGAGGCCAAGAAGTCGATCGTAATGCCGATAGCTCAAAGTGAATATGAGAGAACTCTCTCCCGCCTCGAGCAGGAAAAGAAACAGCAGGCTCTCCAGAGCGGCGACATCGAGGCTCCGGCATTTACCCTCAAAAACCCCGAAGGTAAGGATGTGAGCCTCTCTGACTTCCGCGGGAAATGGGTGATTATTGATTTCTGGGGCACCTGGTGTCCGTGGTGCATCAAGGGTTTCCCGGCTCTCAAAGAAGCCTACAAGAAATATGCCGGAAAACTTGAAGTGATCGGTGTCGACTGCAACGACAGCGAAGAGCAGTGGCGCAATGGCATTGTGAAATATGAGCTCCCCTGGGTGCAGGTCTACAAACCTGAGTCTGACCGCAAGATTCTTGAAGACTACTATGTGCAGGGCTTCCCAACTAAAGTTGTGGTCAATCCTGAGGGTAAGATTGCCAACATCACTGTAGGTGAGGATCCCGACTTCTTCAACATTCTCGCCTCCCTTATCGGCGAGTGACCCGCTCGCTCCGCTACTGTCTAAACACTGACAGCCACACATATCAAAGCCACGATTTGCTTCAAGTCGTGGCTTTGATATCTACAAGAGTTTGTGATGACCAACGTTAATAAGGCTGCCGGGAAGAGTCATGGACAATGATGAGTCGTGGTCCGGAGACTATCCATAAGAATAGTTGACAACTTACGCGCACCATAGTCCGACAAGTGGTCAGGATCGTGGAAATCCTCATCCACAAATTGTTCCGAAGAGTAAAAATCGAAGTATCTCACACCTTTCTTTCCACGGAGTTTGGAGATCTCCTGACGCATCTCAGCATATTGCTCCGGGTCAACGTTCTCTCTGAAACTCTTCCACATAGGCGTGGTGACGAACACCACCTCTATACCATGATTCTGACAATAAGCTATCATATCATTGATCACCTCTTCTACCCGACGGCAGCGCCCCGGAGAAGTTTGGGTTAGATCGCGGGCTCGCCGGCTCCCCGTGCTTTCCCAGTTTTTCGCCCGGTGAGAGAGATCAAATCCAAGTCCGAATCCGAGCGAATCGCACCTATTAAGCTCCTGTGGAGCAATGAGATTTCGCAATCGTCCGGCATAGGACTTAAAATCAGTAAGACTCAGATTGTAGATCGAAAGGTCGCTATGAAGCGGGAGCTTCATCCCTACCTTGTACTGCACACAAAGTCCCGGCGATATCTCCTCTAAGACAGGATCCCGGTAAGTGCAATAAGAGATCGGGACTATCACCCTCTTGAGATTTGGGACTGAGGGGTGAAACTCCTTCAAGAGCGCAAAATCATATTCGGGAGTCTGAGAGATATTTGCAAGATTGAAAACACTATCGCCCATGAAGGTAGGATTCAAACCATAATATAATAGAGAGGAGCCCAAAATCAGAGTATTATACTTTTTTCCATCTGCTCTGAGGGTCTCGGCTTTATATCTGTAGGGCGTATCCAATCCGCGCACCACCATCTCCCCTATCGCGAAGAGGCAAACCACTAAGAGTGTGAAGATCAATATTTTTTTTAAAAACAACTTCATCAGAACTGGAAATAGATAAACTGTTCGGTGTCACCCGAAAATATCAATATCGTAAAGAAAAGTATCAGATACAATCCCCACCGCACCGGTGCATACCGCCCGAGGCCCTTTGAAAATAGGTCGACCGGCGATTCATACCTCCGGCCAAACCACTCGGAGATCAGGAGCAGCATACTCCACGCCACAGCCCTTTTACCTATTATCTCAGGCTCGATCGGAGCCGTAAACATCAGTTTGAAATATTCAAAAGCCTCGCTTAAATGGTTTGCGCGATAAAGGATTCTCCCTATCATTATCAATATGAAAGTGGAGCCCATTGCCAAAACAGGAGTTGCAAAGCCCCAGGCGCGTTTTTGTGCCTCTGAGGAGTCGCGTTTTTTACTCTTTCCCCTGAGCATTACAGGCAGATAGAGCAGAGCATGATAGGCTCCCCAGGCGACATAAGTGAAATCAGCACCATGCCAGAGACCGCTGGTGAGGAATACAATCACCGTGTTCCTCACCCTTTTCCATTTCCCTTTCCGACTTCCTCCCAACGGTATATAGAGGTAATCCCTAAACCAGGAAGAGAGGGAAATGTGCCATCGTCCCCAGAACTCCTTGACACTTTTTGAAAAATATGGGAGTTGGAAATTCTTCATCAACTCTATGCCAAACAGTCGCGCCACACCACGTGCTATGTCGGAATAGCCCGCGAAATCACAATATATCTGAATCGTGAAAAGAAACGCTCCTATCCAAAGATTCAAACTCCCCACGCCCTGAAAATCGCCAAAAATCTTATCGACCATGGGGCCACAATTATCAGCAATCACCATCTTTCTGAAAAATCCCCATAGCATCAGGCGCATACCCTCTACAGCTCTTGCATAGTCAAATCTCCGGTTGCGAAGAAATTGCGGCAACAGGTTCGTGGCTCTCTCTATAGGCCCGGCAACCAACTGCGGGAAGAAACTTATAAACGCCATGAAGGCAAAGAAATCGCAGGTTCCCTTGATCAGGCCCCGCTTCACATCAATGACATAACTTAAAGCCTGAAAAGTATAAAATGAGATTCCCACAGGCAGAATGAGATTAAGCGTCACAGCATCTACCTCCCATCCTACACTCCTCATCATAGTGGCAAAACCGGTAGTGAAGAAGTTGAAATACTTATAAGTAAAGAGAATTCCCAGATTCAGGACCACATTTGTCCACAGGATCACCCTCCTCCTCGATTCCTTATCGGAGCGCTCGATCATCACTCCGCTGAAATAGCTTGAGATAGAGGTGATGAAAATCAGAAGCAGAAATATCGGATTCCACCAGCCGTAGAACACATAGCTGGCAATTATCAGAAAGATATTCCTACCTTCCCGGCTCTTGAAAAGCAACCAATAAAGCAGGAATACCGCAGGAAGAAATAATAGAAACTCTATTGAATTAAAGAGCATTTTTTCAGGGAGAAAAAAGGGTTTTCAATCGCTGTCTACTATTCATGAGACACGTGATCACCGTGCAGATGGCAACGTTAGTTGCGGGTGCATTGTCAATTACAGCTGACGATTTTTCAAACGATTTTTCAAAGCGCAAATTTACGAAAATTCCCTTCATTACTAAGAGCCTGTCCCATAATATATGTTAACGCTGAGGTCGCATATCTCGGAGG
>CAZUEY010000066.1:0-11943 GCA_964619395.1 uncultured Staphylococcus sp. | reverse complement strand
GAGTGAGCACCAGCGGTCTTTGCTGAAGCTTGTTTTCCCACCTGCATCCACCAAGTTGCGCAAGCATGACCCTTTCGATGTCCTTGAGGCCATCCTCTTCATAGTCTATACCGGAGGCTGATGAGGAACTACGAGCAGTATCTCTGTACGGCAAGGTACATGACATTGCTCGCCATGATATCATTCATGCTGAGGTACTTCGCCTGACTCCCCGGGACAGGCTCATCGCAGAAGCTTGTCCGGCATGAGGTCGGACGCATCTTGCGTGCACATACATTTCCGTGTATAGTCAGAGTAAGGTGTCGCGGCAAAAAGTTACCTATGTCCGTCTCCGCGCGGTGATTTTCGCCAAGCTTCATCGGTCACTTAGCTCGCTAAGCTCCCTCTTCAGCTTGCGAAAATCCCTCGCCCGGAGCCGCCCTCAGCAGGCTGCTAAATTATGAGTCGGGGCCTTAGGCGAGATCCATACCGCGGAGGATGGCGTCTTTGTTGATGGGGAGGAGATGATGGTGACGTTCCGGGAGTGTTTTTTTAAGACCTTTCATCACGGCTTCAACCGGGAGGAGACCGCGAATTTTCAGGAGTGCACCCAGAAGCACCATATTATAGGCTTTGCTGGAGCCGAGTTCAAAGACGGCTTCCATGGCATCGACGGAGTAGATGTTGATGTCGGTGCGGGTGGGGAGATGGTGGATGCTATAGGGGTCGTAGATGAGGGTGCCACCCGGCTTTACTCTCGATTCAAATTTGTCGAGGCTCTGCTGATTGAGTATCACAGCAGTGTCGTAGGAGTTGAGCACGGGGCTGCTGATGGGTTGATCGGAGAGGATGACGGTGACATTTGCTGTGCCTCCACGCTGTTCAGGCCCGTAGGCCGGCATCCAAGTGACTTCCAGACCATCCATGAGGCCTGCATAAGCGAGGATTTTGCCCATTGAGAGCACACCTTGGCCACCGAAACCGGCTATGATAATTTCTTCTTTCATCTCTGAGAGTTTTGGCTTTTGACTTTTGGGAAACAGGGGAGGGGAGTGGTAGGTGGAGAGGATTATTCTGTAGCGGTAGTGTCCTTGAGAACTCCGGGGGGATATTTGCCAAACATATTTTCAGCCATCCATTCGTTGGACTTCACAGGGGAGAGCTTCCAACCGGAGTTGCAGGTGGAGACGATCTCCACCACCGATGTGCCGAGTCCGGCCATGGAGTTTTCAAAGGCTTTGCGGATGGCCTTCTTGGCTTTGCGGATGGCCGGGGCTGTGTGGACGCTTTCGCGGGTTACATAGCAGGTGCCGTCGAGCATAGCGAGCAATTCGCTTATTTTCAATGGATAGCCATTGAGGTCTGCACGGCGCCCATAGGGCGTTGTCGCAGTCACCTGGCCTTCAAGAGTTGTGGGCGCCATCTGTCCCCCGGTCATGCCGTAGATGGCATTGTTGATGAAGATGATGGCTATATTCTCGCCGCGGTTGGCAGCATGGATGGTTTCGGCTGTGCCAATGGCAGCGAGATCGCCGTCGCCCTGATAAGTGAATACCAGGCGCGAGGGGTTGAGGCGCTTCACTGCGGTCGCAATTGCCGGGGCACGTCCGTGGGCGGCTTCAATCCAGTCGATATCGATATAATTGTAGGCCATCACCGCACATCCCACCGGCGCGATACCTATGGCGATATGCTCTGCGCCCATCTCCTCAATCACTTCAGCCACGAGTTTGTGGACAACTCCGTGGGAGCAGCCGGGGCAGTAGTGCATGGTGTTGTCGTTGAGCAAGCGGGGCTTGGTCTCTACAATATTTGATGCTTTTTTTATTTCTTGGCGTGTCATGGACAGATTCTTACTTCTCAATGATGTCGGAGAGGGCTGTTAAGATCTCGGATGGATCCATCACAATGCCGCCCATGCGGCCATAGTGATGAACGGGGACGGCTCTGTCGAGGCTCAGACGGACATCCTCGATCATCTGCCCGGCGTTGAGCTCCACCACAAGGATTGCCTTTACTTGGGCGGCCAGACGGCGCACCTCGGCTGTGGGGAAAGGCCAGAGTGTGATGGGGCGAAGGATGCCCACCTTGATGCCTTTTTCGCGAGCTTCCTCCATGGCTTTCTGGCATATTCGGGCCACGGAGCCAAAGGCTATGATAAGATATTCGCAGTCGTCGGTGCAATGCTCCTCGAAGCGCACTTCATTTTCCTCGATGCTGCGGTAGGTGGCTTGAAGCCTGAGATTGTTTGCTTCCATCTGAACCGGATCGAGTTCGAGAGTGGTCATGACATTAGGCTTGCGCCCTTCGGGACGACCGGTAACTGCCCAGGGGCATTGGCGGGCTATCTCCTCGTCGGTGCGCCGGGGACGGACGGGGGGGAGCACTACCTTTTCCATCATCTGCCCTACGACGCCGTCGGCGAGCATCATGACGGGGGTGCGATATTTAAAGGCCAGGTCAAAGCCGAGACCTACGAAATCTGCCATCTCCTGGACTGAGGCAGGGGCGAGGACTATGAGGTTGTAGTCGCCGTGACCGCCACCCTTCGTGGCCTGAAAATAGTCGGCCTGGGAGGGTTGGATAGTGCCCAGTCCTGGGCCGCCGCGCATGCAGTTGACGATGAGAGCCGGGAGTTCGCCGGCAGCTATATAGGAGATGCCTTCTTGCTTGAGACTTATACCGGGGCTTGACGATGATGTCATGCAGGCTTTGCCGGTAGCGGCGCCGCCATAGACCATATTGATGGCAGCTACTTCACTTTCGGCCTGAAGCACCACCATGCCGGTGGTCTCCCAGGGCATCTGTTCCTCGAGAGTCTCGAGGATTTCGCTCTGAGGTGTGATGGGATAGCCGAAATATCCGTCGACGCCATAGCGGATAGCTGCGTGGGCCACGGCTTCGTTGCCTTTCATGAGTCTGACTTCGTCTTCCATATTTCGATGTTTGAGGGGCTTTTTTGAGGGCGCGATAATCGGCCGGAGAAACTATTTTTCAATCACTCGGTAGACGGTGATACAACCGTCAGGGCACACGGTGGCACATGCTGCACACCCTATGCAGTTGTCAGGGTTGTCGTCGGTGACAAAATGGTATCCCCTGTCGTTCACATCCTTTGTCTGCAGATGGAGCACATCGCAGGGGCAGGCCACCACACAGAGGTCGCACCCTTTGCATCGCTCCTGATTGATATCTACAGCACCTATAACTTTTGGCATATAGTCCGGAAAAAATATTCAAAAAATTTGCAATCCATGACTCTCCGAGAGGGTGACAAAGAGGGGAGGTCTCTTAGAGATTTTGATTGGTAGACACAAATTTACGAAAAAATTTCAGTTTGGTGTCCTAATTAAAAAAACTTTAACCTATTGCACACTCCCACTCCCTCTGTGAAAGAGCCATTAACAATGCCCGTGATAGGTGTTTATCACGGGCTCAAGGGTCAATTGGCTTTCGCAAATGTGAAAATATCTTTATTAAGATTGGAGTTGGCGACCTTGAGTGTCACACCTTTCACATCGGGGCGTAGCCAAAGGGGGGAGATGTCGAACGAGGCCAGATAAGTGCGGTCATGATTGTCGATCTCGCCGGGGAGTATATGGACAAGGTAGACCACCGGCCAGTCGCTCTCGATGGTGGCAGGGTCGGCCGCAAGGCGGAAAATGCGCGGCTCGGAGGTATAGGTGAGCTTCACATGGGCATTGATGTAGTTGCCGCTGCGCCAGAGGGAGTAGACATAGACTTTGTCGCGCCCCCAGTTGTCGAAATCGTCATTCCACTCCATGGCTACTTCGCTCTGAGTGATTTTTGAGGCCTGCAGGAGTCTGACGGGTCCACTCTCGTAGGCGTTGCCGGAGGAGGGGATATAGCGTATTGCAAGCCGTGTCCCCTCGTCGAGGTCGGAGAGGGTGGCGGTGCTGGTGAGAGTGATGAGCGGGGAGTCGTTGACCTGGCGGAAGGTGAACCGCGAGCCTGATGAGCCGTCGGGGCCTTCGTAGGTGACAATATCCCAGAGGCTTATCTCCACCGGCCCATCCACGCCATCATCCCCCGAACATGAGGCAAGCGCCACCGCCACGAGAGCGGCGGCGAAAAGCCTTAGGATCGGGGAGATACGATTGTGAGTCAGGGTCATGAGACGATGCGGCCGTCGTTCATTCGGATGATGCGGTCTGAATTAAGCGCGAGTGTGTCATCGTGGGTCACGATGACAAAGGTCTTGCCTGTGGATGATCGCAGATCGAAAAACAGGCGGTAGAGCTCGGCGCGGTTGTGGCTGTCGAGACTCCCGGTAGGTTCATCGGCGAGTATCACCTTGGGGTCGTTGACCAACGCACGTGCCACCGCTGCCCGCTGCCTCTCTCCGCCCGAGAGTTGAGAGGGGCGGTGGAGTCTCCGGTCGCCCAGCCCGAGCTCGTCGAGGAGCCGGGTGGCGCGGTTGAGTGCGTCAGTGCGTTTCCTTCCGGCTATCAGAGCGGGGAGAGCCACATTTTCCTCAAGTGTAAACTCGGGGAGGAGTTGGTGGAACTGGAAGACGAAGCCTATGTTGCGGTTGCGGAACTCTGCGAGTTTCTTCTCCTTCATGGTTGTGATTTCCTCGCCGTCGAAAGTGATGGAGCCGCTGTCCGGGCGGTCGAGCGACCCGATGATCTGGAGGAGCGACGACTTCCCGGCACCGCTTGGTCCTACGATGGTGAGGATCTCGCCATCGTCGACAGTGAGCGACACATCGTTGAGCACATGGAGCTTGTCGTAGGACTTGTATATATCGTTTACTACTATCATATTGGGGTTGAAGGGGAGTAAGAGTCGATTAGATGGAGAGGCGGCGGAGGGTCTCAAGAAGCTCGCGGTTGATGGGCTTGTCGTTTTTGATAGCCTTCGAGAAGGGTACGTAGACAATCTCATCGTTTCGGATACCGATCATCACATTTCGCTGCTCTTCGAGGAGGGCATCGATGGCCGCTGCTCCCATGCGCGAGGCGAGGATGCGGTCGTGGGCGGTGGGGGAACCGCCGCGCTGGAGGTGTCCGAGGATCGAGACGCGCACATCGTAGCCGGGATATTCAGTCTTCACACGTTGAGCAAGGCCCATGGCGCCACCTGTCACGGGGCTTTCGGCCACAAGCACTATCGAGGAGTTTTTGCTCTTGCGGAAACCATGCTCTATGAGTTCGGCAAGCTGGTCGACCTCGGTGGAAATTTCGGGGATAATGGCAGCCTCGGCGCCGGAGGCAATAGCGCCGTTGAGGGCGAGGAATCCGGCATCGCGACCCATGACTTCGATGAAGAAGAGGCGCTCATGGCTGGTGGCTGTGTCGCGTATCTTATCGACACACTCCATGATGGTGTTGAGGGCAGTGTCATAGCCTATTGTGGAGTCGGTGCCATAGAGGTCGTTGTCGATAGTTCCCGGCAGACCGATGATGGGGAAGTTGAACTCATTGGCGAAGATGCGGGCACCGGTCAGCGAGCCGTCGCCACCGATCACTACGAGGGCGTCGATCTCGTGGCGCTTGAGATTGTCGTAGGCGAGTTGGCGTCCCTCGCGGGTTTCGAACTCTTTGCAACGTGCGGTTTTCAGAATTGTACCACCTGCCTGGATGATGTTTGACACATTTTGAGTCTTGAACTCCTGGATTTCATCAGTGATGAGTCCGCGGTAGCCACGGTAGATACCCTTCACTCTGAGTCCGCCATAGATTGCCGAACGGGTGACGGCGCGGATGGCAGCATTCATACCGGGAGCATCGCCACCTGAGGTGAGGATGCCTACGCATTTGATTTCTGACATAGTGATGTATGTGTTGAGAGTTAGTTTTTTATCTGTTTGTTTTTTTGTGGGAAGGTGCGGATTCTGCCGGGAGCGTCGCTGCTACCGGGGCTTAGAGCACCTTTGCGGAGATGATGCGGATGTCGTCGGTGGGGCGGTCGTGACCATCGGTTTCTGCCTTCTGGATTTTATCGACCACATCCATCCCTTCGAGCACGCGGCCAAACACGGTGTAGGCGCCGTCGAGGTGGGGTGTACCACCTTCATTTATATATGCTTCGCGCATCTCGGGGGTGTAGATGGTAGAGTCAGAGGCAGTCTGTTGCATGGTCTGTTCGGCGAGTTTGTCGCGGAGAGCGTCGAGACCGGCCTGATCGTGGTTGCGGCGCATCGACATTATGGTGTCGCGGTATTCGAGCGAGAGTTTGTTGAATACATCCTGACGCTTTTGCATGAGGGCTCTCTTGTCGAGCTGCTCCATCTGCTCGGGGGTGTATTTCTTGCCGGTGACGATATAGAACTGCGAAGCCGATGAGCGGCGGTCCGGGTTGACATTGTCCCCCTGGCGGGCGGCTGCGAGTGCCCCGCGGTGGTGGAAGTGAGTAGGGAAGAGGATTTCAGCTTCGAGGGTGTAGCCCATGTCGCCTGCGCCGAGCATTTTACCCTTGGGAGCATCTTTGGATTCGGGGTCGCCTCCCTGGATCATGAAGTCGTTGATGACGCGGTGGAAGAGGAGTCCGTCATAGTGACCTTCGTTGACGAGTTTTACGAAGTTTTTGGTATGCGCCGGAGTGTCGCCGTAGAGGAGCAGGGTGATGTCGCCGGCTGTGGTGTGGAGGAGTACCTTTACATCTTGTTGTGGATCAGTAGTCTGTGTCATGTTGTCAGTAGTTTGCTGCGCTTTTACTCCTGCTAATGCAGCGATTGAAAGCAGGGCTATGAATATGGCTTTTTTCATTTTGAGAGTAGTCTTATTGTTGAGGTGATATGATGGGAGACCGGTAGACCTCTTCTATGCGGTCAGTGAATTTGTCGAAACTCATTTTTGTGGCGAAGTAGCGCTCCCCTTCAGCAGCGAGGGTGTCGCGCAGATTGGGGTTATCGAGGAGCTCGGCCATGGCATTTGCGAGAGCTCCCGAATCGGCGGGAGGCACGAGGAGGCCGTTGATATGGTCAGTGATATACTCTACCTGACCACCGCTTGTGGTGGTCACGACGCATGTGGCAGCTTGCATGGCCTCAAGGTTGGCAAGGGCGCAGGCTTCTCTCCCGGCCGAGGGTGTCACGGCTATATCCGCTTGCGGGAGAAAAAGCCGGGCATGGTCGGCGAAGCCATAGTAATGGATGCGGTCAGATATCCCGCCGCGCGAGGCAATCTCATCGAGCTTTTGCCGGAAGCTTTTTTTTGCGAACGCTCCGATCATCACAAGGGCGAAATCGCGGTCGCGCAGGCTGGAGAGGGCTTCAAGCATCACGTCGCACCCCTTGGTTTTCTTTATGCGTCCGCAGAAAATGAGCAGAGGGGTGGCGGGGGCTATGCCAAATTTTTCGCGCAGATTTTCCACTGCATTTGATGTGGATGCAGGAGGGGTGCTGTTGAGCACCACTGTGCATTTTTCCTCCGGAAACCAGCGGTTGCCACTGAGCCATGCGCGCCGGGCGAAGTCAGAAACGAACACTACACTATCCACCTCCTTGACATAGCGCCTCAGCAGGGGATTGACAGGGGTGCGGTGTGCGTCGTGGCGAGTCATTACAATCCGGGCCTTTGAACCTGTCTTGCGGCGGGCCAGTACTGCTATAGGGGCGTAGCGTATGTCGTGGATATGGACCACATCGGCGTCAGCTATGATTTCGGCGAGAGCCTTGATGCTCTTACGGTCGAAGGCCCAGCTGAACGGGAGGGCCGTGAAGGGGGTGTTCGAGTCGCTGAGCCGTGCTTCTACAGCGGCGGAATTGCGACAGAGGTAAGTAATGTCGTGTCCACGCTCAGCGAGAGCCGTCCCGAGGTCGAGCACATACTGCTCGGCCCCTCCCCATACTTTACCGGGAAATATCTGGACTACTTTCATGGCTGGTGGGATGCTGCAATACTTAGGATGAATAATGGCAAGTTATGTGCCTGAATCGCTGACCTCCTACGATCCTGGCTTCAGATAGAGTCTGAGGGGGTGATGCGCTTATAGATGCGTCGGAAGTTGTCGTCGGTGGCTTTCAGCTCCTCAGCATGACTTTGGTAGTCAGTGCCCCAGATGGCGATGGCAAGGTCGGGGAGATAGCGGCGTTCGCGATCCTTCTCTATTACATTGGCTATCAGACGGCTGATCTGCGAAGCATAATGCTCCTTGTCGATAGCGGAAAGGTAGCGGGCGGCCGAGGCTATGAACTGTCCCGAATGGTCGACGGTGATCATATTGTCGACAAGCTCGTCCATAATCTCATCGCACCCCCCTATATGGTTGGCGATATATTCGTAGGTCAGAAGTCCATCGGGATCCTTAAGGAGCTGTTTTTTAATTTCCTGATCCATCATAGATTATAAAAATTCGTTAGTCGCATCTTTGCCATCTCCGGCAGTCGCGGAGGCGCAGATGTGACCGGGATATTCTTACCGCAAATTTAACTACTTTTGGGTTATAAACCAAAAAATGCATCTCCTCATAAATAAAAAATGTAGTCAAATGATTCAGCGCGACGTTAAGAGTATACCATGCGGTTGTCTATCGGCAGTTTGTCGGAGAGGATGGCGATTGGCTGTTTTTGCTACAAATGTGGTTGGTTAGGGGAGACGAGTTGGTAAATTGTGGGAGTTTCAGAAGAAATTTTTCTATATTTGCCAATTGTTAAACCACCGATGATTCCACTCAAGCCACATCTATGAAAGGTAAAGAGAAGACGGTTGACATACCGCAACTGATGAAGTTTACAAAGTTTGCAACTGAGTTTGCTGCTCTTGGCGAGGAGTATGCTTTCTCTCACATCACCCGCGACACTGGTTTGCCTGATGAACTGCAGGGGCCTATCCGGTTTGAGGGAATTGCGTGGATCTTATGCTTCGGTGGAGGATTTGAGTTAGAGATCAATCTCGTGCCCGCTTCGCTGAGGGCTAATTCCGCAGTGGTGATAAGGGGCGACTCATTCGTTGAGATCAAGAATGTGGTCACCCATGGACTGGATTGCTATATGCTTCTCGTGTCGGGAGAATTTATGCGCGATATCAATTTTGATATCAATATTCTCTCTTCGCTCCCTCCGATGGCCAGCAGAGGGATGGGGCAAACCCCGGTCATCGACATCTCGGAGGCGGAAGCCCGGCTCCTTAAAAGCTATTATGAGGTGCTCAGGCAAAACACCGGCAACCCCGACCCGGTGTTCAGCAAGGCTATAGCCCGCAATATAATTGCGGCCCTTACATATCAGTTGATGCAGATTATATCGCTGCGCACCCCCGAGGAAACGGTGGATAGGCCAAGCTCGAGGCGCACCGGCTATGTGCGCGACTTTTTCAAACTCGTCCATGCCCATCACCGCCGGGAGAGGTCGCTCGCATTCTATGCCGACAAGCTCTTCATATCTCCAAAATATCTCTCCCTGATAGTAAAGGAACGCACCGGCCGGTCGGCTGCCGATGTAATCGACGACTATGTGATACTCGAAGCAAAAAACCTCCTGCGGTTCTCAGGCAAGAATGTGCAGCAGGTGAGCTACGAGCTCAACTTCCCTAATCAATCATCCTTCGGCAAATATTTCAAGCATCTTGTGGGGCTTTCCCCCTCTGAATATCAACGGTCGGAGTGACGAGGGGGGCGATTGGCGGCTCAGAGATTTCTGGCAAGGAACCCGCCTCCCACCACAGCCGTCAGCCCAAGGAGCAGACTTACAGCCAGATAGACTGCTACGAGCCATACCTCGCCTTGCCGCAACAATTCCACAATATCATTGCTGAAGGTCGAAAAGGTTGTAAACCCGCCACACAACCCTGCTGTGAGCATCAGCCGCAATTCTGCAGTCCACTGAAACCTTGCCGAAAGGGTATAGAAAAGCCCTATGAGAAGACAGCCGATAATGTTGACTGTCAGAGTGGCCCACGGAAAATGATAGGGTACAATCCTTTCATGCAGAAGCAGCTGCACCGCGTAGCGAAGCGCGCTTCCTGCACCTCCCCCTAAGAATACTGCGATAATTGCTTTTG
Organism: uncultured Staphylococcus sp.; assembly: GCA_964619395.1. Classification (GTDB taxonomy): domain Bacteria; phylum Bacteroidota; class Bacteroidia; order Bacteroidales; family Muribaculaceae; genus Duncaniella. Next base: position 1,999 of record CAZUEY010000066.1, on the reverse strand, counting down.
TCATAACGTTGCATTTTTTTTCGACTGCAAAATTACATTTTTCGCTCGATATCCTATTTCAACCGCGCGTCCATCTTCATCCCCCTCGATCGGTAGAGGGTAATCACAGGCCCACTATGAATTATTTGGGGATTGGAGCCTAAATCCTTACCTTTGCAGTCACCTGAGGTCATCTCCTCGGCGCCATTATGTCAGAATCACCATTTCTTTACGCGACTCTCACAAACGGCCTTCGCTGTGTGGCGAAACAAGCGCAAATCCCTGTGGAGCACTGTGGCGTTGTCGTCAACGCCGGAAGCCGCGATGAACTCCCCCATCTCTACGGACTGGCTCACTTTGTGGAGCATACAATCTTCAAGGGCACCTCGCGCCACCGTGCTTCCTATATCCGCGACCGCCTCGAAGTGATAGGGGGCGAGCTCAACGCCTATACTACTAAGGAAGAGACCGTGGTCTACTCGACAGCCCCGGCCGGACATTTGGATCGCGCTGTGGCCCTTATGGCAGAGATGGTAGCCGACTCTCAGTTTCCCGACTCAGAGCTCTCGCGCGAAAAACTTGTGGTGGCCGAGGAGATCGACACATACCTCGACACACCATCTGAGGCCGTGTTCGACGATTTCGAAGAACTCATATACGCCGGTTCGCCATTGGCCCACAACATCCTCGGCGCCGAAGCCACCCTCCGCGAGCTCACGGGCGCCGACTGCCGGCGATACCTCCACGAGCGCTTCACCCCCGGCAACATGGTGTTCTTCTACTACGGCCCGGAAGCCCCGGGGCGCGCAATAGCTAAGGCTGAGAGATATTTCGGCACATTGAATCGCCCGGACTGCCCGCTTTCACGCCACACCCCATCCGTAAACCCATCCTTCAATAAAACAACCCAAAAAGCCGACTCCTTCCAGGCCCACACCATTATGGGAGCGAGGATCCCCGGTCTGCTCAGCGACCAAAGATTCTCAATAGCCCTCCTCGCCAATATCATCGGCGGCCCGGGGATGAACTCCCTGCTCAACGTAGCCCTTCGCGAACGCAGAGGACTCGTCTATTCCGTAGAGGCATCCACCTCCCTCATGAGCGACAACGGCCTCCTCACCATCTATTTCGGCTGCGACCCCGCCGACGCCGACCGCTGCGCACGCCTCGTCAGCCGGACCATCACACGCCTTGCCGAAAAGGAACTTTCCACCCGTCAGCTCAACGCCGCCAAACGCCAATTCATAGGCCAGCTCACTGTCGGAAGCGTCAACACCGAACAGATAGCCATCTCAATGGGTCGAAGCACACTCTATCGCGGGAGCGCCATGTCACTCTCCGATACCGTAAACTCTATCCATGAACTCTCAGCCACAGACCTGCGCACCAAAGCCACCACTCTCCTCCCACTCTCCCGCCTCACCCTCCGCTAAACCACAACCGTCCCAAAATCGACCGCTAAGATATACGACCACAAATAATGGGGCACCCTCTTAATACTACCCTCCGGACCTGAATACCCTCTTCTTAGACCCGGAAAGCCCGGAAGCCCCCTGTCTGCCCACGATGGCAAAGAAAACCAAGAAAGCTTCCCCGATTACCCTCATCCACTTGACCGAAAAAGGAAATTTAATCAAAAATTACTATCAAAAAGCCGGTGATAGACAGCTGATTGCAGCAAAGATTAAATAAAGCATTACAAAAAAACACAAAAATATTTGGTGGAAAAATAAAAAAGCCATACCTTTGCAGAGCAAAAGCCGAGCCACCCACAACAACGGCAAGGTGGATGCAACGCCGGTTCAAAATCAAAAGCGACCCATTGCTTAGATAAAAACCGGCACTCACGCCGCAAGAAACGAAGCGGCAACCCTTCGCCGCAGAGAAAACGGCAACCCACCGCCGCAAGGAAGAGAAAGCGGCAAACAAAAGGCATATCAATTGAAAGAGATCAATTAAGCCGACAAAAAAAGGTGCCATAGCTCAGTTGGTAGAGCAAAGGACTGAAAATCCTTGTGTC
>CAZUEY010000065.1:0-12009 GCA_964619395.1 uncultured Staphylococcus sp. | reverse complement strand
GCAGCTTGTCTTTGGCTGTACGCTTGCCGCTATTAGGCCGCGTTAGGGACTTCCATCCGTTAGATTATGCACATGTCGGGCGAACCCCAAAAGCCCCCGCCGGTAATGGCGAGGGCTCGGGGTGTCCGGCCTTGAGCGGACAGTGTCAAATTAAACAAGGCAATGTCAGATTGAATCGGCTGCTCTACGGATGCGGTCGGAGAGGTCGCACAGCGCTCCCTTTAGTTGCAGTGCTTCCTCCGGCGTAAAGCCACCAACGCCACCATTGCCGTCGATACCGTCAAGTTTGTGATATAACCAGGAACTCGACTTGCCGAAGTAAGTTCTTGCCACCTCACGCCAAGAGATAGCGATGAGAATATCGGACATTTTCTGCTTTACGTCCGTGAGAATCGTTTTTTGTTGGATGATTGTTTCCATATCTTTTTATTTTAATGCCCTCCCCCTCGGTAAGATGGAGGTCGGTTGTTTAGGGGTGGTCGGTCAGTTCATCGACGAGTTGTTGAATGAAGTAGAGGAGTTGGGGATAACCGTTAGGGTAACTTTTTTGGTAGTTGCGGATGGCTCTGATCTGTTCCTCCTCTTTTTCTGTTAGTTTGATTGTTTCTTTTCGTTTTCTCATTGTGGTTACTTGTTTAATTTGACACCACAAGGTTACTACGAATTTTCGTATTAAACAAATTTTCGGGCAAAAAAGATTACGAAAATTCGTATTTTTTTGTGAAGTGCCTGTTTTTCGGGTAAAATCAGCCCGGTTATGGCTGAAATGGGTAGGATATCGCCTCAGATAGACCGACGTATGAATGGCAGACAGTCGTATTCATCAGTCGCCGGATCTTTGCCGCAATATGGCGCGATGCCTATAGCCTCGCAGATCGGTTTGATAGGGACATAAATGTCCCCATCCTTTTCAACGGTCACTATTTCTACACCGCCACGTCGCACAAAAACGCACAAAATTCAATGCTAATTTTGCTTATTCAAAAATAACACCTATCTTTACAGCTGAATTGATGCGCATCGATTCGAGACATAGTTAACAAGAGGCGTTATGTCTTCTGCTTGAGTGAACGAAGCGTAGGAAACTTATTTCACAATAGACAAGAGAAGGTCATGATTGTCTCCACGTCATAAGGCGTGGAGCTGTTATTTCCACATCTGTCTATATAGGTATTCCTACCACCTGTTCACTAAGGCGTGGCATAGCAGTCCACGCCTCTTTCATATTTATATAGTGTGAGCTACAATGGGATTGCGTGTAGCAGCAAACATAAAAATGAAAAGATTGAATTTTTTCTTTCTTGTGTCTATTCTATTGTTCAGCTGTTTGGGTGTTAAGGCTCAGCAAAGAATTCAATTAGCACCAGGAATTACCCTTATCTCAAATGGGACTTCATCCATTATTGAGGATGACAACAAACAGTGTAGCATCAGCATTACTGTTGCCCAGCAAATCATTGACCAAAGAAATGGTGAGAAGATGTATAAGGTCGCTTGTAAGGGCGTAACTAAAACCGTAGCAAAGAGCGGATTGAAAAATGCAATCCGGATAGCAGTCAATAGTGCCGGATTTCCTACTATTGCAAAATACGCGTCATCAGCATCGGGATATATTTATGATGCTGTATGTGATTATTACAGTGAAAAATACAACAATCAAATTCCTTAAAACTTTTTAAATAATTTCATCATGAAAAAAAGTATTATCTTTTTTTGTTCCGTGCTAGCCGTAATATTAAGTGGCTGTTCTTCGGCCCGAATCCCAACAAGTGTATGGTACAGTGTCACGCCATTTGCCATAAACGGAGAAAGCGGATACAACGTCACCTCTCTTCATTTCTTGGAGAATGATATGGTTGTTATCAATGGAGCCGCTGTCGAAGGTGATTCACTTATCGCTCCAGCACAATTTATTGCGACTGGGACATATAAGCTTGACAAGAAATTGAAAGATGGTTACACGATGTCGCTCAATGCTGAAACTGTTTTCAATGATTCCATCCATTTCAAAGGTGTTATCTGTAAAAAAGGAATCGCCTTGTCTCAGCCCGGTAAAGAAGCTCTAATATTTAGTTTATGCAAAAATTATAAAAATCAGAAATAATCATGAAAAATAAATATGTTTTATTCGGAATAATTATCGCTGCTATTCCATCAACTGCATCCGCAAACTTTTTTAAAGATTTATTTAATGCAGGTAAAGAAGTTGTGAAGGAAGTTAAGAGATACGATGATAGCTCTAGAGCCAAAGGTAGAAACGGTATTCTTTCAGATAGAGATAGAGCGCGCATGGACGCTGTTACAACATCTGGTATTGGAGGCAAGGTTTTAGTTGGAACAGCTATCGCAACATCTGTTTATGGGGAGGCTACAAAAAAGGATGTTTCATCTGCAACAGAGGTATTCGATAATGCTGTAACTAACTACAATAGCAACAATGACGTAATCGAAGAGAATGGTTGGAATAGCACACCAAATAACTCTTCAGCAATCAATGCCATTTATAGTCTCGGTTCATCAGCCTATACGAAATCGAAGGAAAAAGACATTGAAAAGGCAAACGAGGCATTCATCGAGAATAATAAAATGTATACCAATCCTGAGTCATCTTATTATGATCCATATTTTTATGAGACACTAAAATATGATAAGGATGGCAGGATCACGGGTCGCATGGATACCTACGATCGTATAAATACGATAAAGGAACTTAATAAGGGAAAAAACTCGGTAGATTGGGAAACGATATTTGAAAGTACTGCAGATAAGTATTCTGGTGCCGAAAGAGACTCTTATATCAAAGAAAATCGCGAGAAACTGGAAGAAGAGGCGCTTGCCGAGATAGCTCAGAGGAGAAAGAAAAATATGGAAATTTATTCAGCGGGTATGTATAATGAACCGCAGCCAACCTCCGACTCTATGGAGCATCCGATAGTTGAACAAGTAGCAGATGAGGTCGAAGTATCGCTTCCGTCTTCTTTAATTATTTCAGGTTACGCATTAAATGTTGTTGAGATGGACACTTCAATGGAAGTTCAGCTTGATGAAGCTTTCAGTATCCTATCTCAAAATCCCAATTATAACATTACAATAATTGGCAATACGTGTGATTTGGGTAATGACAGGATTAACCATCTAAAGGGCGAGCAACGGGCTGAAAATGCTAAGTGGTATCTCGTAAATAAGGGAGTTTCCGAATCAAGAATCGCAGTAATAAGCGAAGGAGCTTCCAAGCCTATAGTGGAAAACTCTTCTGCTGAAAATCGTATGCTTAACCGAAGAATAGAAATAGTTTTCAATAAATAAGAACAATGTAAGAATATGAAAAAGAAAGTTATTTTTGGGTTGCTAATGGCAATGGTATTCTGTGAGATGCCTGCAATAGCTATGGACGGTAGAGTTTGGAGTAGTTCACAAGAGGGTACAACTGTAGCAGCTGACACTAATAATTTGCCCTCAGATGCGAAATCAAAAACAGTCTATCTGATTGTGGGTAATAACGCTGTTGTACCTAAAAATGCCTATTACAGCCCTTCTGAAGAAAGGATCTACGTTAAGGTGGGAAAACATATGATGAATTATAATGTCCATGAAAATCCATTTTATGGACAAGATTCGGCTAAGGGCAAGTATAAATATAAAGCCGGCGATTACTTTTTCGATATATAATCCGATATGAACAAGCTATTATTCGCATTTCTTCTAGTATTCCTTAGCTTAAGCAGTTTTGCCGGGTCTAAAAAGTTAACTAAAGATGTTATTATCTTCTGGCCCGACAGGACAGAACCTATTGAATATAATTCATATGCGATTGAAATCAAGTTAAGCGGTCCTATTGATTTTCATGTTACAGGAACTGTATATTGCGACGAGCAATCAAAGCCGATTTATATTGAGGCAGGAAAGACTCATCAAACTATCTACTTTGACAATCTATCAAATCAAAGACGATACGATATCATTGTCAAATTAAATGAATATACAAGTTTCCCAAAGGTAAAAAAATAAGGCAAACCAGTAATTGAAGTGACCCACAAAAGTTAGACAAATAACTTTTTGTGGGTCACTTCTAATTTTACAAGCCTTAATATTTCTATACCTCTTTGCGGAGGCGGGCGACGAGGATTCCTTCGCGTTCCCGATATTTGGCGACGGTGCGCCGGGCTATATTATATCCCCGCTCGGCAAGCTGTTTCATGATAGCATCGTCGCTGAGCGGATGGCGCTTATCCTCGGCTGAAATTATCTCGCGGATTGCTGCGAGAACCTCGCGTGTTGAGGTCTCTTCCTCATCCCCCACTCCCTCGATGAAGAATATTTCATAAAACAAAAGCAGCCGGAAGTTGACGGCTGCCATGACAAAAATTTTATTCTCGACTATTTAGTAGTCGAATAAGTCCAACAATACGGTTGTCACATCGTGCTTCTCCGACTCTGATATTTCGCCAATCATATTGCCTAATCTGGATTTATCTACGGTTTTAATCTGGTCGATAGCGGCGTAACTGTCATTGTTTAATCCGCTCTTAGCAGTAGCCTTAATCAAGACTCTTGTCGGGAGATCTCTTGATATTGATGTTAGGGGAATGATAATGACGGTACGCAGATAAGCATTCATCTCGTCAGGCGAGATAACAATGCAGGGTCTAATCTTCTGCATCTCGGCCCCGACCGTAGGATCAAGATTTATGGAGTAAATCTCAAATTTCTTCATACTTAAATAGTTAAACGCAAAAAATTTTACGTTGACAAAAAGCCGGTTTACATTAATTCCGTGGCTTCAGAGTCGAGATAGTCAGGCAGCAACATCGCGTCTTCACCTTCCATTGCATATTTTTTGAATGCTGCAGCCCAACCTTCACGCTTTGTTTTGGGTTTGGAGATGATGATTTGGTTGTCTTTATATTCAATGTTCACCGGAGAGCCTTTTGAAAAGCCCCCTTCTGTGGCGATATACCGGGGAATTATTATCCCTACCGACGTACCGACTTGTGAGATTTTAGCTAACATCTTGAGCTTAGATTTACAATTAGTTTTACAGTCAGTCTTGCAATGATTTTTACAGTTGGCTTCAGGAGTTAACACTGATTGATGAAGTCCGTCTTCCTGTTCAACGTCGCAAAAATACGAAAAGTTTTCGATATTCTAATAATATTATAATAAAAATTATAATATTATTCTTTTATATGCCACTTTGCAGGGGATTTTCAGGGGATTTTCTATACCTCTTTGCGGAGGCGGGCGACGAGGATTCCTTCGCGCTCTCGATATTTGGCGACGGTGCGCCGGGCTATATTATATCCCCGCTCGGCAAGCTGTTTCATGATAGCATCGTCGCTGAGCGGGTGGCGTTTATCCTCTGCTGAAATTATCTCGCGGATTGCAGCGAGAACCTCGCGTGTTGAGGTCTCTTCCTCATCCCCCACTCCCTCGTTGAAGAAATATTTCAAGGGGTAAATGCCGGCCGGAGTGGCAACATATTTCCCTGCCGTAGCACGCGAGATAACCGAGAGATCGAGACCTGTGCGCGCTCCGACATCTTTGAGTCTCATAGGGCGCAGCCGAGTTTCATCCTCGGTCACAAAAAAGTCATGCTGTATTGCCATAATGGCGGTCATCACTCTATAGAGCGTATCCTGGCGCATCCGCAGAATGTCGATAAATTCCTGAGCTTCATCGCGTTTCTTGGCAATAAAGGTCTCAGCCTGGCGCCCTGAGGCTTCCTTTTCGAGCGACTTTTCAAGCTCTCCGCCGGCGCGAAAGCTCTGCTCTATCTGCAGATCAGGGATACTGTTGGGCAAAGTAAGCGTCAGCACTTCGCCATCTGTGTCGATATTGAAATCAGGAATTATGTGACGCGAACGAGCCTCCGCCTCGCTCTCCCCCACACCTGCCCCCGGTTTTGGGTTGAGTGAACGGATAGTGTCGATGGCTTGCTGCAACTGGCGACGGTCAATTCCAAGAGAGGTCTGAAGCTTGTCGTAATGTTTAAGTGAGAAGAGATCAAAATAATGCACGACAATCTCAAGTGCATGTGTGCGCGCCGGACTCTCAGGGAGGCGACGCAACTGCAACTCAAGACAGTCGCGAAGGTCGTAGGCACAAACTCCGGGAGGATCAAGCGCCCTCACCCGGGCGAGAATCTGTTTCAGATGCTCCATAGGGATTTCGATACCGGCATTAAAGGCAAGATCATCGAGAATCTTTGCAGGGGTGCGGGTCAGATAGCCACTGTCATCGATATTCCCTATGATATATCGGGCTATTTTCAGATCGGAGTCACTGATATCAGTTTCTGAGAGTTGCTCAAGGAGATACTCCGCCAGCGAGGGGGTATCGGCAGCTGCTACCGGCTCAAATCGCCTCTCAGAGATCGCTCCCCAGGAGGGCTGGAACTGAGGCATTTCTTCCTCGTCGCGGTAGTCAGCCCGCTGCATTTCCTCAGCACTTTCGCGATATCCCTCGTCTGTTGTTGCGGGTGTATTGTCCACCGCCTCGAGTGCGGGGTTGTCATCAAGTTCCCTCCTGACTTCATCCTCCACCTCCGGGCCCGTCATCTCAAGCAGTCTGACAAAACGAATCTGCTGAGGCGACAACCTCTGCTGCATCTTTTGCACGAGCGACTGGGAGAGCGTTTCTTTCATGAGCAGGTTTGTTGTGGGGATGTTTACTGTCAGATATTTCTATCTTTGGGTTCTTTTCACACCTCTATGAGTGTGTCGTAGGGGAAATCTTTTTTTGCCCTCTGCCCTATCACGGAGTCCCACTCCATAGGGCTGATGCCATTGCCGGGACGCTTCACGGTGAGATTTTCTTCACTGAATATCTCACCTTTTTTGATATCGCGGGCGGCCACGATGCTTTTACGCGCCACCTCAATGTTGGCGCGCTCGCTCCCGGCCACTTCTTTAACACCGCTGCCCATCGCCGATTCGATATTGCGGATTGCACCAACCATCCGCGCAAGCTCTGATGGTTCGAGCGATGCACGGTGATCCGGCCCGGGAAGATTCTTATCCAAGGTGAAGTGTTTCTCTATCACCTTTGCACCCAGCGCCACAGCCGCTATGGGGACCTCGATTCCCAAAGTGTGGTCGCTATACCCTACACCGGCAGTCCCAAGTTTTTTCAGGGCTTCCATGGCTCGGAGGTTGACATCACAATATGGAGTGGGGTATTGTGTTGTGCAGTGCAGTAGATAGATATTTTTCTTGCTGATACCCCCCTCTACAAGGAGGTCTACGGCCTTCTCAACCTCTGCGAGGGTCGACATCCCGGTAGAGAGAATCACCTTTCCTCCTAATCCTGCTATCTTGCGCAGATATGGGAGATTTGTGATTTCGCCGGAGGGAATTTTCCAATAATCCATTTCAAGTGGCACCAGTGTGTCGATGCTGACAAGGTCAAAGGGTGTGCTCATGAAACCTATCCCCACCTCTTTACATAATTCTGCAAGTTCGCTATAGGCGTCGAGAGGTAGGTGGATGGCTTTACACATCTCAAGTTGCGACTGCTCCTCGCCGGTTGTCTCTTTTTGATATGCCGCCTTCGGTGCTATTGATGATATGACAAGTTCGGGAACGGCTGTCTGGAATTTCACATAATCGGCTCCCGCCTTTGCTGCCTCACGGACGAGTTGACGTGCCATCTCCATTGAGGCATTGTGGTTCACTCCTGCCTCGGCAATTATTATGACTTTTTCTTTTGATCCTGACATTTTAGAAATCTTATTGCGAAAAAAATTCACACGTTGAAAACCACCTCATCAAAATAGCGGCATATCATCACTCCGGCCTTCGGAGTAGTTGGCTCCATCGGTAGCCCCAATGCCTCTCTGAGAATCAATCCGGGAATATCGGCACCTGCATGCACTGAGCACACCACCCCACCACCGAGACGCGGATTTATCTCCATCAGTTTGAGCTCACCGGTGGTCATATCTCTCAGATATTGGAGTGTCACAGCACCGCGAAGCTCAAGTCTTGAGATGGCAAGCAGGGAGGAATCAACCACGTCTCTATCGCCGATAGTAACCGTCCGCGACACTTCCCCACCGGTCACTTCGAGTCTCCGTCGGGGGCTGACACACATGACATCGCCATTTTGACTGATATAGCAATCGACAGTATACTCTTCTCTCTCAGGGTAATAAGCCTGAATGAGATATTTGTGCGAGTCAACTGATATGCGCTTAAAATCCGTTACTGTAGAGATAACCTGAATCCCCTTGGAAGCTGACCCGTGGCGAGGCTTAGCAATCAGAGGGAAGTTTGGGCGACCTGAAGTGTAGGTGGGGGGTATATTTAGTCCGGCAGCGTCAAAGGCTTTGGCTGACAAAACTTTATCGAAAAGGATTTCAGCTTTCCCGGCTGTCACCACCGGAGACTTGACTCCATCATTGAAATTGACAAGATAGGATGCCGCCACAGAGATAGCTCCATCTACAAAGGGGAGGATCAGCCCTATTTTATAGGCTTTTACAAGGTGATTCAAATGGTCGAGTATATCCGGCGCATCCCATCTACGTCCCAGAATCACAGTACCGATTGAGGCGATAGGCACCTCCGATACAAGTTCTGAACTGAAGATGTTGACATTTATTCCCAAATCTCTCCCGGCCTTGATAAGCATCCTTCCAAAAGAGACGCGCTTAGCACCCCCGAGAAACAGCACATTGAGTTCGGACGGAAGCTCTCCGTTATGTTTTGAATTCGTAGCCATAGATAGATGATTTGGCGACTTTTACCCTAAGTGGGGAGTCACACGTTATACAATCCTGCCTTATATTTTGCGAGATTGTCGGGGTTGGTAAACCACTCCACTGTCTCGGTAAGTCCCTGTTCAAGCGTGTAGCGTGGGCGCCAGGATGTTAGTGATGTGATAAGAGTGTTGTCGCCACAGAGTCTGAACACCTCACTTCCTGAAGGGCGTAGACGTGCCGGGTCTACAACATATTCCACATCCCCTCCCATGATTTTTGCAATAGTCTCAAGGGTCTCTTTCATGCTCACTTCCGTACCGGTGGCAATATTGATATCCTTTCCCTCGATGCCTTCAGCAGTCCCGAGAGCTATGAAGCCGGCAACCGTGTCTTTCACGAAATTGAAGTCGCGTGTGGGTGAGAGGTCGCCTACTTTGATTTCACGCATACCCGAGGCTATCTGAGTTATGATGGTAGGAATGATGGCGCGTGCGCTCTGACGCGGCCCGTAAGTGTTGAATGGACGGGCTATCACTACAGGAAGATTGAACGCATTGTGGAAGCTCATAGCTATGGCATCGGCTCCTATCTTCGTCGCGCTGTAAGGCGACTGTGGCTGGCGCGGATGTTTTTCATCTATAGGTACATAGCGGGCGGTACCGTAGACTTCGCTTGTAGAGGTGACCACAATGCGCCCAACTCCGCAATCTCTGGCTGCCTGACACATATTGAGAGTGCCCTTGATATTGGTATCGACATAACTGTCAGGAGCTACATAGCTATATGGTATGGCTATAAGTGCAGCAAGATGGTAGATGGTGGAGCACCCTTCGCTTATCTTTCGGCAAAAATTCGGGTCTCTGACATCTCCGGTCACCACTTCGAGCGCCGGATTATCGATACCCTCGAGCCACCCCCAGTTGTTGAATGAGTTATACTGGCTGAGGGCTCTGACTTCGTAGCCTTCTTTCAGAAGTGATTCTGTAAGATGTGAGCCAATGAATCCATCGGCTCCGGTCACCAGCACTTTCTCTTTTTTACTATCCATATTTTGCATTTCTAATGCTGTTTCACGAAATGATATATACAATTTACACTCTCGTCAGTCATTAGACTGAGGATAAGATCATCTTCTTTGAATTTCTCAATCGTCGTGACTGCCACGCCATCGGCGGGGAAGCGGAAGACGGCAGGTGCGCTATATCCGTAACTGTCGTTCTGGTCATCATGGTATGAAAAATTCAGCACAAGTCGGTTGGCCTGCTGCTCCCATGTGCCGAAGATGCTCTCATATTCATGGTGTGCATATATGACGTTGATGCGGGCCATGTTGTCCTGAAAGGCCAATGTGTAGATGAGTGGAGCCCCAAAATCAGGGTTGAAATCTTCAGCCCCCTCTCCATAGAGTTTCACCGGCTCACCGTCGGTGGTCATGGAGACCAGCCGCCACTCTCCGAAGAATTCCCCTATGTCGCCGTTGTTGTGTGTACAGCTTGTCAATGCAACCACCAAAAACAGGAGCGCAATTGAGATTTGTCTTTTCATAGTTTCAAAAGTCCGTTATATTTCACCCCTACGAGCACCCCAAAGGCATTTCCCGGCATCGTCCCGCGGTCACATTCCATCGAGGCCTTTACTGTCAAGCCTTTGATTTTTTCAGGACGCCATCTTGCTTCGAGCATGATGGCTGTAAGCCTTATAGGTCTCGGCAGCAATATCTTGCCACTCCCCCATGCCTTGCGATACCCCCCCTTGAGACGGTATTCCAGCCGGGAAGTGATCGCGCCCTCCAATCCTATATGGACACCTCTGAGGCAGTTGCCCACAAAGCCGGGATAGCCATCGATATTATAGATTGGAGCCATCATTGCGGGTGTGCCTATTGACTGGCCGTAGTAAGCGAAGGAATTAAAAGTAGCGTTGTTGTAATAGTCATCCGCGCCTGACACATGCCCGGGAAGAGTGGTCCCCGGAAAATCGGAAGGGGCAAAATGGATAGGACCGCTCTGGTTAGTAAAGTCGAGATATTCAATCACCATGCCATTCAGCAGACTTGTGACCAATGACTTATATTCCAACCCCCAAAGGCCGTCGAAACCATTCATTTTTCCAATGCCGGACCCATCTTCCCATAACCATGAGAAGTAAGCGGAAATCTCATCATTATTCTTCAGCCTATATCGAGCCCTTAAGTCCCAGGTGCCAAGGTGGTTGCCCGTATAGAAACCGTCGCCTCCATCCTGTCGGGGCAAAAACATCTTCAGGAAAGTCTTAAAATCAGAAGAATTCTTTTGGTTCTGCATCAACTCCCCTTTATAATAGGAGTGTGTAATTCCTCCAAATACAGCCGAGGCCTGCATCCCCACTGTTATTGAAAACGGTTTCGTTGGGTTAGTGCGGAAATAACACCTTTTGTAATTATAATACTGACAAGTGGTAATGTGGTAGTTGTAGTAATTGTAATGATTGCGGAGCCATGCATTGTCCATCATCTTTCCGTAACTGATTTCGCCCCCTATTTGAACCCATCCATTGGTGAAGGGAATATTCTGGAAATCAATAAATCCGGCACGCAATTCGGGGATTGGGAGGGTATTTCCACTTGCCACAAGGTCGCCACTCGAGAGATCCTGATTGACAAAAGCCGACGGCGTCTCCTTCATACCCCCTCTGAGAAACACAGAGCGATATTTCAATTCTCCAAAGAGCTGCTGTAGGCGCAAAGATGTGGGACGTTCCGAGTGGTAAAACCAAGTTTTTGACTCAGGATTATATCTCTCGTATTCAGTCGCTGAAGCGTAGCCACCTATTATATCAACTCCGTAGCTATAAGAAAACCGCTTCTCCTTATCAAGCGACCTGAAAGCAGAAGCCTCGGCCTGAATGGTATTTTTTTGTGTTATACGGCCATAGCGGAGCGAAGATAGATAATATGGAGCGAAATCTCCTGATGAAGTCTCACCGGTTAACGAGAAATTGTAACTGATATCCTCAGAAGCAGAGACAGCAGTGCCCATCAAAACCAACGACATGCCTGTCAAAATGCATCTAAGAGTGAAAGCTCTCATAGGACAATTGATTAGATTAAAAGTCAAAAGGAGAAACCTTTTTTGCCCTTCCGTAAGAACAAAGGATTCTCTCCACAAAGTTAATCAAATTCCACAAATAGTTGATTTCATCTCAAAAATAAATTCCATTCAAGCCGAATCAGAAGAGATCAACCTCAATCAAAGAGAAACTTGGAGCTTTTGGGAAAAGTAGGGATATAAAAAAGGAAGGCACCATCAGGGAGGGGTGTCCGCTGAGGG
>CAZUEY010000064.1:0-12017 GCA_964619395.1 uncultured Staphylococcus sp. | reverse complement strand
CCCTCCGAGATATGCGACCTCAGCGTTAACATATATTATGGGACAGGCTCTAAGAGCCCATTCGATAAGAAATGTTAACGCTGGGGCGGACTATCATTGAGCAGATTTATACTTGTGAAAAAGGAGTGTACTTGATGTACACGACTGATGAACAAGGATAAATATGCCAATGAGAGGCCGAGGCGATGGTAATTTCCATCACCGCCAAAGCGCTAAACATATATATATATATGAGGGTGTCGGATTAAAACACTATCATAAGCGTTTCATTAGGATCGCTATACACGATAATTGGCACATAGCCAGTGCCGTTGACAAGTAGCGTTCGTAATTTCGACAAAGTCTTTCCCATTGACAGCCCGTTTTATTGATGTATAATATTGCCTCCAAGTGGTTGAAATTTAATGCAATTCTACATTTTGAGAATGCAGCTTTCAGCCATCGGCGGTGACGGTGATTAAGGAATTTCTTATGCGTATTCAATTATATAATTAATTATCATTCAATACCATAACGAGATGTAGCAACGAATATTACCATCGCCTTCGCATCTCCTCGGAGCTTTTGGCCGTTCGGCTCGGTTACGTGGCTACGGCCACGCGCCCTCGCCTCACGGCCAAAATCCCTCGAGGATATGCGACCCCAGCGTTAACATTCCTTTTCGAATGGGCTCTAAATTGTAATCCCCACCAAGCCTGCGCCGGGCGAATGGCTTGGGCGTGATTGCCCGGACGATTGTCAGGGGTTATGATTGTCAGCGCCGATTTCATTATTTGACATTTCTTTATTGCAGTGGTGCGAAAATACCAATAATTTTATGTATTTTTGCATACCTATGCTGTGCCGTGCTTCGTGTTGAGGCTTTTCGACGCAATGTGTCGGCTGCCTCGCCAGGAGTGGCGCACGAATGCTTTGTAGCTGAAAATTATTTACCATCCGCCCCCCGGCCTACCGGTCATTACCAAATTGGTAATCGCCGTGACCCGCAGTATTCATATTCTAATACCATATAATCTGATGAAACTTAGAGATCTTTTCTACACGGCGGCATGCGCCGTGCCTCTATGCACCGCAATCGCCTGTACATCTGCTTCGGCTATTGACCGCCCCGCCCTGGTGGAGCGCAACAATCCCCACATCACCGAAATCGATACCATGGCTTCGCTTTCGGTGGGCAATGGCGAATTTGCCGTCACAGTCGACGTCACCGGTCTCCAGACCTTCCCCGAATTCTATAAAAAAGGTGTCCCCCTGGGCACTATGGCTCAATGGGGATGGCACAGCTTCCCTAACCCTGACAGTCTGAAATTTGAGGAGACTCTCAAACTCTACGACTTTGGCCGCGGCCGTCAGGAGCCCTACTCGGTGCAGTTCAACGAGCCTGGCCGTCAGCACGACGCCGCCAACTGGTATCGCGTCAACCCCCACCGCCTCCACCTCGGTGCCATAGGGTTTGCCGACCTGCAGCCCGACCAAATCACAGATATCGACCAGACGCTCGACATGTGGAAAGGTGAGATCCGCTCTGACTTCAAGGTCGACGGCTCTCCCGTGGAGGTGCGCACCTATGTCCATCCGAATGCCGACATGGTGGCCTTCGCTATCAAGGATAGCAAACGCCTGCCCCTTGCAATCCGCCTCCCCTATCCCACCGGCGGACACTCTGACGACGGTTGCAACTGGGATGCTGACTCGCTCCATGTCACTGAGATACTTACCAGCGAGCCGGGCCACGCAGTGCTTGCCCACTCGCTCGACTCTACAACCTACTATATCAATCTTGCCTGGACCGGCGAGGCTTCTCTAAGTCAAGATGGCCGCAACCGTCTGACTCTCACCCCTGAGAGCGACTCTTGGGAAGTTACCGCCACCTACTCACCCACGCTCCCCACAGCTGACAACACCTCGCTTGCCGACACCCGCTCAGCTTCGGCCGAATACTGGCACGACTTCTGGACCAAGGGTGGTGTGGTTGACTTCAGCCACTGCACCGACCCCCGCGCCAAGGAGCTCGAGCGCCGCGTGGTGCTCTCGCAGTATCTCCTCGCCATCCAGTGTGCCGGTTCGACTCCTCCGCAGGAGACAGGCCTCACCTACAACTCCTGGTTTGGAAAATTCCACATGGAGATGATCTGGTGGCATCAGGCACAGTTTGCCCTCTGGGGTCATGAGGACCTGCTTAACCGCACCCTCCCCTGGTATGAGAAGGCAGCCCCGGTAGCCCGCGAGATCGCTGAGCGTCAAGGATTCAAAGGCCTGCGCTGGATGAAGATGACCGATCCCTCCGGCATCGAAGCTCCCTCGAAGGTAGGCTCTTTCCTAATCTGGCAGCAGCCCCATCTCATATATCTCGCCGAACTCGCCTACCGCGCCAACTCCGACACCGCAGTGATCAATAAATACTACGACCTCGTGCAGGGGACCGCTGAATTTATGGCAGACTTTGCCGAGAAGGACTCTACGGGTCGCTACATACTCCGTGGCATCATCCCCGCTCAGGAGACCCTCCGCGCCTCTGAGACCGTAAACCCACCCTTCGAGCTTTCCTACTGGCACTATGCACTGAAAGCCGCTCAGGAGTGGCGCGAACGCAAGGGTGAACCCCGCGTGGAAAAATGGGACGAAATTATCGCCAACCTCTCGCCCCTCGCAGCCCAAGATTCCCTCTATCTCGCCGCCGAGACAGCTCCTGAGACCTACAGCGACATCCGCCTCACCTCCGACCACATGGCAGTGCTCGCAGCTGTAGGCATCCTCCCCAACAATTCGCTCATCAAGGAGGATATCATGGACAACACCTTCGATTGGGTCTACGACAACTGGAACTGGGACAAGACCTGGGGCTGGGACTACCCGACAACTGCCATGAATGCCGTGCGTCTCGGTCACCCCGAGAAGGCTGTCAACGCCCTGCTCATGGATAAGCGAACCAACACATATCTCCCCAACGGCCACAACTTCCAGGACAACCGTCTGCGCTGCTATCTCCCCGGCAACGGCGGCCTCCTCACAGCCGTAGCGCTTATGTGCGCCGGCTGGGATGGCTGCGAGGAGACCAACCCCGGATTCCCCAAGGATGGCACTTGGGATGTGCGCTGGGAAGGTATCAAGCCCCTCCCCTAAGCCACCGGGCACCGACTCTTCACCCATCGCCTCTCTCCACCTCCACTTCAGCAACAGCAAAAGATGAACTTCATATCCAAATCACTCTCTGCGATAGCACTCTCGGCAGCTACCCTTGCGGTGGCTGCCGCAGATCTGCGTCCTGTCCACTACCTCCCCCAGGGGCACAGCGCCGTCACCACCGATGGCACAGCCCGTTTTAACCGCGGTCTCTATGGCGCCCACTCGGGATTCCGTGTCGACTGCAGCGATATGCCCGAATTCGGCATCTACCTCCCCCGCATGGGTGGCAATCTGAAGCTCACTCTTCCTGCCGGAAAGTGCACGGCCCGCTACACACCCGGGCGCATGGACTATGAGCAGGGGGGAGTAGAGGTAGAAGCCCAGGTGCTCCGCAGTTCCGACATGGCGCTCTGGACTATCCGCAACACCACCGGTCGCACGGTTGAGATCCCCGTGCGTTTCGGCGGAGTGGCCGACAAGAAGTTCTACCGCGAGGGTGACCTCGGTGTCGATGCCCCTGACTGCTTCGACCTCAAACCGGAGTATTGCACCGGAAATCTCTACGACGTGAAAGGCTACGACGTTAAAGTGGAGTATGGGAGCAAAGAGCGGAAGACACTCTCCCTGCTGATCCCTGCCGGCAAATATCATATCACCGACCTCCCCTCCTACGAGGGCACCATCACCCTGAAAAAGGGGCAGACTGCCTACATAGCCCTCGTCCCCTCAGCTAAGGCTCCGGCCTACTCCGAGCTCCCAGCGCTCGCAGCTAAGGCTGAGAAGGAGCGCTCGGAGATAGCCTCGACCGTGAGCCTCTCCACCCCTGAAGAGTGGCTCAACCCGTTAGGTGGTGCTCTTGCCATTGCTGCCGACGGTATATGGAGCGGTTCGGCATGGTTGCATGGCTCCATCGGATGGCGCACACCCCACTTAGGGTGGCGCGGTGCCTACGTCGGCGATGCCATAGGGCTCCATGACCGTGCCCTGACTCACTTCGACACCTACGCCGCCAATCAGATAACCGACATCCCCGCCACTCTGCCACACCCGCAGCAGGACTCCACGCTAAATCTTGCCCGCGCTGCAAAAGAGTGGGGCACACCCATGTATAGCACCGGATATATCTGCCGGCGCCCGGGGAAGAAGGATGAGATGTCGCACTACGATATGAACCTTGTGTATGTCGACGCTCTCCTGCGCCACTTCCGCCATACCGGCGACACAACTTCCATGCGCAGACTCTTCCCGGTCATCAAGCGTCACCTCGATTGGGAGAAACTCAACTACGACCCTGACGGCGACCATCTCTACGATGCCTACTGCTGCATCTGGGCCTCCGACGCGCTCTACTATAGCGGCGGATCGGTGACTCACTCCTCAGCCTACAATCAATTTGCCAATGCACTGGCAGCGCAGGTTGCCGAAGCTATAGGTGAAGATCCCACCCCCTACCGACAGGAGGCCGAGGCGATCAGAGAGGCCATCGACAGTGTGCTCTGGATGCCCGAGTTAGGTCACTGGGCGGAATATCGCGACTACGGCGGCCATCAGCGACTCCACCCCTCGGCAGCGGTCTGGACCATCTACCACGCCATCGATTCCGAGATTGCCGACCCCTTCAAGGCCTACGCAGCCACATGCTATATCGACAACAATATACCTCGCATACCCATCAACTCGGCCGACGGCGAGGAGGGGCTGTTCGTCATCTCCACCACCAACTGGAAGCCCTACTCATGGAGCATCAACAATGTGGCGATCGCCGAGGAGCTCCACACCGCCCTCGCCTACTGGCAGGCCGGACGCTCCGAAGAGGCCTACAATCTGATGAAAAGCGTGGCAAAGGATAATATGTATCTCGGAGCATCGCCACTCAACTTCGGACAGATAAGCTACTACGACGCAGCTCGCGGGGAGTGTTACCGCGACTTTGCCGACCCCATAGGTGTCTGGAGCCGTGCCCTAACCGAAGGGCTCTTCGGCATCCGTCCCGACCTGCTCTCTTCGAAGCCGCGAGTAGAGATAATCCCCGGATTCCCCGCCGAATGGGACTCCGCCTCGATATCGCTCCCGGACATCAGCTACAGCTTCCACCGCACAGCCGGTGAGATCCGTTGGAAGATCGACAACCGCTATGGCAAGAACTCAGCCACAATCCTCACCATCCCCACCACGGGGGTGAAGAGTGTGACCGTAAATGGACAACCTGTTGAATGGCGGTCCACACCTGATGCCATTGGCACTCCGAAAATCACAATTGATGCCGGCACAGAGCCCGAAATAGATATCATTGTGCTCACCAAACCACTCTCCGAGCCTACCCCCACCGGGGAGGTGCGTGTAGAGGGACCGGTGAGATTCACACAAGTCGAAGCAGATGGCCTAAAGTGGTGGCTACCTGAAGTGACACCCCTGAAGGAGAGCACCGCTGCCGTCTCCCGAGGGTTTGACCATGTCCGTCCCGAGCGACTCGTCACTACCGACCTCTCGGGAGTTTACAACGCCAAGGTGACCGACATATTCCGCAACGAATACCTATCCCCCCGTCCGCCGGTGACAACTCTCCAACTCCCCAAACAGGGGATAGGTGAATGGTGTCACCCCAACACAACTGCCGATATCGACGACTCAGGCCTGCGCAATCTACTGAGCTCGAAGCGCAACCTGCTCACCACCGACACCGGCCTTACATTCTCGATGCCGTCGGAGGGCGACAACGTCATCTTCACCTCCCTCTGGGACAACTACCCTGACAGCGTGACAATTCCCCTGAGCGGCCACGCCTCCCACCTCTATATCGTGGTGGCAGGCTCAACCAACCACATGCAGGCTAATATCGAAAACGCCCTCATAGTGATTGACTATACCGACGGCCTCCGAGAGGTGACACCCCTTGTCAACCCCGTCAATTACGCTCCCATAGAGCAGGATTTCTACAACGACGACCATGCTTTTGCCCTCGAAGAGGGTCAGCTTCCACCTTACCGCCTTCACCTCATGAGTGGCAAGATGAGCCGCAATTTAGGCAAGGAGCTGAATATCAAAGGTGTGGATGGCAGAAGAATACCGGGTGGCGCCGCAGTGGTGCTCGACATCCCCACCGATCCCTCCCGACAGATCAAATCTTTGACCCTTGAGACTCTTTCCGGTGATGTGGTAGCCGGTATTATGGCAATCACACTCCAACGACCCTGAAAACAGCTATGAAGATCAAATCGTTCCTCTGCTCACTCCTGCTGGCGGCATCGGTTGCTACTTCCGGCATAAATGCTGCCACCCCCATGGCAACAACCAATGCCTCCGAGGCGATCAAAGCCCCCTCCACAACCGACTGGTATCCGATCACCACTGAGAATCGCCCCTTTGTGCGCTGGTGGTGGCTGGGGAGTGCCGTCGACCCGGAAGGACTCACCTTCAATCTTAGCGAGTTTGCACGCAAAGGGCTTGGAGGTGTGGAGATTACACCAATCTATGGGGTAATGGGCAATGAGGCAAACGATATAGAATACCTATCCCCCCAATGGATGAGGATGCTCTCCCACACCATCAACGAGGCAGATCGCCTCGGGCTGCAGGTGGATATGAACAATGGCACCGGATGGCCATTCGGAGGCCCCGAGGTGGGGACAAAATATGGTGCCCGAAAGCGCATCGTGGAGCGATGGACCGTAGCGCCGGGCCACAGGCTCGAAGCAAAAATCGAGCCCTCCGACAAGCGGCAGCTCCCGGTGGCGACACTTCAGGCCATCATTGCCGCCAATGGCGATCTCCGAATGAATATCACTGACCGTCTGCGTCCCGATGGCACCCTCGACTGGAAAGCCCCCAAAGCCAAGAGCGACTGGCAGGTATATGCCATCTTCTCGGGGAGAACATTTCAGATGGTGAAACGCGCAGCCCCCGGCGGGGAGGGATATGTGGTGAACCACTACGACTCTGTGGCTGTCAACCACTACTTCGATCGCTTCGAGCAAGCCTTCAAAGAAACCGGGGCACCGCTGCCCGACACCTTCTTCAACGACTCCTACGAAGTCTATGGCTCGGACTGGGCTGACAATATCCTCGAAGAGTTTGCCAAGGATCACGGCTACCGGCTCGAGCTCTATATCGCGGAGTTTGCCGACAACGACAATACCTCAGAGCTGCGCCGGAGGGTGGTACGCGACTACCGGAGCACCCTTGCGCGGATGCTTCGCGAAAATTTCACTGACATCTGGCTCAAACGCGCCCACGAGGCAGGTGTGAGGGTACGCAACCAGTCTCACGGCTCCCCGGCAAATATTATCGACCTCTATGCCGCAGTTGATATTCCTGAGTGTGAATCTTTCGGGCAGACTGATTTCAATATCCCGGGGCTCGTACAGGACGGCCCTTCACGGCCAAGCGATTCCGACCCGGCGGTGCTGAAATTTGCCTCGTCGGCAGCCCATGTCAGTGGCAAAAAACTCACATCGGCTGAAACCCTCACCTGGCTGACAGAGCATTTCCGCACTTCGCTGTCGCGGTGCAAGCCGGAGATTGACCAGATGCTCTGCTCGGGTGTGAACCATGTCTACTTCCACGGCGCACCCTATTCCCCTAAAGATGCCGAATTTCCGGGTTATATGTTCTACGCGGCTATCAATATGTCGCCCACCAATTCTATATGGCAAGATGCCGACTCGCTTTTCGGATATATAGCTCGCGCACAGTCATTTCTAACCGCGGGCACGCCGGACAATGACTTCCTGCTCTATTTCCCGCTCGAGGAGGTGTGGATGCGTCAGGATGGCGCGCCCTATCTGATGTTTGACATCCACAAGATGAACCAGCGGATGCCTGACATCAAGGAGGCGGTGGGTGAAATCATGCGCGCCGGCTATGATACCGACTATATCTCCGATGCACTCCTCGATTCTCTCTCGATTAAGAACAATATGCTATGCGCCAAAGGGGGCGCGGCCTATCCCGCTCTCATAGTGCCGAGTATAAAATATATTCAGCCCTCCACCCTCAGCAGGATTCTCGATCTTTGCCGCAAGGGGGGAAAGGTGATGTTCATAGGGGGGTATCCCTCGGATGTGCCCGGTTTGGCCAACCTTGAGGAGCGCCGCGACTCGCTGCATAAGCTCCTTGCCACCCTCCCGGAGTTTGCCTCCTCAGCCGCAATCCACAGCTATGGCAAGGGAGAGCTCATCACCGCGCCAAGCATCCGTGAAGCTGTTGCCCTCTCAGGGGTGACCCCTGAGAAACTGCGGCGCGACTATGGCGTGAGCATGCTCCGCCGCAACAATGAGACCGGAGGCCATAACTATTTCCTCACCCAGCTCACTGACCGCCCGATAGATGGCTTCGTGCCATTGGCCTCCCGGGAGAGCGTAGTGGAGATTTTCGACCCTCTTACCGGACGCCGCGGGATGGCGGAAACCGCCAAAGATAGCGCAGGGAGCACTCTCGTGAGACTGCAGATGCGCCCGGGAGAGTCATTGCTGCTCAAGACATTTACCCGGCCGCAGCAGCAGGTGGAGTCGTGGGGCTACATTGAGGCTGAAGGCGACGCCTTGAACCTCGAAAACGGATGGAGCATAGAGTTTCTCCGCTCTGAGCCGCCTATCGAAGGGGTGTTCCGGACAGATTCGCTCGTCAGCTGGACCGAGCTCCCCATAGAGGAAGCTAAAGTGAATTTCGGCACCGCCCGCTATAGTGTAAGCTTCGATCTTCCCGCCGATGTAGAGGCCGACGATTGGATCCTCAACCTCGGCGACCTGCGCGAAAGCGCTGATGTGAAGGTCAATGGTGTCAGCGCTGGGAAGGTGTGGAGCGTCCCCTTCACTCTGCGCATCGGAAAGTTCCTTCGTCCCGGACGAAATACCCTTGAGATCGATGTCACCAACCTTCAGGCCAACCGTATAGCCGACTATGAACGGCGCGGAGTGGAGTGGCGCCGCTTTAAGGATGCCAATATCGCCTCTGTGACCAATGCCCGCGAATTCAGCTTCGGCGACTGGCCTACAGTGCCTGCCGGTCTGTGTTCGGATGTTACCCTCACCCCTGTCAGGCTCTCCACCTCCGGACACTGAGCAGCAGGCTGGACTCTGACTGATAAATGACTCAAAATAAAACTCAAAATATCACACATCTATACACCCTAAACGACATGAAAAAACTCCTGCTTCTTGTCATGACAGCAATCCTTGCGCTCCCTATGGGCGCCGAGTCGCTCCCCTCGCGCGAGGAAACGCTCAAGACTCTCATCAAAATCAATGACCACTATCTGAAAAAACACCCTGATCCTCTGGTTGGAATCCCCTATTATTCACGCAAAAAGGTCTATGAAGCCAATATCTGGACCCGCGCCGTCTATTTCGAAGGCCTGATGGCTCTCCACTCGATTTACCCTGACAATCGCTACTACGACTACGCCTACGACTGGGCTGATGGCTTCAAGTGGGGGATGCGTCGCGACGACACCACTACACGCAACGCCGACAACTACTGCTGCTCGCAGACATATATCGATCTCTACCGCCTGACTCCTGACCCCAAGATGCTCACCAAGACCAAGGCTAATCTCAACATGCTCGTCAACACCCCTCAGGTCGACGACTGGACCTGGATCGACGCTATACAGATGGGTATGCCCGCTCTCGCAAAGATGGGGAAAGAGACCGGCGATCCCCGCTACAACGAGAAGGCCTGGGAGATGTATGAATACTCGCGCAATAAGCTCGCCGGAGGGCTCTTCAACGAGAAGGAGGGACTCTGGTGGCGCGACAAGGACTTCGTGCCCCCCTACAAGGAGCCCAATGGCAAGAATTGCTACTGGTCGCGCGGCAACGGATGGGTAGTTGCAGCTCTCTGCCGTGTGCTCGATGAGATTCCCGCCGACGATCCCCACCGCGCCACCTATGTGGCCGACCTTAAAGCGATGCTCGATGCGGCTGTGAAGTGTCAGCGCGAGGATGGCTTCTGGAATGTCAGCCTCCACGACGAGAGCAATTTCGGCGGCAAGGAAACCACGGGGACAGCTCTTTTTGTCTATGGTATGGCCTGGGCACTCAACAACAATATCCCCGGCGCTGAGAAATATCGCGACTCCCTCACCAAAGGCTGGAATGCTATAGTAAATGAGGCAATCCACCCCGACGGCTATATCGGCTATGTGCAGGGCACAGGCAAAGAGCCGAAGGATGGACAGCCCGTGGCCTACGATTCAAAGCCAGACTTCGACGACTACGGCACCGGCTGCGTCCTCCTCGCGGGTTCGGAAGTCTACAAGCTCAAATAATCTTCCCCTGTTATAACACAAAAAGAATGGACTCCGCGATTAGTGGGGTCCATTTTTTATTTTTTGACAATTGAAAAGCCGCCGGAAGAGCCATCAAGAGCTCAGGCGGTAGGCGAGCCCGGATTAAAGGGCGAGAAGTTTTTCAATCTGGGCTTCAAGTTTCTCCTTGGGCTGAGCACCGGCAAGGCGCAGGTCTGAGATCTGCTCGCCGTTTTTGAAGAAGAGGATGGTGGGGATGGACATTATGCGGTATTTGGTGGTGAGGTCATTTTCATCCTCGATGTTGTATTTACCAATTACTGCGCTCTCTTTATACTGCTCGGCGAGTTCTTCTACAATGGGTGTCATGCGCTGGCAAGGGCCACACCAGGTTGCCCAAAAGTCGATTACAACCGGTTTGCCGGATGCAATGATGTCGTGAACGTTTTCGTCTGTAAAAGTCATGATATTGTAATGATTATTGGTTTGAAAATTTTGGGAGATTTCGGTGCTACAAATTTACTCTTTTTCGGGATAAAGGAGACGCATGGAAGCGATTTTTTTCGCATCCCTTTTTACAGCCTGTACTATAATATTTGTTAATCCTAAGTCACACACAGGATGCTATCCCCGCCTCAGCGTTAACAAATATTATGGGACAGTCTCTTAGTAAAAGATTCCCAAGCAGTTCGCAACCAACCAAAGTGGCCAAAATGAACTGAGGTATTATCACGAAAAATATCGAAATTTGTTGCGGCAGAGGCCACGGATGTTGATGTGTCGGGGCAAAGGGAACCGTACGTTAAAATTTGGAAGTTTAAGATTTTAGCAATACATTTGCAGGGTCGGAGTCCCATCCCCTTTCGGGTCAGACGCCGACAACGACATATTAACAGCGTTTACTCGACGCTTGATTCTGACGTTCTGAAACTTCGCAACTTTCAAAAATCTCTGTCAGGATGAAGCAACGGTAGATGCTCATTGATGTATGGTACATCCGGATAAGACACGATTGTCGATATTATCGGTATGATACATGTACGCGTGGGCCTCTGCTTCGTTGCTCGTTCCTCAACACGGCAATCAATGTTATATAGGCTAAACATAACTGATTTTCAGCACTATACAAACATTCTCCAAAACATACCTTCTAAAATCTTTAACATAGATTAACAAAAAGAGCCAGTGGATTTCTCCACCAGCCCATAGGGGTGAGTTTGTGGCTAGACGTTCTCTTTGTCCTCTCTCATTTCAAGCTCTGCCAGTAGTTCCCTCAGTTCCTTGAGGTCTTGCTGATATTGCTCTACTTCAAAAGCTAGATACTCCATCACTTCTAAAGCGTCTTTAGGGTCGAGCTGATTGTGGATAATCAGCTTTATCTTATCCACTGGGTGAAGCCTAAGAGTGCTGTTTACTTTCGTCGTGCGATTCATCGCACATTCCAGCAGACGGTTCATCGCTTCCCCCATCTGGGGTACTCCTTTGTTATCCGTCTGGTCAAACCACTGTCCGCGAGCATCCAGCCACGGGTTATAATCACTCTTACGCTCTTTCAGATACTGGAGTACCAGAGTTGCGTTTTTACCACTAAAGATTCATCTTCTCTACTCGTTTAACTATAGAGTTCCTAAAGGCTACTGTATTT